>DASQMN010000035.1:0-14813 GCA_035645475.1 Nocardioidaceae bacterium
AGCTGCTGGTGTCGATCCGCCGTCGCCTGCGCTGACCGGTCTCAGGCAGGACCCACCAGCCCGGCGACGATGCGCGCTGACAACTCGACCAGCGGCAGGCCACCGCCGGGATGGGCGGAACCGCCGACCAGGAAAAGCCCAGGCACCGGTGACCGGTTGCTCGGGCGAAGGAACGCGGCGCGCGCACCGTTGGACGACGAGCCGTAGATGGACCCGCCAGGCGACCAGGTGGACCGCTCCAGGTCGGCCGGCGTTCTCACCGTGCTCCACCGGATCCGGTCCCGGACGTCGAGGCCCCGCGCGGCAAGCAAGGACAGCACGTGGTCGCGGTATCGATCGGCGACGCCGCGTGCGTCCCAGTCGACACCTCCGCTCGGGTCGTGGCGCGGCGCATTGACCAGGACGTACCAGCTCGAGCTCGAGTCGTCGGGGCGCAGCGCTGGGTCGTCGGGTGCGCTGACGTAGATGGTGGGGGTCGGTGCGGGACGGGGTCGCCGGCGGCGACTGCCGAACACGGAGTCGAACTCGTCGTCGTAGTCGTCGCCGAACAGCACGCGGTGATGCACCGGATCGGAGTCGGCCCGGTCCAGAGCCAGCAGCAGGGTGAAGCCGGACAGCGACGGGGTCGTTCGCTGCAGGGCTCGTCGTGCAGCCCGTGCGACTGCCGGGGGTAGCAGCTCGCCGTAGACATTGGCGGCATCGGCGTTGGCGATCACCACGTCTGCGGGTAGGTGCTCGCCGGTCGCGAGCCGGACTCCGTCAGCACGTCCGGCGGTGAGCGAGATCTTTACGACGGGCGTACCGGTGGAGATCTCGACACCCAGCTCACCGGCGCGGTCGGCCAAGGCGTCGGCGAGACGGCGCAGCCCACCGTGGACGTACCACGAGCCCCACCTCTGCTCGACGTACGGCACCGTCGCCAGGGCGGCGGGGGCGCGGCGGGGGTCGGAGCCGGTGTAGGTCGCGTAGCGGTCGAGCAGTGCCCGCAGTCGCGGGTCGGGCAGGTAGTGAGCGCCCATCGACCGCAGGCTGGCCCACGGCGCGACAGTGCGCAGGTCGCCGAGCCGGCGAGCGCGACGTGCCAGTCCGGCCGCGGTAAGCGGTGACTCCAGGAACGGCTCGTGGACGACCTGCCAGATGCGCTCGGCGCGGGCCATGAAGGCCGCCCACTGCCCAGCGGCGTCGTCGCCGAGTGCCGCACCGAGCGCGTCGGGGATGTCCTCGGCGTGCCCGGGAAGGTCGAGCTCGAGGCCGTCGGCGAAGCGGTAGCGGCAAGCCGGGTCGAGGCGGACGAGATCGAGCACGTCGTCCAGCGGCCGCCCCGTCGCGGCGAAGAGCTCCCGGTACAGGTGCGGCATGGTGAGCAGTGACGGGCCGGTGCCGAAGGTGTGACCGCGGGCACTGACCGTCCCGAGCTTGCCGCCGACGACGTCCGCCTGCTCGACGACTCGGACAACGTGTCCGCTGGCCGCGAGCCGCACCGCAGTGGCGAGCCCACCCATGCCGGCTCCGATGACCACCACCCGGCTCACGGGCCGACCACCGAGCCATGCACAGGTGCGGCGACTGGCCTGCCCTTCCACTGGACGGTGGCTCGGCGCCGCCAGGAGTCGACGGTCAGCCAGCTCAGCGCGAGCACCGAAGCCGGGTGCCAGAAAGCGTCCGGCAGTACGCGCCCGCCGACGCGCCGGGCAACCAGTGCCCGCCCGGCGACGGCTGCGCCGTAGCCGAGCAGCCCGACCGGTGAGCGACCGGCAGCGGCAGCAGCCGGCACCACGTACGCGACGTTGAGCAAGGTCACGGCGCTGGCGGCGCCACGGCGAGAGCCGAATGCCGACCACAGCGACTTCGCGTAACCCTCTCGCAGGGCGGGCCACCCGTCGTACATGCGACAGGTCGCCAGCGCGGTGCCGTCTGCGATGGCTGCTCGGCTGCCCGCTCGCTTGACCGAGCGCAGCAGCGCGAGGTCGTCGAGCACCTCGTTCCGGACGGTGCGGTGGCCGCCGAGCCCGGCGTACGCGGGCGCATCGATGACGAGAAGCTGGCCGTTGGCGGCGGCGAGCGACGGCCGCGGGGACCTTTCGGCCAGAGCGAGCGGCAGGGTCGTCAGCCACGACCACTGCAGCAGCGGCTGGACGAGGCGCTCGGCCCGCGTCACCGCGCGCTGTCGCGGATAGGGGCAGACCATGGCGAGCCCGGAGTGGCGCAGCATGTGCACGGCGGCGGCGAGTGCGTGCGGGGCCAGAACCACGTCGGCGTCCAGGAACACCAGCACGCCGGCATGGTCCCGGCTGCTCGGCGTCTCGCCCGCGAGTGCGGCGTCGCCGAGCTGCTGGCAGGCCCAGGGCTTGCCGAGCCATCCGGCCGGCACTGGCGCTCCGGTCAGCAGCTGCACGCGTGCGTCGGTGCCGGCCACTTGCCGCACCACCTCGGCGGTGCCATCGGTCGATCCGTCGTCCAGCACGAGGACCCAACCGTCGGGCACCGCGTCGAGGGCGGTCCGCACCGAGGTCAGGCAGTCGCCGATCCGGTCGGCCTCGTTGCGCGCCGGGACCAGCACGGTGACGCGCTCACAGGGCGCCGGCGGATCGGCCGAGGGGGTCCGCAACCGGCGCAGGTTGTCCAGGGTCAGGCCGAGACCGCCGAGGGCCAGCGCGGTGCCTGCGCCTGTCAGGCCGCGCAACAGCCGCGCCGTGAGTCGCGCCGTGAGCCTCACCGCTGAGGCCGTACGGCACGCAGCCATGCCAGCGCGTACGGCACGGCGACCAGGCCCATCACGACTCCACCGACCAGGGCGACCGGCGGGCGGCCGAAGAAGACCGCATGCGCCAACACGGACGAGGCGTACGTCCACAGATACAGCGCCCCGGGGAGCAGGTCCTCCGGGGAGCTTCCCGGAATCAGGGCGACACGAGGCAGCGCGACGTCCAAGGCTGCCACCAGCAGCAGCGCGACGATCAGCCAGCCGGCGAAGTTGGTCAGCGGCACCCCCGAGACCCCCGGGAGGGCCGGCGTCGGGTCCGCCCACGTCCAGTGCCCGGCGTCGACCATCTGCGGATCGAGAAACACGTCCCAGGCAGCCAGCGCCCAGGCTCCGACCACGACGCGACTCCAGCGTCGGGAAGCAAGCCGGCGGCCGACCAGCAGCGCCGGGTAGCTCATCATCACCCAGGCGAGTGGGACCACGACCGGCACGTCGAGGACCTGCCAGCCGAGCGTCCCCGCATAGGAGTACTCGCCGAACGGCACCGACGTGTGCACTCCCACCGCCTCGGCGAGCAGCCCGATGCCGCCGGCCACCCCGAGGAGCAGGAGCGCCCCCCGCGCTCCTCTTGCCTCGCCGGCGCAGCTGAGGGTGGCCGCCGCGAAGAGCACGACGGTGAGGACGGTCAGCTGCGGAGTGCCACCGTCGGTGAAGGGAAACACCATCTGACAGAGCACCGCTGCTGCGCCGAAGACCCACGGCAGCCACGCCGTCGTGCCTGCGCGCATGCCCGGCCTTGCCGAGCGGCTGAGCGTCATGGCGTACGACCCTGGAACGTGCCGTCGACGTCCTGCACGGCGAAGCGGGCGAAGAGCTCCTCGGCGTACCAGCCGGCGCTCGCCGTGCGGCGCACCACCTCGCTGTGCGCCTCGCCGGAGTAGGCGAGGCCGGCGAGCGCGGCATCATCGTCCCAGAGGCTGAGCGTGCCTTGGAGGCCGACCGGCGCCTCCCCGACCCCTACCGCGAGGCGAAGCCCCGGAGCGGCATGCAGCTCGGACACCACGGGTGGGACGGCCCGCCAGAAGGTGAAGGTGCGATGCGGCCTGAGCCGGGCGCGGGTGATCGCCGCAACCGGTCCCTCGGAGCGTTCGGCCGGGTCGCCGAAGGGCTGACGGCCTGCCCAGCTTCCCTTGGCCGACAGCGGACGCAGCACCAGCCGCAGGCGCTCCTCGGCCACGGTGTCCCAGCTGCATACGACGGAACCGGCCTCGAAGGCGGTCGCTGCCTCGGCCGAGGACCAGCAGGCCAGCACGCCCCAATGGTTCGGGTCGGCGTCCCCGGGGGTGAAGGTACGCCCTGAGCCGGTGCCCAGCAGCTTGGCGAAGGTGAGCCCGTCGGTGCGCTGCAGAGCCCGTCGCTGCGTGACCATCCGGCGTACCGCCCCGGGCACCCGCCGGGTCGGCACCCCCCACAGGTGCACGGTGACGACCGGAGTCACGGCATCGGGCGGCATCTCGACTTCCGTGGGAGTGACGTTCCTGCGGACACGCCCGCGAGTCGACGTGAAGACGTCACGCTCATCGGGCGAGCGCCTCGCAGGCATGGGGTCAGTCTCCCCCCGCGACGACGCAGCGGCCCCGGCCTACGTCGGCGAGACTGGACGCCGGGGAGAGGAGGGAAGCCGGTGCAACAGCTCACGTACGTCGCGATGCTGACTTTTGTGCTCGTGGCCACCCTGCCGCTGGAGCTGTGGCTGCACACGCGGGTGTACGCGCGCCCTCGACGCCTGGCGCTGACGATCCTGTGCGCGGCTCCGCCCTTCGTCGCCTGGGACGTGTGGGCGGTGCACGCCGGGCACTGGTCCTTCGACCTCGACTCGACGCTTGGTCTGGTTGCTCCCGGCGGCCTGCCGGTCGAGGAGGTGCTGTTCTTCGTCGTCGTGCCGGTGGCCTCGGTGCTGGCGCTGGAGGCGGTGCGGTCGGTGCGCGGCTGGCCGGTCGGCGACGAGGCGCAGCAGGACGAGGCGGCGTGACCCACACGACGCTCTCGCTGGCCGCTGTCGCGCTGACCGTGCTGCTCGAGCTCGTCGTGCTGCGTACCGGGCTGCTGACCCGCGCTGCCTACTGGACTGCCTACGCGATCGTCGCGTGCTTCCAGCTGATCACCAACGAGTGGCTCACCTCGCGCGGCGTCTTCCGTTATGACCCGGAGGCCATCCTCGGCTGGCGCATCGGCTCCGCGCCGGTCGAGGACTTCGCCTTCGGCTTCGCGCTGGTCACCCAATCGATGCTCTGGTGGGTGTGGTGGGGCCGCCGCGGCGTCCAGCGGGAGCCTCAGGCAGCTCGGAGCCAGCGGTCCGACGAGAGCGCGCCCGGGCGACCCACGCCGCCATGAGTCGGGGCAGTGCCACGCCGAGCCGGCGTGGCACGCCGACCGACACTCGTTGGTCGAGCACGCGGTAGTCGGCAGCCTCGACCTCGTCGAGGATGCCGCCGTACAGCTCGAAGGCCGTCCGTACGCAGTCGCGACTGGTCGGGTGCAGCATCGCGATGCCCGGCTCCGCCTCCGCGTAGAGCTGGCGGGTGCGGTCGATCTCGAACCGCAGCAGCTCGCGGATAGCCGGGGTCACCACGCCTCGCTCGAGGTCAGCGCGGCTGACTCCTGCCGCCGTCATGTCCTCCACCGGCAGGTAGACCCGCCCGCGCAGCAGGTCCTCGCCGACGTCGCGAATGAAGTTGGTCAGCTGGAACGCCTCGCCGAGCCGGCGCGCCGGCTCGTACGCCTCTTCGGACAGCGGCTCGAGGATGGGCAGCATCTGCAGGCCGATGACCGACGCCGAGCCGTACATGTAGGACTGCAGGTCGGCGTAGGTCGGGTACTCGGTGACCGTGATGTCCATCTGCATCGAGTGCAGGAAGGCATCGAAGTGCGCCACCGGGATGTCCCAGCGCCGCACGGTGTGCACCGTGGCCGCGGCGACAGGATCGGTGCTGGTGCCTGTGCGCAGCGCCGTACGCAGGACGTCGCTCCAGGTCAGCAGCTGGGCCGGGTCGGGTCGCTCCAGGGAGTCCACGAACTCGTCGGCGTGGCGGGCATAGCCGTACAGCGCATGCACGTACGGCCGCTTGCTCGGAGGCAGCAACAGCGTGGCGAGGTAGTAGGTGCGTCCGTGGGCGGCGTTGAGCTGGCGGCAGCGCTCGTACGACGCGCGCAGGGCCGGGTCGGTGATGCCCGCGGCGTCCAGCTCGCGGCGGCTCACGACCAGGCCCTCGACCGGTAGCCCGGCTGCGGACCGGTGATGCGCTCGGCGGCCAGCCGACCCGAGATCAGCACCATCGGCACCCCCACCCCCGGTGTCGTGCCGGAGCCCGCGAAGACGACGTTGTCGCCCCACATGTTGCGGGGGCGGAACGGGCCGGTCTGGGTGAAGGAGTGAGCGGATGCGAACGGCGCGCCCCGTTCCATGCCCTGGTTCTGCCAGTCCAGCGGTGTCGTCGTGTGCTCCACCTCGATCGAGTCGCCGAATCCGGGGTAGCCGCGCCGCTCCAGCGTCTGCACCACCTCGTCGCGGTAGCGCGGACCGAAGTCCGCCCAGTCGATGTCGGCGTCGAGGTTCGGGGTGGGGAACAGCACGTAGTACGACTGCCGGCCGGCCGGAGCCATGCCGGGGTCCATCACGGTCGGCACGCTCACCAGCAGCGACGGGTCCGACATCACGCTGCGCTTGTCGATCAGGTCGGTGAAGACCTCGCGCCAGGCCGTGCCGAAGGAGATGTTGTGCAGCGCCAGGTCGTCATAGCTCGCCGTCGACCCGGCCAGCAGCAAGAAGCACGACGGCGAGTAGGTGAGCCGGCGCACTCGGCGAGGCATCGACCCCAGCAGGTCGCGGTGCGCCACGGGAAGGTCCGGATTGAGGACGACCGCGTCGCAGGGGATGCGCTCACCGTCGGTGGTGTGGACGGCAACGGCCCGTCGCCCGCGCAGTTCCACTCGCTGCACGTCGGTGGAGTAGCGGATGTCCACGCCGTGCTTCTCGGCTGCCCCGGCCAGGGCCTGCGGCACGGCGTGCATGCCACCGCGCGCGAAGGACACTCCCGCCACCGAGTCCATGTAGCCGATGACGCTGTAGATCGCCAGGGCGTCGTAAGGCGAAAGGCCGGCATACATGGCCTGGAAGCTGTAGACGCGCTGCAACCGTGGATCGGTCAGGTACTCCGCCACCTTGGGCGCCAGCTTGCGGAAGCCGCCGATCGCCGCCAGCCGAGCCAGGTTCGGGCTCAGCACCGACAGCGGTGAGTCCATGTTGGTGTCGATGAAGTCTCGCATCTCGTAGCGATAGACCCGGCTGACGAAGTCGACGTAGCGGCGGTAGCCGGCCGCCTGGTCCGGGCCGCATACGGCGGAGATCTCGGCCTCCATCGCGACCGGGTCGGCATGCACGTCCAGCCGCGAGCCGTCCGCGAAGCTGGCCCGGTACAGGGGACTGACCGGCTCCAGCTGCAGCCAGTCCTCCAGCCGTTCCCCGACGCAGTCGAGGGCGTCGGCGATGAGGTCCGGCATGGTCAGCACGGTGGGTCCGGTGTCGAAGGTGTAGCCCGAGTCGTGGAGAACGCCTGCCCTCCCTCCCGGCACCGCCTCGCGCTCGAGCAGGGTCACCGAACGACCGGCTCCGGCCAGGCGCAGGGCAGCGGACAGCCCACCCAGGCCGGCACCCACCACGACGACCGAGTCAGTCGGTCCCTTGACGGTGCGCACTCAGGCCACCCGGGTGGTGGCCGCGGCGGTCAGCCCCGCGAGCACCTGGTGGGCCGTGGGGTCCAGCGGCGCGGCGTCGAGTGCCGCGCACGCCTGCGAGGTCAGGCGGGTGATGGTTCGCTCGACGTCGGTGACCGCCCCGGTGTCCAGCAGGACCAGGCGGACCTCGGCGGCGCCGGCGTCGTCGAGGTGCGGGTTGCCCACGTGCTGGGCGAGCACCCGCTGCTGGCTGCGGGTGGCGCGTTGCTCGGCGATCGCGACCAGCTGGGTGCGCTTCCCGTCGCGCAGGTCATCGGTGTCCGGCTTGCCCGTGCGTACCGGGTCGCCGAAGACGCCCAGGACGTCGTCGCGCAGCTGGAACGCCTCACCCAGCGGCAGGCCGAAGCGGGAGTACGCAGCCAACAGCGCAGGCGGGGCGTCCGCGAGAGCGCCCCCGAGCCGCAGCGGGTGCTCGACGGTGTACTTCGCGCTCTTGTACCGCGTGATCGTGCGCATCCGTTGCGGGTCCGCGGCACCGTGCGCCTGCTGGAGCACGTCGAGGAACTGCCCGCCGACAACCTGGGTGCGCATCAGGTCGAAGATCGCCCGGCCGCGTGCCACGGAGACCGCCGGCAGGCCGCATCCGGCGAGCATCTCGTCCGCCCAGCTCTGGCACAGGTTGCCGGCGAGAATGGCTGCCGCGACGCCGTGCCGCGACGCGAGACCGCGCAGGCCCTGCCGGGCGTGCAGCCGCTCGAAACGCCGATGGACGGTCTCGCCGCCGCGGCGGGTGTCGCTGTCGTCCATGACGTCGTCGTGTACGAGTGCGGCGGCATGGAAGAGCTCGAGCGCGGTCGCTGCGCTGATGAGGCCGGGTGCGTCCTCGCGTCCGGTGCCGCGCCAGGCCCAGTAGCAGAACGCTGCACGCAGCCGCTTGCCGCCGGCCATGAGGTCGGTGATCGCGGCACCCAACGGCTCCAGGTCGCTGCTGATGTCGGTGAGTATCGCCGTGCGACCGACCAGGAACTCCTCGATCGCTCGTTGCACCCGTACGCGGACGTCCTCGGCGTCGACCGGAGATATCCGGACGTCGACGACCGGGGTGGCAGTGGATATCGACACGGAAGCTCCTTCGGCTACGTCGGCACCGACGACGGATGGTCAGCTCGCGCGCGGTGTCTCCCTCGCTCCAGTGTGGACGCGACCGGCCGATCGCACCGATTTACCGGGTCGTTCGCCGTAGGTCTTCTCCCGGCTTGCTGTGTCTCAACAGCCGTGACCCGGCCGCTATTCGCGCAGCAGCCGCTCGCAGATCGACCACGGACCGATCGTGTTGGGACACGTTCTGCGCCGCGGCGACCAGTTCTTAGGGCATACCCACTGTTTCCTGACCCCTGGTGGCACACACTCAGTCTGCGGGGCAGTGCTCATCCGTCGATGGGGAGCCCAGCAACAGGGAGGGCGAGGACCATGGCGCGAGCCGGTCAGGAGCTGGCGCTCACCAGCCTGGCTGCGATGGCGAACGCCCTCGGCCGTTCCGACACCCTGTCGCGGTCGCTGGAGATCGCCGCGGAGGAGGCGCGCCGCGTTCTGCATGCGGCGAGCGTGTCAGTCAGCCGGCTGGATCCTGGCACCGTCACCGTGCGGACAATCATCAACGTGGGTGACCTGGGCGCCAATGAGTGCCGATGGCCCACGGACGAGTTCTACACGAGCCGTGAGGCAGAGAACCTCGGACGAGTGGTCGAGGACCTGGCCACGTGGACCGCGGACCTGCACGACGCCGACTGTGATCCCTTCGAGGCCCAGCTGTTGCGTGAGCTCGGCAAGGAGTCGGCGCTTGGCGCCCCGATCGTTGTCGACGGCCAGCTGTGGGGCGAGTTCTATGCGACCCGGCATGCCGGTGACCGGCCGTTCGGGAACGATGCCGCCGCCTACGTCGAGGTGTTGATAGCCATCCTGGGTGGCGCGATCTCGCGGGCGACGCGGGAGGAGTCCCTTCAACAGCTGGCATCGCGGGACCCGCTCACCGGACTGGTCAACCGGCGCGCTCTCGATGCGGAAGCTGCGCTGGTGTTCGACGTTCCGGCCGGATCCACCCGCACGGTGACCGCGGTTGCGCTCGACCTCAACGGCCTGAAGCAGGTGAACGACACGCACGGGCACCCGACCGGTGATCAGTTCATCCGGTCGGTCGCGATGGCGCTCAGCACCGAGTTCGCTGCCATCCCGGGCAGTCTGGTCGCCAGGGTCGGAGGGGACGAGTTGACCGTCTTGATCTGTGAGTCCGACGCAGCACAGGTGGTGCGGACGGTCGACTCGCTGTGCGGACGTACCTGTCGATTCGTATCCGGCCCAGCGTTCTCAGCCGGGGTCGCCACCGCCGTGCTGGGGGAAGGCCTCTCGCCCACCGCGCCCGAGCTGTTCGCCGCCGCCGACCGGGCGCTGTACGTCGCCAAGCGTCAGCGGCGCTCCACCGCCGTGCTCGCCCACGACTTCGACTCGGGCGGGCAGGGCCTGACCGCCGGCGGTATCGCCTGAGAGCAGCCGGTCCGGACGGGGTGGCCGTTTCGTACCTGGACCCGATGGCTACCGTGCCGCCGTGGCTGCGGCGTCCATGCGGTTGATCGTCCCGCACTTCGGCGAGCGGCCGTCGTACTTCCCCCTCGTGCTGAGAAGCATGGCGTGCAACCCCGACGTGCAGTGGCTGATGCTCACCGAGGCCCCGGTCGCACAGGCGCCACCGAACCTGACCGTCCGGATATGTGAGTTCGCGGACGTCGCGACGCGCATCCGCGATCACTTCGACTTCGACATCGCGCTTGACGACCCGTACAAGCTGTGTGACTTCCGCCCCGCCTTCGGCGAGATCTTCGCCGACGAGCTGGCCGGCTGGGACTTCTGGGGACACTGCGACCTCGACGTGGTCTTCGGACGCATTCGCGAGCATCTCCCCCCCGAGGCGTTCGACGCAGACAAGATCCTCTTCCAGGGCAACTTCGCGTTGTACCGCAACACACCGGAGGCGGCCCGCTGGTATCGCCACGAGGTCGGCAGAGTCAGCTACCGCAAGGCCATGACCAACCCCGCCGCCATGCATTTCGACGAGTGGGCGGGCATGTACTACGTCATTCGCGATCTGGGCATTCCGTACTGGCAGGAGAACGTCATCTTCGACCTCTCCTTCCACATGTACCGAACGCGAGCGGAGAGCGCGAGCGACCGCACCCCTCGCCGGTACGCGTGGGAGCACGGCGAGGTGTGTGAGTACAGCCTGTCCGGCGGCAACCTGGTGCGACGCACCGCCCTGCTCATTCACCTGCAGAAGCGCACGATGCGAGCGCCCTCAGCCGACGTCCTCGCCGCTGACCGGTACTGGTTCTCGGCCAACGGCTTCTCGGTGCAGAGGCGGGTCACGCCGTGGGCGGTGCGCTCAGCCAGGCTTCCGCTCGGTCATGAGCTGGTGCCGTTCTACTGGCGACGGATGCGGCGAAGCGTACGGCGCCGGGCGGCCCGAAAAGCCACCGAGCGGGCCATGCAGTCCTGACCGTGCTCGGCGACTCCACGGCGCCGCACGCGGCGGATCCACGCCGAGCCACCGAAGAGTGCTGGAGCCGCTGGTCAGCCCTTGCCGAAGCCGGCGTCCGGGCCGGCACCCGAGCCAGCGTCGACGGGTGCGTCGGTGCTCGGGGCGACTGCCTGGTGCGGCAGATGTGCCAGCCGGGCGGGTGTTCGACGGTCGCGGCGATGACCGGGTTGCTTGGTGCGCGCGGCGTCCGCTGCAACCGCCCGCACCGCCGCCGCTGCGTTGACCACCTCAGCCTCGAGTGCCATCGCGGCGGCTGAGGCGGTATGGGCCGCTTGGGCCGCGGCGGCCGCCACGGCGCGCGCCACGATGGCTGCGGCCAGCGCGGTCTCCTCCGCGTTCGCCGCTGCAGCGGCGGTGACCGTCGCCGCAACCTGGGACGCGGTGAGTTCCGAGGCGGCGTCGCCTCCGGAGCCGAGCGACACGGCGATAGCGGAGGCTGCTCGAGAGGCGGCTTCGGCGACCTTGGCAGCCGACGCGTCAGCTTGCAGCTGCACGGCGGCGGCGGTCTCGGCAGCGGTGAGCGCCGTCGCCTTGGCAGCGTCGGCGACGGCGACGGCTGTTGCGCCACGGGCGGTCTCGGCTGCCTCGGCGGTCTTGTCGGCGGCGGTGGCGGTGGCGCGGGTCACCACAGCAGCGTTGCGCTTCTCCCTCGTCGCCGATGACGGGCGAATCGCCGCTGGCCGTGCCACCTCGCCGCTGGTGAGCAGGACGGCAGACAGGTCGGCGAGAGGCACCGCGGGAGACCACAGAAAGCCCTGGGCCTGTTGGCAGCCAAGAGCGCGCAGCACCGCGTACTGCTCCATCGTCTCGACGCCCTCGGCAATCGAGGTCGCGCCGACAGCGTGCGCCAAGCTGACCACGCTGCCGCAGATGGCCTCGTCGTCCGGACTGACGCCGATCCCGGACACGAACGCGCGGTCGAGCTTGAGCGCGCTGATCGGGTACAGCCTCAGGTAGAGCAGCGAGCTGTAGCCGGTGCCGAAGTCGTCGATGGCAATGCGTACGCCGAGGTGCGACAGGGCGTCCAGAGCGATCGCCGCGGACTCGGCGTCCTCCATGACCGCGGACTCGGTGACCTCCAGCAGCAGACGCTGCGGGTCGAGGCCGCTCTGCACCAGCGCCTGACGCACGTGGCTGAGCACGTCGGACTGAGTGAGCTGTCGAACCGACAGGTTGACCGCCACGTCGAGCCCCTGCGCCAGACCGGTGAAACCGACGGCGTCACTGCACGCCCGCTCCAGCACCCAGCGACCCAGCGGGACGATGAGGCCGCTCTCCTCCGCGATAGGGATGAACTGGTCGGGGCCGAGCAGGCCGCGTTCGGGATGCTGCCAGCGCACCAGGGCCTCGACCGCGACGGCTCGACCGCTCGCGAGGTCGATCACCGGTTGGTAGTGCACCACCAGCTCGTCGCGGATGAGGGCGGCACGCAGGTCGACCTCGGTCGCAGTCAGCGCCTCGACCCCGCTCCGGGTGTCATTGGTGAACACGCGGACCCGGCCGCCCCCGCGTCGCTTCGCCTCGTACATGGCGGCGTCCGCAGCCTTGAGCATGTCCTCGGCAGTCTCGTCAGGGCGTCCGATGACGGCCCCGATGCTGGCCGAGACGCTCACCGTGGCCGGTCCGAGCTCGAACGGGGGTTCCAGCGACTCGGCCAGCCGATCGGCCAGCAGGATGGCCTCGTCGGCCGATGCGAGGTCGCGCCAGACGACGACGAACTCGTCCCCGGAGATCCGCGCCAGAGTGTCACTGGCACGCATCCGCCCACTGAGCCTTCCAGCCACCTGAGTGAGCAGCGCATCACCCGCCACGTGGCCGAAGCTGTCATTGATCCGCTTGAAGCGGTCGAGGTCGACGAAGGCGACGGCGACCTCCCGACCCCTACGCGCGACGTCGAGAAGTGCCTGGTCGAGGCGATCAGTCAGGAGGAGCCGGTTGGGCAGGCCGGTGAGTGAGTCGTGCATCGCCTGATGAGACAGGGACCGCTGCACCGTGTGCATCTCGGTGATGTCGACATGGCTGATGACGGCTCCGCCGCCGCCGTCGACCTCGGCCGGGGTGAGGCGGACGCTGAACCAGCGCTCCTCATCAGGACTGTGACACGGGTACGAGAGGTGGAAACGGTCCAACCTGCCGGCCAGGACATCGCGCAGACCCGCGGCTACCTGAGCGGCCGTCAACGCCTCCTCTGCGTTCTCGCAGACACCGTCGCAGGCCGCCAGGTAGTCGTTGCCCTCCCCGCACTCGTCGGCGCGCCCGCCGTTGTTGTCCATGAAGTCCCGCCAGGCGCGGTTGACGGCCACGATTCGTCCATCGGCTGCCACGGCACACGTCGGTGCGTCGAGCGCATCGAGCAGTCCCCGCGCGAGCTGCAGATAGGTGTGCGCCTCCTTCTCCGTACGTTGCCGCTGGAGCGCGTGCAGCAGCGCCGTGGCCAGGCGGGCACCGTCGTTCTGGCCCTTGACCAGGTAGTCCTGTGCGCCTTCGGCCAGGGCCCACAGCGCGAGGTCGCCGTCCGGGCGCCCGGTCAGCACCAGCAGGGCAGCGTCTGGCTGTGACGTCCGTACCGCTCGCACGACGGCCAGCCCGTCGGCATCGGGCAGCGCGAGGTCGGCGAGGGCGAGGTCGAACCGAATCTCGTGCAGCAGCGCCATGGCGTCCTGGAGGTTCGCCGCCACGTGCACCTCAGCCTTGGGTAGCTCGTCCTCGAGCATGGCGACGACGAGGTCACTGTCGGAGCAGGAGTCCTCGATGAGCAGGATCGACAGCTCGCTGTCCCGGTCCCGCACGAGCTCCGGCTCGAGAATCGGCGTCACTGCGGCAGCCTCACGAGCCCGAGCCAGAAGTCGTCGATCGACTGCACCACATGCACGAACTGGTCGACGTCGACCGGCTTGGTGAGGAAGCAGTTGGCGCCCAGGTCGTACGTACGCACCACATCGGCCTCAGCCGACGACGTCGTCAGTACGGCGACAGGCAGGCGCCGCAGGATCTCGTCGGCCCGCATCATCGCCAGCACCTCGTGCCCGCTCAGCCGCGGCAGGTTGAGATCCAGGATGACCATGTCGGGGAGGTTGCCGGCCGCGGCGTTCAGGTACTCGATCGCTGCCGCACCGTCTCGAACGACCTCCACCTCGTTGGCCACTTTGGCGCCTGACAGGGCCTCCAGCGTCAGCTCGATGTCGGCCAGGCTGTCCTCGACGAGGAGGATCCTCATGAGTTCTGCGGGCTTGCTCATGCTGCCTCCTCGAGGCGAGGAGGAGAGGGCAGCGTGATGCCGAAACGGCAGCCGCCTAGCGGGGATGGCTCCACCCATGCGCGGCCGTCGGACCTCTCAGCGATCTGCTGCACGATGGCCAGCCCGATGCCCGTGCCGGCGTAGGCCTCCCGCACGTGCAGGCGCGAGAACATCTTGAAGACGCGCTCGTGGTACTCCGGTTCGATCCCGATGCCGTTGTCATCGACCAGGAGCTGTACCTGACCGCCGAGCACTGTGCCGCTGACGACCACACGGCCCGAGACCGAGTCCGGACGCTGGAACTTCAACCCGTTGCTGATCAGGTTCTGCAGCACGGTGCGTACGGATGCCTCGTCACCCCAGATGTGGGGCAGCTCGTCGATCTGGACGGCCACATCTCCCAGCGACGCGACGATCTTGTGGGCGACGGCCGTGGTGTCCACGACGCTGCTCGCGGTGTCGATGCGGAGGAACTGCGAGTACGTCAGCAGGTCGTCGATGAGGGTCCGCATGCGGTCGGCTCCGGAGACCACATGGGACATGTAGCG
>DASQMN010000036.1:0-3149 GCA_035645475.1 Nocardioidaceae bacterium
CTGGTCGGTGGCCGGCTGTGGCGCGTGGCCGGTTCGCTCACCTCTTGAGCCGTTGGAGTCCTACGACGCCGAAGGCGCGGCGCCGATCGTTGTCGTCGGCACCACACGGGACCCCGCCACCCCGTACGAGTGGGCGGTGTCACTGGCCGAGCAGCTGTCGTCAGGAGTCCTGGTGACCCGCGACGGTGACGGGCACACCGGCTACAGCCAGGGCAATGACTGCGTGGACAGCGCCGTCGACGAGTATCTCTTGGACGGCAAGGTGCCGGCCGACGGCCTGGAGTGCTGAGGGCGGCCCGGCCGACGGCGTCAGTCACGGCTACTGCGGCCCCCGGTTAGACTCCTCGCCGGTCGCCCTGCGGTGCGGCCCCGCCGCCTTAGCTCAGTTGGCCAGAGCAACGCACTCGTAATGCGTAGGTCTCGGGTTCGAATCCCGAAGGCGGCTCCATCATCAACACTGGAGAAGTGCCGTCTCACGCTGAGTGATCGTCATGACGGTGATCTTGGAGCACACTGGGGGCACAGCAGCATCACGCGCAGCGCCATCCAAGCGGTCAGCCACCGCGTCGAGATCGTCGTCGAACAGCCCTGAGTACACGTCGAGAGTCATGGCGGCGCTGGCATGTCCGAGCATCCGCTGGACACTTTATGACGTTGGCGCCTGCGCTCACTGCGAGTGATGCCGCTGTGTGTCTCAGCTCGTGCGGTGTCAGCCCACGCAGCCCAACCACTTTGGCAGCTTCGTCGAAGCAGCCACGCCGAAAGTTGAGGTTCCGCAACACCCCGCCCTACGCTCCGGTGAACACCAGGGCATCTGACGACTTCCCGGCAAGACCAATCTGCTCGCGCTCTGCGTCGCCGTTGTGCACGGCCACCTCTGCGTCGCGTACCTCAGAGGCGACCCAGGCAATGAAGTCATCCCGCTCACTCATCGGCCATAGTCAAGAAGCAGAGCTGCAACGGCAGCCACTCCCCTACAAGAGTCCCGGCACTCGCATGCCGGGGGTTCCAGCTGTAGCGCCCTCGGCGAGGATTCGGCGCGCAGCTTCCTGCAGCCCCACCTGGTCACGGTCGGCTCGGTCGCCGAGTTCGATGATCGCTTCGGTGGCATTGCCGCCGGAGGTGCTCATTAGCATGCCTTGCGCTTGCCCGATGAGAAGAGTTGTCTCCGGCAGCTTGTCCGCGTCGTCCAGCGCCGCGATCAGGCGGGCCTTGACGTGCTCGGCGAGGGAGCGGTCGTCGCGAGAAGCTTGGCGGTCATCGCTGGCGTGCTGCCGGTTCTCACCTGCCTTCTCACGGTCCTCGGCGGAGGCGCGGCGGTCCTGCTTAGCGAAGCGACGGGTCGCCGCTGAGTCTGCTTCGTCTGACATCTCTGCGTCGCGCACGTCGGCATGGGTGTCGCGCGCATCGGCTCTGCGGTCACGCTCATCGGCGGAGGCGTCCCGTTCGTGGGCAGCGTCATCGCGACCGTCCGCCTCGAGGCCCTGAAGCACGTCTTGATCATTGAGCCGGTTTCGGCCCGACCCGGTGTCTCGAGGTGCGTCGATGCCCTGTTCCTCAGCTCCTGTTGCCTTTGCCACAGCATCACGGTAGAGCAACGAGTCAGCGCATCTGCGTGGTTTCGCCGTGCTCTGATTGAGGGGCTTGCGCATATGTCAGTGGGTTCCCTGGCGCTGAAGAGGACGGGCGGCCGATCTCCCCCTGGCTGACGCGCATCCAGCGCCAAGTGAACACTGCGGCCAACGTTTCTTATGGGCGCGAGCTATCCGAACCCGCGACACCGCAAAGATTCATTCGTCGCACGCACTCTGTGGTGCAGGGTCGTCAGCCACCGGGAGCCGGCGAACACCGGGATCGCATCAGCGCGACTGCTGTCGCCTCTTCACCTGATGTGACGAGGCGGCACCGGGCTGTTGGCGTTCGCGGTAGAGGGCCGCGTCTGCCCGCGCGATGAGGTCGTCGGCGGTGTCGTCCGAGCGCAGCATCGTGATGCCTGTGCTGATCGAGGCATGCCCGGAAGCTTCCGCCAGGACGGCGTTCACAAGACCGAGCCGCCGTGTCACCTCGGTCGCCGCCAATCCCGAGCACGCGCAGAGGAATTCATCACCCCCGTAACGGATGATCAAGTCGTAGGGCCGCACCTGTGCCTTCACCGCGTTAGCCACCTCGACCAGGACCCGGTCACCCGCGGCATGGCCACCTGAGTCGTTGACGGCCTTGAGCTGGTCGACGTCGAGGAAGGCCAGTGCAAGCGGCTGCTCGGTCCGCTTCGCCCGAGCGATCTCACGCTCCAGCTCCACGAGCCCGGCGGTCCGGTTGTGGACTCCGGTAAGACCATCAACCGACGCAGACTCTCGCTCGTCGGCTGACGCACCGCGATCGGCTGAGGCTGTACTGCGATCTCGTTCGGCGTGCACACGTCCACCGGCCCCGAACACGCGATCTCTTGAGGCGGTGCCACGGTCGATCGAGGACAGTTCACGTTCGTCGGCTCCGGCGTCGCGATCTGCCCACGCCGTGTCGCGATCGCGTTCGGCTTGGCGTCGCTCGTCGGCTGCGGCCCGACGGTCCTGAGATGCCTGCCTCCGGTCCGAAGCAGCCTCTTGCCGGGCCACCTCTGATCGCCTCAAAGCGTCCACCGTAATGCGCTCACTCAGGGGTACAACGGACTTGTCGCCCGCCTGATCCCGAACATCGGCCACTTGGTCCCGTAGGTCAGCGAGTCGGTCTCGCTCATCCGCCGCCTCATCGCGCTGATTCGCGGCTTCATCACGAAGCACACCTATCAGGTCTCGACGGTCACCGGCCAGGTCACGCTGCGCCCCTAGTTCGTCTCGACGGTGCCCGGCTCGGTCTCGACGATCACCCGCGTGATCGCGTCGTGCCCCTGCCTCGTCGTGCTGGTCGCTGGACTCGTCCCGGCGCTCGGCGGCGTGGTCACGCAGGTCACCGACGTGATCCCACTGGTCGTCAGCCACGTCTGGGCTGTCCGCAACCGCACGCCCGCTCTGAACAATATCGACATTGGCCATACATCTCGAATCCGAACTCGCGGCAGTCTGCACCAAGGGTTCTGATGGGGTGCTGCAGGTTCCGCAGAAGGAAGATCGCCTCGTGCCTCATACCGACACTAACCTGACGAACTCGTG
>DASQMN010000037.1:0-4672 GCA_035645475.1 Nocardioidaceae bacterium
GTCACTCATCGGAATGTCCCTCCTGGTTTGCGAGGCTGGACAGCGAGGGCCAGACGGAGGCCGACGCGTTCGACGTCAACCCCGCGGCCAGGGCTGGTAGTTCGGTGAAAGCGCGCAGCTGCGCGACGTATCCGTCGGGGCGCACCAGACACACCAGCCCGGCGCCGGACCCATAAGCGTGCTGGACAGCGAGGTCGTCAGCGGGTACGGCGTGGACGCCGACCCCGCGGAGCCGAGCTACGCCTTCCACCAGACGCAGCGCGCGCTGGAAATCCACGTCCGTTGCGGAACCCTGCAGGACGAGGGCGTCGAAGTTCACGCCTGGCAGCTGCCCGTGGAGCCCGCCGGGGGCAGAAGTGACGGCGTGCGGTGCCCTGTCGCCCGGTTGGGGGCCACGGCGACGGGGCGAGTGCGGGTCGACTGCCGGGCTGTCCCGGTAGGAGATCCAGGTCTGGGAGAACAGGTTGGCAACCGCGCGCCGGACCCACGGAACGTGCAGGGAGGCACGCAGGACG
The DNA here is from genome assembly GCA_035645475.1 of Nocardioidaceae bacterium. GTDB lineage: Bacteria > Actinomycetota > Actinomycetes > Propionibacteriales > Nocardioidaceae > DASQMN01. The sequence goes on from DASQMN010000037.1 coordinate 516, forward strand.
GGGGGCATCAGCGCTCGTCGCGCTGTGCGGATGATGCGGTTGTCCGTGGCCTCGAGTTCGAAGCCCTTGTCCGCCCCGTCGAGGATGCGGCGGGCCACCGGTCGCCGTTCAGCCTGGTAGCTGTCGAGCAGGCCTGGTTCCGCGCGGCCGGTGAGCACGGCCGAGAGTTTCCAGGCGAGGTTGACGCCGTCCCCGACGCCCATGTTCATTCCCTGACCGCCGGCCGGGCTGTGCAGGTGGGCGGCATCGCCGGCGAGGAAGACGTTCCCAACGCGGTACGTCGCCGCCAGGCGTCGCTGGATCGTGTAGTACGACGTCCAGTGCACGTCCTCGATGCGGGCCAGGATGCGGAAGCGCTGGTCGAACCAGGACTGGATGTCGTCACGATCCAGGGTGGGGCGGCTGAACGACGACGACGGAGTTGGCGGTGAGGCCACGAGCTTGCGTTGCAGTTGTGGGGTGAGTGCGCCGAAGAGGCGGAACCGGCCGTCGCTGACAGGATTGATGCCGACGAAGCCACCGTTGGTCAGGTTGAGGCTGAACTGGTCGGATCTGTCGGTGGGGATGGTACCGGGGCTGAAGGTGACGTCGGCGAGGAAGCCGTTCTGCTCGTAAGCGGCGCCGGGGAAGGCGACGCCTGCGAGGTCCCTGACCGTGCTGCGGGATCCGTCGGCGCCGATCACATACGCACAGTCGATCGTTTCCTTCCTGCCGTCGCCGTGCTGGACCTGGGCGAGGATCCCGCCGGCGTGTTGCTCCAACCCCACGAGCGTCGTGCCCCAGTCCACCCGAGTGCCGAAGCTCTCCAGGCGGTGCTCGAGCAATCGCACGGTCTTGCCTTGTTGCAGACCCAACGCGTAGGGGAAAGGAGTCCATCCGGCCGCGCCTCCGCCGGCCAGACTGATCATCCCGAGGGAGTGGCCGTCGTCGTAGACGCGGACCTTGTCCATGGCTGTCCCCGAAGCGACGGCATCGGCGGCGACGCCGAGCCGATCGAGCAGTTCGAGGGTCCGGATGTGGATGACTGCGGCGCGCGATTCGAGTTCACCGATGCGGGAGCGATCGACGATCCGGCAGCCGACACCGGAGGCGGCGAGGACCGCGGCCGCTGCGAGGCCGGTCGGCCCCCCACCGACGACAAGCACTGGTACGTCCACGGATCATGTCCTCCTCTTCTGGACAAGAGCACTGGGCGAGGGCTCCGACCACGAGAACGGGAGCTCCGCTCCACAGCGCCAGTTGGTGCCCTTCGGTGAAGGCGTCTCGGGCCGCCTGGAGCCAGGGATGCGGCGGGGACGAGGAGGCCGGTGGGCCCACGACATGTGCGCCCCATCGCGAGACCAGCCGCGGGGCCAGGGCGACCGTGTGCGATCCCCACTCCGAGCGGCAGGTGCGGCCCCGACGATCACGACGTCGGTGTCGCTCACGTCGCCGGTCACGTCGCCGGCCCGCCCGGTCGGGTCGAGGTGGTGTTGGTGGTCGCGGCGCGGTGCGGGCGCACGACGAGCAGGGCGATCGCGGCGGCCGCGAGCGACAGCACAGCTGCCCAGCCGAACGCCGTGGCGTAGCTGTGCGCGGCAGCCTCCGCGGGGAACCCTGCGCCAGCGGGCGGGTCCGTGGCCAGGCGTGCGGCGAACGCGGTGGTGGCGAGGGTGTTGAGCAGCGCGGTGCCCAGCGAAGCGCCGACCTGCTGGCTGGCGTTGACCACAGCGCTCGCGGCACCGGCGACGCGGTCAGGGGTGCCGGTCAGACCGAGCTGGGCCGCGGTGACGAACGACATCCCGAGACCGACACCGAGCACCAGCTGGGCGGGGAGCAGCAGGCCGAGGAACGTGCTGTCCGCGGTGAACCTCGACAGCAGCAACAGCCCGCCCGCGCTCACCGACGCACCCGCCGCCAGCACCGCTCGCGGCCCGACCCGTGGGACCAGGCGACCTGCCGCGGTGGAGCCGACGAGCACCCCGACGGTGATCGCCAGCGACGCCGAGCCGGCCTGCAGCGGTGTGTAGCCGAGTACGGCCTGCATGGCGAAGGTCAGGAACAGCAGCGATCCGGCCACGGTGGCTCCGACGAACAGCGAGTACAGGTACGCGCCCCCGCGGTCGCGGTCGAGCAGCAGGTCCAGCGGCAGCAGCGGGTCACCTGCGCGCCGCTCGACGATCACGAACGCGACGAGCAGGACCGCGGCCAGCGCGATGACGCCGATCGTCACGGGCGCGGACCAGCCGTCCTCGGCCGCGGTGGTGAACCCGAACACCAGCGCGGTGAGCCCCAGGGTCACCAACACGGCCCCGGAGACGTCGTAGCGCCCACCGGAGCGCTCACCGGCCTGGTCGGCGGGCAGGGCGCGCAGGGCCCCGAGGACCGCCAGCAGCGCGATCGGCACATTGACCAGCAGGCACCACCGCCAGCTCGTGTACTCCGTCAGCACCCCACCGAGCAGCAACCCGATCGCTGACCCACCTCCGCTGACCGCGCCGAACACCGCGAACGCCGCCGCACGCTCGCGCGTCTCGACGAACAGCACCGACAGCAACGACAGCGCAGCGGGAGCCAGCAGCGCACCGAACACGCCCTGCAAGCCGCGGGATGCGAACAGCAGCCCCCCGCCGGTGGCCAGCCCGCCCACCGCCGACGCCGCGGCGAACCCCACCAGGCCGACGATGAAACTGCGCTTGCGACCCCACCGGTCGGCCACCCGACCACCCAGCAGCAGCAGACCGCCGAAGGTCAGCGTGTAGGCGGTGACCACCCACTGCCGATCCGCGTCACCGATCCCCAGCTCGGTCTGGGCCTGCGGCAACGCGATGTTCACGATGGTCGCATCCAGGACCACCATCAGCTGCGCCACAGCGATCACCACCAGCGCGAACCTGCGCCGTCGTCGCGTCACCTCGTCACCCGGGACAGACACTCCTGGTGTGGACACCTACAGCCTCCTTCACAGGTTGATGAGCGGATTGTTCGTAAGCCTGACGTACGATAGCCGGGCTGGCAAGATGGGGCCGCAGTCCAACGAGGAGGTAGGGATGCTCGGACGCAGGCAGGACCGGGATCCGACCGGAGTCGAGGCGGCTCGCGGCCGCGAGGACCTGCCGCATCTGGTCGCTCTCGTCGAGCATGCGATCCGCGACCGCGCCAACCTGGCGCTCGGACCCCTCGGGCTCACCATCCGCCAGCTCATCGCTCTGGAGATCGTGTCGCGGGTACCGGGGATCACGGGGGTGGAACTCGCACGACAGCTGCTCGTGACCCGGCAGACGATCAACGCCGTCGTCGGCGACCTCGCCGCCAGAGGAGCGATCACCCGTACGGCACCCGCGAGCGGTCGATCGATCCCGCTGGCACTCACCCCGCAGGGCCGAGGACTGCTCGAAAGAGCTCAGCAGGTGGTCGCCGAGGTCCGGGACACGATCTTCGGGGTGCTCGACGTCGAGGAACTGCAAGCACTCGAGCTGTCACTGCGCAAGGTCCTGTCATCTGCGCAGACATCAGAGGCACCCTGAGCGTCTTCGGCACCAGCCGGGCTGGCCTGCACCGAGCCTCTCAAACCTGGTGGGCAGGCTCCGGCCGAGGCGGCGTGGCATCACCGGGATGAGTGAAGCTCCTGCTGGACGGGCGATTGCCTAGGTCAATCTGCCTCACCAGGAGCTTCGGGTGCCTTCCTGCCCCCGGGGTTCACCATGCCCAACCACGCCCTGATCACTCTCGCCGACGCACTGCGACAGCGCCGCTGCCAGCGAGGAACGCGATGGCGTCGGCTGGGCTCGGGCCGGGACCGGGCCTGCTGCTCCGGCAAGCACCAGACCCACGGGGTGAACGTGCAGGTCCTTGCCGACCCGAACGGGCGGTTGATCTGGGCCTCGCCGGCGCTGCCCGGCGCTCGCCATGACCTGGGCGCTGCTCGCGAGCTCGGCATCATCGACGCCCTGCAGACCGCCAGCGTGCGGGTGATCGCCGACAACGGCTACCGCGGCGCCGGGTTCGCCTTCCCTCAGTGCCGTCGTTCGGCCGACCCTGAGATCGGGCAACGCCACCGGCTCACGCAACCAGAAGGCGATGAACGCAACCAGAAGGCGGTGAACTCCGCACACGCCCGGCAACGCGGCCCGGTCGGCTCCGTGTGGTGAACGGGCACCGGCCTGCTGCGGTGGGTG
>DASQMN010000038.1:0-4567 GCA_035645475.1 Nocardioidaceae bacterium
CACCTTGGCCTGCGCCGACCCCCGGTACTCGATGCCGTCATACATCCGGCCGAGGACCCGCGCGGTGTCCGCCATCGACTCCTTGTGCCCGATCTGAGAACCGCTCGGGTCGAGGTAGGTCACCCGCGCACCCTGGTCGAACGCCGCCACCTCGAACGCGCACCGCGTACGGGTGGAGGTCTTTTCGAAGATCAGGGCGATGTTCTTCCCGACCAGGCGCGGGCGCTCTGACCCGGCGTACTTCGCCGCCTTGAGATCCGCGGCCAGGTCGAGCAGGAAGCTCCACTCCTTGGCCGAGAAGTCGAGCTCCTTGACGAAGCTGCGGTTACGCAAGTTGAAGGCCACGACGGCTCTACTTCCTCTCTGCACTACATGGGAGACCCACGCGAGTCGCCGCGTGTCGCAACGGCGCCTCCGGTCCGCCCGGGCGTACAGGGGGTCAGCCTGTTGCGTGCACACCATGCCTGATCCGGTGTGCACCGGCGAAACCGCGTCTGTAGCGGCTGAGCTCAGCAGCAGGCGACCTGGTCCTCGGCCGCGGTGTCGGAGACGCAGCAGGAGCCGTCACCCGCGACGGAGGTCAGGCCCAGGTCCGTCTTGCCCTCCAGGTCCGGACGAGCGTCGGCCTTGACGGTGTACACCTCCCACGGCTCCTCGCCTGGTCCGGTCACCCAGACCTTGTCCTGCGTGGCGTAGCAGCAGGTGGTGCCCGCTTCCTCACGCGTGACAAGCCCCGCCTCCCCGAGGCGAGCAGTGGCGGCGCTGACGAGGTCGATGCTCGCCACCTCGATCCCGAGGTGGTCCATCCGCGTCTCGCGCTCCGGCTCGCCCTCCAGCAGGACCAGCTTCAGGGGCGGCTCGGCGACGGCGAAGTTGGCGTAGCCCGGCCGGCGCTTGGCCGGAGCGGTGTCGAACAGCGTCGAGTAGAAGTCGATCGCGGCGTCCAGATCGGCGACGCGCAGAGCCAGCTGCACTCGGGACATGGGACTTCCTTCCCTTGGAGGACGGCGCTTTGGTATCGACGTCCATCTATATCTCGGCAGAGTGGCACGAGACATCGATGCATGTCAATATGTAGGCGTGCCTCCATCCGTTGCCTCCCCGCCCGTCCTGACGGACGCGCCGGACGCGCTCGCCTGCTGTACCCCGCTGGCGCGCGCGCCGATGAGCGCCGAGCACGCCGAGCGAGTCGCTCCGCTGCTCAAGGCCCTCGCCGACCCGGTACGGCTCCGCCTGATGTCGATGGTGCTGTCCCAGGAAGATGGCGAGGCGTGCGTGTGCGACCTGACGGCGGTGTTCGACCAGTCACAGCCGACGATCAGCCACCACCTCAAGGTGCTGCACGAGTCGGGGCTGCTGAGCCGAGAGAAGCGAGGCGTGTGGGTCTACTACTCCGCCCGTCCGGAGGCGATGGAGGCGATGCTCAGCCTTTTCGCCACCGTGGCTTCGCCGTCGGAGGCCTCGGGCGACTCAGCCTGAATCGGCGCCGGAACCGGTCCCACTGGGCGCGTGATGCTGAATCCGCTGAGGCTGCCCTGTTTCGCTTTCCATTCAGCGTGAGCTTGATTGCGGCTATGGTTTGCCGCAAATGCGTACTTCGATGGAGCGACGCACGGCCGCGGCCGGCCTGGCACTGCTGGCCCTCACCGCCTGCGGCGCGGGGGGTCAGCCGAACGCCGCGCCACCGGCTCCGAGCGATGTGGCTGCTCCCGAGGCCTCACCTGCCGCCCAGGCGGTGAGCAGCACCGATCGGCCGCCGCGGCGAGTACGGATAGCTACGTTCAACGTGCTCGGCAACAGCCACACCGAAGGCGGGGAGCGTGGCCCAGGTTGGGCATCCGGTCCGCGACGTATGGACGGCGTCGTCGAGCTGCTCGACCAGTACAGCGTCACCCTGGTCGGGTTCCAGGAGCTCGAGCCCATCCAGGCGCGCACCTTCGAGTCGCTTCGTGAAGGGACGTGGGAGCTGGCTCACGATCCCGGCGACACGGGCAACTCGCTGGCATGGGACACCGACGTCTGGCGTGCGCTGAAAGTCCACACGCTGCCCATCCCGTACTTCAACGGCAATATCCGTCGCATTCCGGTCGTGCTGTTGAAACGGGTGGACCGAGTCGGCCGTATGTGGGTGATCAACGCGCACAACCCTGCCAACACCGGTCGGTTCCCCAAGCAGGAGAAGTGGCGCTACGAGGCGCTGCGCCGCGAGCTCGCGACGGTGGACCGGCTGACCGGCCGCCACGACCACCCTGTCCTCTTGCTGGGGGACTTCAACGACCGTGAGATCGCCTTCTGTCGCGTGTCGCGGGCAGGCTTGCATGCATCCGCCGGTGGTTCCGCCACGGAGTCGACCTGCGACCCACCGCTGCCGACCCCGATCGACTGGATCTTCGGCACCGACGACATCACGTTCGGCCGCCACGTCCGCGACCTTACGCCGATGCGCGCGAAGATCAGCGACCATCCGATCCACGTCACCTCGATGAGGATCGAGCGCTCCAAGTAGCGGCAGCGGAGGTCAGGGCGTGCGCTGGGGTGCGAGCGTGATCTCCGTCGGGCATCCGGTGGGCGGGAACGTCACAACGAACCGAACCGCGGCGGCGACGTCGCCAGCGGTGAGCAGGGTCTCCGGGCGATCCCGGCCGGCTTCGGAGTAGGCGCCCGCACCGGCAGCCACGAGTCCCGGTGAGACGACGCTGACCTTGACCCCACGGTCCCGGACATCGAGGAAGGTGGCCCCTGCCAGTCCTGCCAGACCGTGCTTGCTCGCCACGTAGGCCGCGTTGTTGGCGAATACCTGCCGCGACGCCCCGGAGCCGATGTAGACCAGCGCGCTGGGGACTGCATGGAGGAGCTGGGGAAGCACGAGCGTCGTCAGGCACGCAGCGGCCGTCAGGTTGACCGTCAGCACCTGCTCCCACGCGGCGGCGTCGGCCCGGTCGGCCGCTGCCCAGTCGAAGACCCCCGCGGCGTACACGACGGCGGAGAGGGGACCTCTGGCTGCGATCGAGTCGAGGCTCGCGGACACCGCCGCCCGATCGGTCACGTCGGGGGTGTCCATCCAGGTCCGCGCGCCTGCCGCGGCGCAGGCATCGGCGGCCGTGGAGAGGCGGTCGTGGTTGCGACCCCAGAGCACGACGTCATGTCCGAGGTCCGCCAGCTGCACGGCGATCGCTCGGCCGATGTCGCTGGAGGCGCCGACGACGAGGGCTTGGGCAGCAGGCATGCCCGAAGTCTGCACGGCAGCGCGACATGGTGCTGTCTGGCCATCCGCGGGCTGTCATGATGCCGACGTGGACCTCGTGGCACTCCTCCCGGCCTTCCTGCTTGCGGTGCTGTTGATCTCAGCCAGCCCTGGCCCGGCAATGGCGCTCATCCTGCGACGTGCTGCGCTGCGCGGTACCCGGGCTGCCGTACCGACGGTGCTGGGGCTGGAAGCCGGACTCTTCATCTGGGCAGTGGCAGCGGGTGCAGGTCTGGCCGCGGTGGTCGCCGCGTCAGAGGTCGCTTACACCGTGCTGCGGGTGGTCGGGGCCGGTGTGCTGCTGGTGCTCGGCCTGCGCGCTTGGCTGGCAGCGTGGAGGGATGCCGGGCACGCCGACCCTCCCGCGGACGACCGCCCCTCGAGCCGTAGCGCCTTCGCCGAGGGCCTGATCGTGCAGCTCGCGAACCCCAAGGCCGCGGTGTTCATGTTCGCGTTCTACCCGCAGTTCGTGCCCGAGAACGGGCCCGTCCTCGCCTGGACCGCCGGCCTCGCGTTGCTGCAGGTCACCGTCGAGACGGCCCTCTACCTGGGGCTCGCCGCCGCGGTCGGCCGGGCGTCTGCCTGGTTCAGGCGGCCGCACGTTCGGCGGCGGCTCGAGGTGGTCAGCGGCACCGTGCTGGTAGCCCTCGGTGCACGGATCGCCGTGACCACACGCTGAGCACGCGTCAGGGTCGTCTCGCGGTGACGCAGAAAGCCATGCCGGCTGGATCGGTCAGCGTGACCCAGCCATCGGCGTCCGCCGGCTGCTCAGGCTTCGCGGCGCCGGCCGCGACGAGCCGGTCGACCTCGGCGTAGAGATCATCGGTGCCCAGGTCCAGGTGTGCCCGCACTGTCGTCGAGGTGTCGGCGGTGCCGAGCAGCTGCAGCTGTACCCGCAGTGGACTGGTCGTCGGAGCGTCGAGATCGCGGAACTCCGGCCGGCTGCTCGCGCGAGGCATCCACGCCAGCGCGGCCTGCCAGAAACCGACCTCCGTGGACCAGTGAGCCTCGGGGATGTCGAGGCACACCTGCACCGGGCGGCTGCGGTGCCCGTCGGGCCAGGCCGTTGCCGGCGGCGGGTCTCCGGCGGGCTCGTGAATCACGCACAGGGGCAGGCCACCAGGCGACTGCAGGACCGTCCACCAATTGTGCCGCTGCACCAACGTGGCGCGCAGCTCGACCAGGTGGTCGACCAGGCCGCGGGATCCGCTGCTCGCGTAGAGGTCGACATGTACCCGCGGCGCCACCTCGGCGTCCTGCACCGAGACGCCTGGCGTGCCGGTGGGTGGGACGAAGGTCGAGAGCTCGGCATGGTCGTCCCAC
>DASQMN010000039.1:0-13947 GCA_035645475.1 Nocardioidaceae bacterium
CAGCGATCGAGCCAGCGCCGGCGGACTGACCGAAGGCGGTGACATTGCCCGGGTCGCCGCCGAAGGCGGCGATGTTGTCCTGCACCCACACCAGGGCGGCGACTTGGTCGAGCAAGGCCCGGTTGTCCGGCGCGCCGGCCACGCGCAGGAAGCCTTCGGCGCCGCTGCGGTAGTGCGCGCTGACGACAACGGCACCCGCCGCTGCGAACGCCGCACCGTCCAGATGCGGATTGGCGGAGTCGCACGCGAGGTAGCCGCCCCCGCTGATCCACACCACCACCGGTATGGCGGCCCGTCCCGGGTCAGGGGTCCACACCGTGAGGTTGAGCCACTCGTCGTCCCCGGTCGGCCGGCCCGGCTGGGGAGGAGGCGCCCCGAAGCCGAGCGCGTCGCGGACCCCCACCCACGGCGCCACCGGTGCCGGGGCCGCGAACCGATGCACGCCGACCGGCGGGGCCGCGAACGGGACGCCACGGAACACCGCCACGCCGTCCTCCCACCGCCCGCGCACCCGGCCAGCTGATGTCCTCACCTCGACAGCTGTCATCGGTACAACCTTGGCACACCATGCGCGATCGAGTGGACAACTCGTGATCACCGATTGATCCAGTGCGGACCCGACCAAGACCAGCCAATACTGTGACGGCGGGTCTTCACGGCGTGCCGCTGGAGTTGAGTTCGGTCCACTGAGGATGATCAGCCAGTGGTGGACGTCGCCGGGTGGGTGGCCGGGCTGGACGAGGTCGACGAGCTGATCGGGCGCCGGTTCGTGCGTGAAGAACCCCCAGCCCGGGCCGGGACGTGTGTGCGTGGGCTGCACGCCGGAACTCAGGCTTCCGGTGTCCGCATCGCGGAGGTGCAGCGGGTGGCCAGGACCGTCCGCAGCGCAGGAGCGGCGATACTGCGCCGGGAGCGGAGTGAACCGGGCGTCGACGACGTCGAAAACGACCGACGTGCTCCCGGGGGATCTCGATGGCCGTCCCCTTCCCCACTGGTCGACGAACCGCGGTTCGGCTTCGGGCGAGCTGCCGGGACACGGCGGCGGCCGGAGACCGCAGTGGATCCCGTCAGGACCGGGCCCGGTGCCCCGCCGGGCCGTGCCCGACGGTGCGGGGCGGGGCGGACGAGGCCTCGGCGGCCGCGGCGAGCGCGGCCCGGCCGAAGAGCACGATGGTCAACGCGGGGCTCGTCGACGCACCCGGCCAGCTCAGGATCGCCGGGGCGAAGTACAGGTAGGTGGCCGCCCGCTCCAGGTAGAACAGGACCGCGGCGGCCACCGCGGGCCGGCGGGTGGCGGGGTCAGGCCAGCACAGCAGCAGCGCCAGCGGCGCGAGCACCCATTCGGTGAGCGGGTTCAGGGTGGCGTAGTAGCCGACCGTGCCCGTCCCGGCCGACGACTGCTGCACCTCGAGGTAGGCCGCCGGGGCGCTGAACATCAGGTGCAGCACGATCCCGGGTGCCATCAGCATCGCGGCCGCGATCGCGGCGAACCCCGCTGTCGCCGCCGCCCGGGTGGGGGTCCTGCGCAGGCGCGCGGCCACTGCCGCGGCGAGCCCGTACCACAGCAGGGCAACGGCGGCCCCGACGGCGAGGTGGACCAGTACCGACGCGGGGATGGCGCGGGCCTGGAGGAAGGCGAGCACGCCGGCGGGCGTGGCGATCAGCAGATGGCGCACGATGGACCTCCGAGATCAGACAGAAGCTTCCGGAAGAAGTAACTTCCCCTAGAAGCTATCACTGGGAGGTGTCGTGCCGCGCTTGCGTCCCGAGCTGGCCGCCGAGCTGGCAGCGGAGATCCCGCTGCTCGTCAATGCGACGGTGCTGCTCCAGCTCGCCGTCGCCGACCAGCTCGGCGTCCCGGTGGTTGACCTGCACTGCCTGGCATTGGTGCAGGCCGGCACCGCGACCACACCGACGCAGATCGCTGAGCGGTTGGGGATGACCACCGGGGCGGTCACCAAGATGCTGGACCGTATGCAGGCCGAGCGGCTGGTGAACCGGGTGCCCAACCCGGACGACCGGCGTGGGGTCCTCGTCGAGGCGCGCTCCGACCGCGCCGAGGAGCTGGCCCGGCTCTACCGGCCGATGGCCGAGCACCTCGGCGAGCAGGTGGCCGGGTGGACCGACAACCAGCTCGAGTTCCTGAGCGACTTCGCCCGGCGCAGCAGGGAGGCCGCCCTGGCCGAAGCGACGCGACTGCGCCGGGAGGGGCGCCGGCACGCCACCCGCCGACCCCAGCCGGTCCCGGACGACCCCGTGGCGCCGGCGCCCGGATGAGGTGCGCTACTCACCAGTCCCGACGGCACCACCGCCCGTGCGTGAGCTGGCGTTCTACCGCTGCGCCGGCCCGGCAGCGACCCCGTTGCGGGAGTTGATCCGGGTGGCCGGGGCGCGGTGGACGGCTTGAGCAGCGAAAAGAGGGAACTGCAACCAGCGGCGAACGGCTGATCCCGCTGTCGGCCAACGAGATCCGTCGACTACTCACCAAGCTCGTCCTCGCCCCGGCCGTCTGCCTCGAGCAGATCCTGGCCTGACAACAGGAACGGCAATCCCACTATGAGCGGGAGCAGCCGCAGCATCACCTTCCACAGCAGAGGGCCGACGTCCTCGCCGGGAGGTGACTCACCGGGACCAAGCCGTCCCTCACCAGTACCAGCAGAGCTGGCTGATGAAACGGGGTCCGGCACGGGGCGATCGTCCCATGACGGCGCCCGGGCGAGCATCGACACATGGCCGCGACGGGGATCTATGGCCTCCCGATAGCCGACCGGCCAGCGGGACGTGTCACGGGGCCCGACCAGCGCGCGTATCCCGGAAGTCCTCAGGCCGAGCTGCTCACCGACGCAATCCGGTGAGCACTGACCGCCGACCTGAGCGGAATGACGACGTCCGCCAGCTGCGTCATCGACACCAATCGAGCGCGGCCATCGCGTATGTGCGGGTTGCGCACATGATCTCCTCGATGCTGCAGCTCTCGTTGTCGGCGTGCGCGAGGCGGAGCGTGCCCGGCCCGAAGGCCAGTGACGGGATGCCGGCGGCTGTCAGCCAGGTCATGTCGCACACCGAGGGGAGCCCTCGGATCAGGGGCTGGTCCGTCTGCGCGAGTCCCTCGCAGCCGATCTGCCGGGCGCGGAGGAGGGTCTCGGTCAGTGGGTGCTGGCTGGAGAGGGAGGAGGGCGGGACAGCGATCGGCCACACGAGCTGCGGCGGGTGTTCCGCCAGCCACGGGTCGGATGCCGCGACTGCCGCGATGCACGACTCGATCTCTGCTCGGACCGTGTCAGCCGTCTCGGCCGGCGGGTAGAAGACCGCGTACACGAGCGAGGCCTGGTCCGGGATGTACGCCGGGCTGGGGACGTGGCGCTTCCCGCCGCTGAACACCGCGGGGCTGATGGCGAAGTGGCCCGGGGGGAACAGCGGATCGCTCTTCGTCCTCCCCCATTCCACCTCGAGGCGGCGCAGTGCCTCGTAGATCAGAAATGCCTTGTCGATGGCGCTGACGGCCACCGGCTCGCCTGTCGAGGATCCGTGCACCACCTCCCCGCGCATGGAGGCGTGCGACGCCTTGCCGTTCACCTCGACAGCCAAGCCGAGGAGCCCGGGCTCGGTCGGCATGACCGACAGCGGCGCGCCCCAGCCTGTCGGCTCACCGACGATCGCCGCATCAGCCCGGTAGCCACGCTCCAGGACGGCGGTGGTGCCCAGAGTGTGTTCCAGGCTCTCCTCGGCGGCGACGGCCTGCAGGATGAGATCGCCGCGCAACCGCACGCCCGCCTCGTGCAGCGCACGTGCGGCGAAGGCCATGGCGATGAGACCGGCCTTCATGTCCGTGGTCCCTCGGCCGTGGACGCGGCCGTCCTGGACATGGCCGCTGAACGGGTCGCCGTTCTTCCAGTCCTCGAGAGCCCCTGGCGGCACGACGTCGACATGGCCGTTCAGGATGAGCGAGCGGCCGCCGCCGGTGCCTTCTACGACTCCGACAGCGTTCTCGCGCCCAGGGGCCACGGCGAAGGTGTCGATGGTGGCGCCGCAGCTGCGGTACTGCTCGGCGAGCAGGCGTGCGACGTCCGCCTCGCCGCCCACGACGTCGTCGTAGGACTGGCCGGGATAGCTGGGGTTGACGCTCGGGATGCGAACAGCGCGCACGACCGTGTCGATGACCTCGTCCTGCAGAGCGCCGATGCGGTCCAGCACCGTCGATGCCTCTGATGCCGAGATCATGACCGCACCTCCGCCAGCTGCGAGTCCGTGTCGTCGGCGAGCTGTCCGAGCCGCCCAGCGTCGTGGACGAGCGCCCCCCCGAGGTAGGTCGCGAGGACCTCAGTGCCGGGCAGGTCATCGACGTCGCAGGTCAGCGGATCGCGGTCGAGCAGGACGAGGTCGGCGTGCCCCCCTGGCTCGAGCGTACCGATGCCCGGCCAGCGCAGGACGCGCGCCGCCTCGCGCGTCCACATCGCGACGGCCTCCTCCCGCGTCACCTCCTGCGCCGGACCGCGGTTGGTCCGGCCGCTGCCGGCGAACTCGTGGGTCACGGCCAGTGCCATGTGCTCGTAGATGTTCCTCGGCCCCCAGTCCGAGCCACAGCCGACCGCGACGCCGGCGTCAAGCATCCGCCGCAGGGGGAGCAGATCCTCCAGGTACTGCTCCCCGATGCGGTCCAGGTAGAGATCACCCTTGCCCCAGGAGAAGGACATGCTGGTGGTCATGTCGAAGCCGAGGTCAGCGAACCGGCGGACGTGGGCGTCGGTGAGGTGGATGCCGTGCTGGAGGATCCAGTGCTGGTCGCGGAAGTCCGCCTCCAGGACGACTTCTTCGAGCTGGTCTAGGTGCTCGTCGTGCTCTCGGTCGCCGCCGGAGCAGATGGTCAGGCGCAGACCGTGCTGCGCGCAGAACTGCTTGACGAGGCGAGACTTCGTCAGGTCTACGAACGGCTCACGATTGATCATGTCTCCGTAGGGGCCGCGGTAGTCCTCGTAGGCGCGCAGCATGCCCGGCCAGCAGGGCCCACCCACCGCGAGGGTGATGCCGTCGATCTTGAGCAGCTCATCGGAGGTGTCCGCCCAGCCGAGCGCGGTCTCGAGCCGTTCCTGCACCTGCTCTGCGGACAGCGTGCGGGCACCGGGGAAGTGGTAGGCCTCGGTCTCCGGTGTCGCCAGCACCCTCACCGTGAGGGCTTGCTGTTCCCGCAGCGCGCGGTAGACCCCGATGTGGGCGAAGTCCATCATGTGGCCTTCGAAGACCGTCGTGACGCCGCGGGCGTTGTACTCCCGCATGGCCCGCAACGTCCCGTTGACGACGCCGTCCGGCGTCAGCAGCGGGAGCTGCTCGAGCGTCGCATCCCACCAGGCCGAGTTGTCGTTGTAGTAGTTGTTCACCGATCCGTGGATGATGCCGGTCGGCTCGCCGTCCTCGTCCTTGCCGATCCAGGCCTGGTCGAGCTGGTCGGGCGTTGAGCGATCCACGCCGATGGCGGCGAGCCCGGCCGAGTTGAAGGCTGTGACGTTCGGTGTGGAAGGCGCCCACGCCTGGATCCACACGGGATGCTCGGACGTCGCGCGGTCGAGGACGTGGCGATCGGGCAGCTCGCCTTCGTCGAGGTCGCGCCACGAGCGGCGGATGAAGTAGTGCGCCTCGCCGACCGGCGTGGTCATGATCCACTGTCCGGCAGGGGTGTGCTGCGCGCGGGCGCGGATGCGCTCCACGATCTCCGCGTGCGACGTCGCATCGGCGAGGTCGACGAGCGACTCGGCGATGGCGCTGAAGTGCAGCAGGTGCGGGTGGGTGTCGACGAGACCGGGAAGCACGGTGACTCCGTCGAGATCGACCTCGAGCGCCTCGCTTCCGACTGCCGACCGGACGTCGTCGCGGTTCCCAACGGCGACCACGCGGCCATCTGCGAACCCGATCGCCTCATGAGCGACCGCGTCACCGCGGACCATCGTGCGTACACGCGCCCCGGTCAGGATGACCGGCCGTTGCACGGGACCCATCTCGCCACCTCCGCTGATCGACGCGCTGGTCCTTGACTTTGTACACGCGTCCTGGACTATCTGTCTAGACGCGGTGTTCGGACAGCACGTCAAGGAGGCGAGGATGCACATCCAGCCAACAGGGGACCAGCCGACGAGCGATCAGCCAACGGCCAGCACGAGCCGGAAGCCGGTCGCGCCCTACCTCGCCGTGGGGCTCTCGACGGTGGTCCACGGGATCGCCGAGCGGAAGCACATCAGGTGGAACCTCGACACCGTCGAGGACGCCATCCATGCCGCTCAGGCCATCATCGGAATCAACATGCCCATCCGGCTCATGGCGCTCGCCGAGGGAGCCCTCACAGGATTCACCGATGAGGCGTTCGACATTCCGCACGTCGTCGCCGCACGTGACCTGTTCATCGACGTGCCCGGTGAGGAGACCGAGCGCTTAGCGCAGCTGGCTCGGCACTACGGGACGTACATCGTCGTGCAGTGCAAGGCACGATGGCCCGAGCTGATGCCGGACCGCTACTTCAACACGCTGTTCGTCATCTCCCCGCAGGGCGAGATCGTGCACAAAGCGGCCAAGAACCACCTCTGGTGCCGAGAGCGCTCGTGCACGCCCCACGACGTCTACGACCGGTGGGTCGAGCTCTTCGGCGACGGGATCGACGCCTTCTACCCCGTCCTGCGCACCGACGACATCGGCAACCTGGGCACCCTGTGCTGCTCAGACGGGGAGTACCCCGAGGCGGTGCGCGCCCTCGCGTTCAACGGTGCCGAGGTGGTCTACCGCCCCAGCGAGGCCGTACCGATGACCAACTGGGGCTCCGAGCCCGGCGGCACCTGGTTGCTCCAGAACCGTGCCCACGCGCAGTTCAACAGCGTCTACATGCTGTGCCCGAACGTCGGGCCGGTCTACCTGCACCCGCAGATGCGCCATCCCCTGGACATCGGCGGCGGCAGCCCGCACGTCGTCGACTACCTCGGCAACGTCATGTCCTACTCCGCCTCCGCCTCCAACACGTTCGTCACGGGGATCATCGACATCGAGGCCCTTCGCCAGTTCCGCGTGATGAACCTGAACTCGAACTGGATGAAGGACCTGCGCACCGAGGTGTTCCGGGGCATGTACGACCAGCCGATCCACCCTGCCAACCTTTGGCTCGAGGACGCCCCGCTCAGCCATGCCGAGGTGGACGAGGTCTACCGGGCGAACATCCGCCGGCTGCTCGATCGGGGGGTCTTCACCGCTCCGGCGCAGGACTTCTCCGGCGCTCGGTACATCCCGACGGACGACGATCCACCGATGGAGGCGTGGCGCGCTGCAAGGACGCTGTGGGACGGCCCACAGGACGAGTCGCCTCAGCGGACGCAGCCGGGCAACTAGGATCGCCGCCCATGAGCGAAGGCGCCGTCTCCTCCTCGGCCGGCGCGATCCCGCCCCGTCGCGAGACGCGGCAACAGCTCGACGGGGACGCCGCTCCCACGAGGGCGATCCTGGAAGCCACCGAGGGACTGCTGGCGACGACCAGCCTGAAGGACCTCACGGTGGCGACGATCATCGAGGCTGCCGGGGTGGCCAGGGGGACCTTCTACTTCTACTTCACGTCGAAGTACTCCGTGCTCGCCGCGCTGCTCCGAGACGTCCTGACCGACGTCTCGGCGGCAACGAAGGCCTACGCAGAGCGGGGTGACACGCCGCCCGACGTGACGCTGCACCGATTGATGAAGACCGTCGTCGACGTCTACTCCCAGCACACGGCGCTGCTGCGTGCAGCGTCGGAGAACTGGCACGTGGACGCGGAGCTGGGCGCCATGTACACGACCATGACCGCAAGCATCATCGACAGCCTCGTCGAGCAGATCGACCGGGAGAGAAGGGCCGGGCTGGCGCCGATGATCGTCAACACGCGCTCTCTCGCCGCGGCGCTCACCTGGATGAACGAGCGCACGCTCTATGCCGCGGCCAGCGGGATCGACCCTGCGCTGCGACTTGATGAAGAACTCGCCGACACGCTGACCGCCATCTGGGTCGGGGCCATCTACGGAATGCCCGAGTCGGACTGAGCAAGCAGCCGTCGACCGGCGTGGACGAGGTGGTGAAGCCGCAACCACGCCCCGCTGACCACGTCCGGCTCCCGCCGTGGGCGTCGCAGCCGGCCAGCAGCGCCGAACCGGATCTGCGCTCCTTCCTCGGGTGGCCGCCCTGCTGAGCCTCGATTGCGCGCTACGGAGGTCTGGCACGTGACCTGGCGTCAACGGCCGCGCCTGCCGGGTTGGACGAGCCACCACAGCAAGCACGGAAGAGCACCCGATGGCCCGTACGAGCGGCGAGCCTCAGCACCCTGTGCCGCACGGTGAAGCTTCCGTTAGCAGGCCCGTCAGCAACGTTTGCCCTGGTGACGATCTGCACGCCGTCTGACTTGCGCGTTCGTGTGCGCTCGGCAGGATTCGAACCTGCAACCCCTTGATCCGTAGATCCGCGGTGGCCGTATCAGGGCGTGCCGGGCGGTCCTAGCTGACGGGGCGCTGCAGCAGCACGATTCGTATGGCTCGTGCGCACGTCGCCCTCGGACAAATGATCAGCCTCTGATGCGACAGCACCTCCTCGGCCAGGTCGTCGACGATGTACCTGTCGTTCCGGCGAACCGGGCGATGAAGTAGCCGACGTCCTCGCGGCCCCGCAACGACAGCGCAGCGAGCTGCAGTGCGGCGGTCCACCCCTCCGTCCGCTCCTCCAGCGCCGCGACGTCCTCCGGGGCGAGCCCGGGTCGAGCGAGACCCACGCGGGGTGACGGTGTCGCCCGCCCGGCCGGAGGTGCCGCCCGCATCCTCGCTGTCGATACTCGTGGGGTGATACGTGAGAACTTTCGGGAGTACCTGGAGCACCTGCTGCGTGACGGCTACAGCGTGCGGCACGACGAACACCTGTCCGACCCGGACCTCATCGACCCCGGCGGCAACCCGGTCGAGACCTGGCGTGAGGACTACCCCTACGACGAGCGGCTCGACCGCGACCTCTACGAGGAGGAGAAGTACCAGCTGCAGATCGAGCTGCTGAAGTTCCAGTACTGGGCGCAGGACACCGGCACCAAGCACGTCATCCTGTTCGAGGGCCGCGACGCCGCCGGCAAGGGCGGCACGATCAAGCGGTTCACCGAGCACCTCAACCCGCGCGCCGCCCGCGTGGTCGCACTGACCAAGCCCACCGAGACCGAGCGAGGGCAGTGGTACTTCCACCGCTACGTCACCCAGCTCCCGACGGCCGGGGAGATCGTGCTGTTCGACCGGTCCTGGTACAACCGCGCCGGCGTCGAGCGCGTGATGGGCTTCGCCACCGAGCGCGACTACGAGATCTTCCTGCGACAGGCACCGCTGTTCGAGGAGATGCTGATCGAGAGCGGCTTCTCGCTCACCAAGCTGTGGTTCTCGGTCACCCAGGCCGAGCAGCGCACCCGGTTCGCCATCCGCCAGGTCGACCCGGTCCGGCGGTGGAAGCTCTCCCCCATGGACATCGAGTCGCTGGATCGGTGGGACGACTACACCCTCGCCAAGGAAGCGATGATGGAGCACACCGACACCGACCACGCCCCCTGGACCTCGATCAAGAGCAACGACAAGAAGCGCGCCCGCATCAACGCGATGCGGTTCTTCCTCGACCAGTTCGACTACGAGGGCAAGGACCGGTCCGTCGTCCACCCCGCCGATCCCCTGCTCGTGCAGCGCGGCAAAGACTCGATCAAGGACTGAGGTCTTTCCAACCTGACCGACCGCGGCTGTGTCGGGCTGCGGCGTGGCGCCCAGGACATGGGTGAAGCTCCTGGTAGGCGGGTGATTGCCTAGATCAATCGGAGTCCGACCAGGAGCTTCAGGGTGCTTAGGCGCTGAGCGCTGGGATGTGGCTGGTGAGCACCTCCTCATCGGTGGTGGTGACCGGCTCGGCGAACGGCCGCAGCCCCGTGTCGCACCCGTACCTGTCGGTGCCCGCTCCTACCCTGTCGGAGACGAGGAGGAGATCGATGGAGTTCGACACGATCGAGGTGCTTCGTGAGCGGCACTCTGCGTGGCGGCTCCTCCGGGCGCACAACGCGTCGCTCATCCTCTCGTTCCTCGGCACCCACTTCGTCACCGGTAACCGGGGGGCAACGGCGGAGCAGAGCCTCGTCGGTGCGCTCGACGAGCACCTCGACCTGGTCAACGCGGGCGCCGTCGAGCCGCCCTTCCCCCGATCACCCAAGGAGTACCTGGACAGCTGGTCCGCACCCGAGTCCGGGTGGTTGCGCCGCTTCTACCCGCACGGTTCTGACGACGTCCACTACGACGCGACGCCGGCGTTCGAGAAGGCCTACAGCTGGGTCACGACGTTGCGCGCCCGACCCTTCGTCGGCACCGAGTCACGCCTGCACACCGTGGTCGAGCTACTGCGCCAGATCGTCCACGGCACCGAGACCGACCAGGAGTCGCGGCTCGCCCGCCTCCGGAAGGAGCGCGAGCGGCTCGACCTCGCCATCCGGGACGCCGAGCAGGGCACCTTCGCGGTGCTGACCGAGACGGCCGTGCGTGACCGCTACCAGCAGTTCGCCGGCACGGCGCGGGAGCTGCTGTCGGACTTCCGCGAGGTTGAGGACAACTTCCGCCGGCTCGACCGCGATGCCCGCGAGCGCATCGCCGCGTGGAGCGGGCCCAAGGGCGAGTTGCTGGCCGAACTGGTGGCCAACCGCACCGACATCAGCAGCTCCGACCAGGGCAGCAGCTTCCAGGCGTTCTACGACTTCCTCCTCTCGGAGAGCCGGCAGGACGAGCTGGCCGAACTGCTGAGCCGGGTCCAGCGGATCGCGCAGGCCGATGCGGACGCACGGCTGCGCACCATTCACCACGACTGGTCGGAGGCCGCCGAACGCACGCAGCAGACGGTCCGCCTGATCTCCGAGCAGCTGCGGCGCTTCCTGGACGACCAGGTCTGGCTGGAGAACCGGCGGGTGCTCGACATCGTGCGCGCCATCGAGTCCGACGCGCTCGGCTGCCGCGCCGAGCCGCCGGAGCTGGGCCTCACGGTCGACCTCCCAGGATTGCCCATCGCGCTGCCGTTCGAGCGCCCGCTCTACAACGCGCAGCCCTCGGCGAGCGTGCACAGCATGCTCGAGCCGGCCATCGAGGAGGAGATCGACGTCTCGGTGCTCTTCAGCCAGGCGTTCGTCGACCAGGCGCGGCTGGCGCAGAACGTCCGGTCCCTCCTTCCGCCGCGCAGTTCGGCGACCCTCGACGAGATCATCGACTTCCACCCGGTCGAGCAGGGCGCCGCGGAGATCATCGGCTACCTGTCGCTGAACGAGGACGACCTCGTCGTGACCATCGACGAGAGCGAGGAGATCCTCATCCCCTTCCGCGATCCCGGAGGCACCGCGCACCAGGCGCGCCTTCCCAAGGTCACGGTGAGCCGCCCGTGAGGTCGGCGG
Organism: Nocardioidaceae bacterium; assembly: GCA_035645475.1. Taxonomy (GTDB): domain Bacteria; phylum Actinomycetota; class Actinomycetes; order Propionibacteriales; family Nocardioidaceae; genus DASQMN01. The sequence goes on from DASQMN010000039.1 coordinate 11,432, forward strand.
AGGAGCAGGCGATCGCGGTGGCGATCATCGACCTGATGCGTGGGGTCGTCTACCGGGAGTCCCAGGAGGACAGTTGGGCGGCGCTCGACCGGCACGGGGCGGCCGTCCGGGACCACTTCGCCACCATCGGCGTCGGCGTGGTCGTCGACGACGCCGAGGGGTACGCCTACCTGCAGAGCCAGGAACCCGACGACGACGCGGAGCCGTTGCCGCGGCTCGTGCGCCGGCGCAGCCTCACCTACAACGTCAGCCTGCTGCTGGTGCTGCTGCGCAAGCGGCTCGTGGAGTTCGAGACGACCGGCGGCGAAGGCCAGCTCGTGCTGACCCGCGACCAGGTCGTGGAGATGCTGCGCGTGTTCCTCGCGGAGTCCACCAACGAGGCGCGCGTGCTGGACCGGGTCGATGCCACCGTCAAGCAGGTGGCCGATCTGGGGTTCCTCCGCCAGCTGCGCGGGCAGCCGCACCACTGGGAGGTCCGGCGCGTCCTCAAGGCCTACGTCGACGCCCAGGTCCTGTCCGACTTCGCCGGCAAGTTGCGCGAGTACGCCGAAGCCGTGAACGGGGGCGCGACCGATGACTGACGCGCAGGCTCCGGCCGGTCCGTCGCCGGGTCGGACGCGAGCGGGGTACCGCCTCCACGAGGTCGAGCTGTTCAACTGGGGAACGTTCGACAAGCGCGTGTGGCGGCTGTCGCCCGGCGGCGACACCTCGCTGCTCACCGGGGACATCGGCAGCGGGAAGTCGACGCTCGTCGACGCGCTCACCACCCTGCTGCTGCCCGCGCACCGGGTCGCGTACAACAAGGCGGCGGGGGCGGAGAGCAAGGAGCGCACCCTCCGCAGCTACGTGGAAGGCCACTACAAGTCGGAGCGCAACGAGAGCACCGGTACCTCCAGGGCGATCGGGCTGCGGGACCACAGCTCGTACTCGGTGATCCTCGGGGTGTTCCTCAACGAGGCCTTCGACGAGACCGTCACCCTCGCGCAGGTGTTCCACCAGAAGGACCGCGCCGGTCAACCGGACAGGTTCTTCGTCACCTCGGGCAAGCGGCTCTCCATCGAAGCCGATTTCACCGACTTCGGCTCGGACCTGGGCGAACTGAAGCGCCGGCTCCGGTCGGCGGGCGCGAACATCGCCACCGGCTACCCCGACTACTCCCGCCAGATGCGCAAGCTGCTGGGCATCCGCTCGGAGCAGGCACTGGACCTGTTCCACCAGACCGTGTCGATGAAGTCGGTCGGCAACCTCACCGACTTCGTCCGCAGCCACATGCTCGAACCGGCCGACGCCGCCGAGCGGGTCAAGGCGATCGTCGGCCACTTCGAGGACCTCACCAAGGCCCACGCCGCGGTCCGGCGGGCGAAGGACCAGCTCGAGGCCCTGGAGCCGCTCGTCGCGACGGCCGACCGCTACGACGGGGCCCTCGATCGCCGCTCCGCGCTGGAGCGGCAGCGCGACGGCGTGCGGCTGTACTTCGCCGAGCTCCGCATCACGCTGCTGGGCGAGGAGATCGCCGATCATGAGGCGAACCGCGACGGCCTGCGGCGGACGGTGGCGGAGCACGAGGAGACGCGCGTCGAGCTCGCGCGCACCCGCGACCGGCTCGTCGGCGAGCGGGCCGCGGCCGGTGGCGACCGGCTCGGCGAGCTCCAGCGGATCGCCGGCGACGCCCGGCGCGACGAGCAGAGCCGCCTGTCGCGCCGCAGCCGCTTCACCGAGCAGCTCGGCCAGGCCGGCCTCGACCCGGTCGAGGACAGCGCCGCCTTCGCCGCACTCCCCGCGCGCGTCGCGGCGGAGCGGACGCGGCTGGAGGGCTCCCGCCGCGAGCTGGGTGACCGGATCTCGGCGCTCGCCGGCCAGCGCAACGAGCTGCGGCAGAGCAGCGCCGGGATCCGCGCCGAGCTGGCGAGCCTCGCCAGCAGGCGCAACAACCTCCCGCTCAGCCACCTCGACATCAGGGCGCAGCTGTGCCGCGACCTGCGCCTGCAGTCGGACTCGCTGCCCTTCGCCGGTGAGCTGATCGACGTGGCCGAGGGGTTCGACCGGTGGCGCGGCGCGGCGGAGCGGGTCCTGCGCGGCTTCGCGCTCTCCCTGCTCGTGCCCCAGGAGCACTACCCGGCCGTCGCGCGATGGACGAACGAGCGGCGCCTGACCCACGTCCGCGACGACGGCAGCACGCGCGGGATGCGGCTCGTGTACGAGCGGGTGCCGCATCGGCACGTGCGGCTGCGACCGTCCGAGTCCGACGGTCTCGTGCTCGCCCGGACGCTCGAACTCGCACCCGGGCCGTTCGAGGCCTACCTGCGCGACCAGCTCATCCGCCGCGCCGACCACCGGTGCGCCGAGACGCTGGAGGAGTTCCAGGCGGCCCAGCGCGCCGTCACCGTCCAGGGCCAGGTGCGCTCCGGCGACCGCCACGAGAAGGACGACCGCTCCCACATCGACGACCCGCGGACCTGGGTGCTCGGGTGGGCCAACGAGCGCAAGATCGAGGCGCTCACCGACCAGCTCATGGC
>DASQMN010000040.1:0-1659 GCA_035645475.1 Nocardioidaceae bacterium
GCAGGCCGTGCTGCGCTGGGAGATGGCGCACGGCTTCGAATGGGACCGTGCTTCGCGTCAGGTCGGCTACGGGCCGCTGGTGATGCGGCTTCACGCGCCCTGCGACCAGGCCGACATCCGCAATCTGGCCGAACGGCACGGGCTCGCGATCGAGCGCTACTTCTTCGAGCTGTCCCGCCGACTCGGGGACTCGCCGCTGGTACCCGAGGTGGAAGGTGTGCGCTTGGTCGGGTGGGATGCCGCCCGCAGTCCAGAGGTGCACCGGGTGGTCGATGAGGCGTTCCAGGACCACTGGGGGCACACGGATCGCACCGATGAGATGTGGCAGGAGGTCATCGGCTCAGCAGCCTTCCAACCCCAGTGGTCCGTGCTCGCGATCGACGGCGACACCGGCGCAGCCGTCGGTGCAGCAATCAACTGCGCTTACGAGCAGGACTGGCAGGCGACCGGGGTCGCTGAGGGCTACACCGACCAGTTGGCCGTAATTGGGGATTACCGCGGCAGGGGCATCGCGAGCGCACTGCTCAAGGAGTCCATGCGCCGCTTCGCCGCCTCCGGCATGAACGCCGCGGCACTCGGCGTCGACGCAGCCAACTCCTCCGGTGCGCTCCGGCTGTACGAGGGGCTCGGCTATCAGCAGACCGCGCGCACCTGCGTCCATCAGTTCCTACGCCGCACCGCCCCCACATGATTGGCACAGAGATTTCTCCGGGCTCGTGGCATCCTCGTGCTGGTTCGGTCGGTCCCTCTGCTCAGGTCAGGTCGAGGCCCATCACCTGCACGCCGACATAAACGTGCCCAGCTTCCGCCACCCCGAGCGGTTGTACAGGCGCACGGCTGCGTCTTCGGGATCGTCGCTCGTGCTGAGGAGACACCGCCGCTTCACACCGTCCAGCAAGCGATCATGTAGCGCCTGGCCGAGCGCATTCCGGCGATGCCCCGGCATCCGCCGGGTACGCGCGAGTTGTGGACGGTCCCACCAGACGTGTCGGCGATGGCTGGGCCGCAGAAACCCCTTGGACGCTGACCCTGGTCACTGAAAGTGTGCCGACGTGGTCTCCAGTCCGTGGCCGGTGCGGGTCGATGGCCTCTTGCTTCGAGAAGCGCGCGAGGCCGACCTTTCCCGACTTCTCGCTATCCGTAATGGCCCTGGCGTCAACCGCTTCATGCTCAGTACGAGTGTTCGACCAGAGGTGTTCCGGCGCGAGTGGCTTGCGGTCGGGACAAGCGAGACTGACTTCTCCTGCGTTGCTGAGGCCGAAGGCGAGGTCATCGCGATGGGATTCCTCGAGATCGTGGACGGCAGCGGCCAACCCGGGATGCCGCAGGGCACGCAGGGGGTCATCGGGTACATCGTCGAGCCGCGCTGTACTGGGCAAGGGTTCGCGACGAGTATCGCCCGTGGCCTGCTTGCTACGGCGTTCGACCACCTCGGCCTACGCCGTGTCACCGCCGGGTGCTTCGCCGACAACACGGCGTCGGCGCGGGTGCTCGAGAGAGCCGGCATGCGCCGCGAGCAGCATGGCATTCAGGATTCATGGCATGCCGAGCTCGGCTGGGTAGACGGCTACACGTATGGGATCCTCGCCAGCGAATGGCGCACATGAGCGAAGTAGTTCGACTGCTGCACGCGATGGAGCCGGGTGACCTGGAACAGGG
>DASQMN010000041.1:0-7421 GCA_035645475.1 Nocardioidaceae bacterium
GCTCGACCTTGCCGACGAGGTCTGCGCCGACGTCGGCCGCCTTGGTGAAGATGCCGCCGCCGACCCGCATGAACATCGCGAGCAGCGCGGCCCCGAAGCCGAACCCCTCCAGCACCCGGGGGGCGTCGCCCTCGTACATGAACACGACGGCGGCGGCACCGAGCAGGCCGAGACCCACGGTGGCCATACCGACCACGCCACCGGTACGGAAGGCGGTGCGCATCGCGGTGTCGCGGTCGAGGACCCGCGCGGCCGCGGCCACCCGGACGTTGGCGCGCACGGCCAGCGACATGCCGAGATAGCCGATCGCGGCGGAGAACAGCGCGCCGAACAGGAAGAACACCGAGCGCCCGATGCGCACCGAGGTGTCTCCGGGCAGAACGAACAGGAGGGCGAAGGCCAGGACCGCGAAGACGGCGAGGGTACGGAACTGCCGCCCCAGGAACGCGTTCGCGCCCTCCTGCACCGCACGGGCGATCTCCTGCATCGCGGTGGTGCCCTCGTCAGCGGCGAGCACCTGACGTCGGAAGACGACCGCCATCACCAGCGACAGAATCGCCACCGCTGCGACCAGCAGGATGAGGGTGCGGTTGCCGGTCGACAAGGACAGTGACTCGCCAGCGGCGAGGTGGAGCGGAGTCATCCGTCCTCCAGGGTGAGACTGCGGCGCACGGACGGGTTCGTCGCGGCGAGGGCATGCATGTCGGCCCCCCGGTGGGGGTACGGCGACACGAACCTGCCGTAGTAAACCTGCTCCGGCCCGTTACTTCGAGCACCGGGTCCTGGCTGCATTCAGCCGGCCCGGCGCCAGCGCATGGTGATCGACGTGCCGTCGGGGCCGGTCGAGACGGCTGACTCGTCAACCAGACCCTCGATCAGTGAGACGGCCTCAGCCAGTACGGGCAGCTCGGAGTCCGGCCCCTCGAGCGACGCAAGATCGAGGACGTCGGGCTCGGAGTCGCCTGGGTTGGAGTCGCCGGGGTCGGACTCGCGGACGACGCGCGACGCAAGGTCTGCCTCAGCGGCTCCCTGCAGCAGGGCGACGGCCGCCGTACCCGTGGCTGCGGGCAGTGGGACCCGGTCGTGCACCCGTACCTCGAGGGTGCGACCGAGGCTCACGTCGATCTGGACGAGGTCGTCGATACGGCTGGCGCGATGAGCGGCCACGGCTCGGCCCACCGCCTCGCTGGTCGCCAGGCGTACGTCGTCCAGCGCCTCCTCCGGAAGGCCGGTCAACCGTGCCAGCGACACGGTGACGAGCCGGACGACCCGCACGTGCACGGGGTCGGGCTCGACACCGACATGCACGGTCGATGCGGGGGCAGGAGACATGATCGCCGCGGCGATCAGGTCTGCGACTGAGCGACCGCGTCGGCCACCGAGTCGTGAATGGCGAACACCTTGGTGAGCCCGGTGATGCGGAAGACCTTGAGCAGCCGCTCGTGCGTGCACACGATCTGCAGGCTGCCGTCGTGGGTGCGCACCCGCTTGAGGCCACCGACCAGCACACCGAGACCGGTGGAGTCGAGGAACTCCACGCCCTCGACATCGACGACGAGGTGGTGGTTGCCCGCGTTGACCAAGCCGATGAGGGCCTCGCGCAGCTTGGGCGCGGTGTAGACATCGATCTCACCGGTCACCGCGATCACGGTGTACGCACCCTCGGTGCGGGTGTCCAGTGACAAGTCCACGGTGCTCTCCAGTCGAATACGCGAGGGGCTGGGGCACGACATCACCGCGCCGATCCCACGAGATCTAACCATGACGACGACCTGCTCGGCGGGGATGCAGCAATCGTCGGCAGATGAGGGCCCCGACGCCGGGCCGAGCGCCGACGTGCTCGCGACTGCGGGACGCGGGCGCGTCAGCCCGGCGGTGAGCGTTACCGGCGCTGCGAAGCGGAGGCAGACACCGGCGGCGTGGGACAATCGAACACCGTGAGAACCGACCCGTTGCATGCTCTCGAGGCGCTGGCCGGCGCTCCGGGACGCGAGGGCAGACTGGTCCACCTCGAGATGCAGCCGGCTCGGGTCGCGCGCACCGGCCAGTGGCCGGACTGGGTGGCCCCGTCGGTGCGCGAGGCTCTCGCGGCCTCGGGCCTGGAGTTCCCGTGGCGCCACCAGGTCCTTGCCGCCGAGCATGCCCACGCGGGAACCCATGTCGTGGTCGCGACCGGTACGGCGTCGGGCAAGTCGCTGGCCTATCTGGCGCCGGCGCTGAGCGAGCTCGCATCGGCCGTTGCGCCCGCCTCTGCGCTGCGCCGGCGACTCGATCGCGGTCCGACGGTGCTCTACCTGTCGCCGACGAAGGCTCTCGCGCACGACCAGCTTCGCGCGGTGTGCACTCTGGCCGGGGGCCACGTCCCCGGCCTGCGCGCCGCTGCGGTGGACGGTGACAACTCGCCCGAGGAGCGGTCGTGGGCTCGCGAGCACGCCACGTACGTGGTGAGCAATCCCGACATGCTCCACCGGTCACTGCTTCCTTCCCACCAGCGGTGGGCGAGCTTCTGGGCGGGACTTCGCTACGTCGTGGTCGACGAGTGCCACCACTACCGCGGGGTGTTCGGCTCGCATGTGGCTCAGGTGCTGCGTCGCCTGCGACGGGTGGCCGCCGAGCATGGTGGCGCACCAACGTTCGTCCTGGCCTCTGCCACGGTGTCGGAGCCCGCGCTGGCGGCGCGCCGGCTCACCGGCCTGGACGTCGTCGCGGTCACCGACGACGCCTCCCCGCGGGGTACCACGGCGGTGGCCTTGTGGGAGCCGCCGCTGACCGACAGCCGCGGCGAGCACGGGGCGCCGGTGCGTCGCTCGGTGACGGCCGAGACGGCTGACCTCGTCGCCGACCTGGTCAGCTCAGACGTGCGCACCTTGGCTTTCGTACGGTCGCGCCGGGGCGCGGAGAGCGTGGCGATGTCGTGCAGGCGGCTGCTCTCGGAAGTCGACTCCGGCCTGGCAGACCAGGTGGCTGCGTACCGCGGTGGCTACCTCCCCGAGGAGCGCCGGGAGCTGGAGGCGGCGTTCAAGAGCGGACGGCTGACGGCGCTGGCTGCCACCTCGGCGCTGGAGCTCGGCATCGACATCGAGGGGCTCGACGCGGTGGTGAGTGCCGGGTATCCCGGCACGCGCGCGGCCCTGTGGCAGCAGTTCGGACGCGCCGGCCGCGCACAGCAGTCGGCGGTGGGTGTGCTGGTCGCCCGCGACGATCCTCTGGACGCCTACCTGGTGCGCCATCCACAGGCGCTGCTCGGCTCGCCGGTCGAGGCCACCGTGCTGGACCCGGACAACCCGCACGTCCTGGGACCGCACCTGTGCGCAGCCGCCCAGGAGCTGCCGCTGACGGAGGGCGACCTGGACATGTTCGGGCCGCGTACCGCGTCAGCGCTGGAGGCACTCGAGGCAGCCGGACTGCTTCGCCGGCGGCGGACGGGCTGGTTCTGGACCCGCCGTGACCGCGCCAGCGATCTGGTGGACATCCGCTCGTCCGGGGGTCGAGCCGTGCAGGTGGTGCATCACGGCACCGGGCGGCTGCTGGGCACCGTCGACGCAGCCTCGGCGCATCACGCCGTGCACACCGGCGCCATCTACGTGCATCAGGGTGAGACCTATCTCGTGCACCGCTTCGACCCCGATGAGGCAGTCGCAGAGGTGGAGCCGGCGCAGGTCGACTACTCGACGACCGCGCGCGAGGTCACCGACATCTGTGTGGTCGAGCAGCAGCGGTCGTGCTCCTGGGGCGACGCCCTGCTCGCCGCGGGGCTGGTGAGCGTCACCTCCCAGGTGGTGTCGTACCTGCGGCGACGAGTCGGGTCGTCGGAGGTGCTCAGCGAGCACCCGCTGGACCTGCCGGAGCGGCAGCTGGTCACGGCAGCGGTCTGGTGGACGCTGTCGCCCGAGCAGGTGAGGGCCAGCGGGGTCGAAGCTCGCGATCTCGGCGGTGCGGCTCATGCGGCCGAGCACGCCAGCATCGGGCTGCTGCCGCTCTTCGCCACCTGCGACCGGTGGGACATCGGCGGGGTATCTACCGTGCAGCACCCCGACACCGGACGACTCACCGTGTTCGTGCACGACGGTCATCCCGGCGGCGCGGGCTTCGCGGATCGGGGCTATCGGGCAGCAGCTCGCTGGCTGCGCACGACCCGGGACGCCATCGCCGAGTGTCCCTGTGAGGACGGCTGCCCCTCCTGCGTCCAGTCGCCCAAGTGCGGCAACGGCAACTCCCCGTTGCACAAGGCGGGGGCGGTTCAACTGCTGGACGTGCTTCTGTCTGGTGCCCGAGCTACTGATGAGACGTGTGTGCCGGAGACGCCGATACCGATGCCCCGCGCCGCTGCCTGCGGTGAACCCGCTGGTGTGGAGCACTCTTACGTCCTTCGCTGAGAGCCTGCCTTCTCAGAAACTCACCGCACGGCCTCCGCCGGCCCGGCGCGGGCCGTGCGGACGGACTCCCATCGCCGCCCCAGCAGCGCTGGCGACGCCGCAGCCACCTCGACCGTCACCACACCGGCGTCGTCCTCGCAGCTGACCAGCCTTGCGCCGTTTGCGTCGGCGACCTCGTCGGCGGCATCACAGGCTGGCTGCCTGCGTTGGGCGGCTCCGGCACCTGCCAGGGCACTCAGGTCGGCTGCTGCCGCAGCACGATGCTGAGTGGCTGCCATGGCGACCACGCCGGTCACCACGTAGCCGACGGTCAGCAGGACACCGCACATGCTCAGAGCGAGCGCCGTACCGACGCCGCGGTCACTGTGTCGCATGGCCGTCCTCCAGCGCGGCGGTGGCGGTGGCGCCCACGGGAACCGTCAGGAACTGACCGAGCAGGGGCACGGGTGGAGTGAGGCGAACGGTGACCTGCACGTCGACGACAGCATCCGTCTCGTCCATCTCCACGTGAGCGCCTTCAGGCGCCACCTCTGTCGCGACCTGAAGCGCGACGCGTGAGCCGTCGCCGCGGGCCATGACCCGAGCAGCCTCCCGAGCCGCGTCGAGGCAGCGGACCTGCGCGATGCCGATGGAGATGAGCCACGCCAGCGCGAGCGTCACGAGGACCAAGAACGGCAACACGGTCGCCGTCTCCGCGGTCACCATGCCAGCCGCTCCGGTGCGGCGCCGGGCGAGGGCGCGACGACGGGTCACCATGACAGAGCGGAGCTGACCGGTCCGCCGACCCAGCGCAGCGCAGCCACGGTGGCATCGGCCGTGGCCTCGGCTATCGATCCGATGCCCGACGCGAGGGCGCGGACCCCCGAGAGGACAGATGACTCCGCCGCGCTCGCCGTGTCGGCGACTGTGCGCGACATACCCACGACTGCCTCCCCCGCCAAGCCGGCGGCTGAGCTGGAGACGGCCGACATCCCCGACAGGGACCCACCGGCGATGTCTGACAGGGACCAGGACATCGGTGTGGCAAGGAGGTCGACTGCCAGACTCAGCCCACGCTCGAACAGCGACTGCAGCAGGACGTCGAAGAAGCCGGACAGCACGAGATGCAGCAGCAGCACAGCGATGAGGACCGCAGCGATGACGCCGACGGCGAACTCGGCGGTAGCCGCGCCGCGCTGCGCGCGATGGACGAGACACGGGTGCGCATGGGCCGGGTGAGTCGCGCGGCACCGAGCGGACCTAGCCATGGGGACCTCCTCAGCTGGGGCCGGCATGGGACTCGCCCACCCGTGCCAGCGGCCCGGGCGGGCGAGCTCCTCGGGTCAGCTCAGACCAGATGCCTTCAGAACGAACTCGAAGATGGACTTGATGAGGTCGCCGAACCACTGGGACTCGACGAGGGTCATCAGGACTCCGGCGATGCCACATGCGCCTACCGTCCCGACGGCGTACTCGGCGGTGGTCATGCCGGCTTCGTCTCGGAGCTGCAGAGCTGCTCGCATGGTTGCCTCCTGAGGTGGATCCGGCGATGGCCGGATGGGATCTGCGGACGTCGAGGAGACTGCTGCCGGCGGTCCCCCGATCCGGCGCCTCGATGCCGGGCTGGGGAGGACCGAGCCACACTCCGGGCTGGGGACAAGGACCGGCTCGCTGATCCGCGCCTAGAGCACGGCGGCGGAGAAGGTCCCGATCACGGTGGGCACGACCCCGAGCACGATGAAGGCAGGCATGAAGCACAGCCCCAGCGGTGCGGCCGTGCGCACCCCGAGGCTGCGTGCCCGGGCCTGTCCGCCCCACCGTCTGACCTGCCGTAGCTCGCTCGCGGAATGCTCCAGCGTCGTGGTGATGGACGTGCCTGATCGTGCCGCGCGGCCGAACGCCCGCGCGAGTGGCGCCAACGCAGGGTCCGTTCCCCAGTTTCGCCAGACCGTCTCAGGATCACCGCCCAGCTGCAGCTGAGCAGAGGCCGTGCGCAGGTGGTCTCGGACCGGTCCGGACCAGGCATCGGCCACGACGTCCAGCGAGTCGTTGACCGCCCTGCCTGCCCGCAGGCACGCCACCAGCAGGTCGGCCACCACTGGCAGGTCACGACGGATCTGCTCGCGGCGCTGCCGCTCGGGTTCCTCGTCGAGCCTCCGGAACCAGCGCACCAGCCCGACGGCAAGGAGTGCACCACCGATCCAGCCGGCTGGCCCATCGACGAGCAGCGTCACCGCCACCCCGGCCGCGATGGCCGCTGCCAACGGTGCAGTCAGCCACGCAGGCGGCCGGAACCGGGGCGATACCGGTGCGGGGGCCACCGGCTGCGCCATGCGGGGCAACCGACGCAGCGCCTCGTCGGCCGGGAACAGCAACCATGCGCCGGCCGCCGCAGCCAGCATCGCGGTGAGCACACTCAGCCCACTGCCGTCGTTACCAGGTGCTCCACCCAGAGCACCCCAACCAGGGACAGTGTGGCCCCCAGCATTAGGAGCACCGTGCCGACGGGGGTGCCGAACAAGACGTGCAGCGGGTCGCCGCCGAGAGCAGTGCCCAGGCCCAGACCGACGACAGGCAGGACTGCGAGCAGTTGAGCGGTCGCCCGCGCCGGGGCGACGGCGGCCGCGATCTCCCGGGCGATGTCCTCCTGCTCTCGCAACGCTTGACTCATGCGTTCGAGCACGTCGGCCAACCCCGCCCCTGAGCGCAACGAGACCTGCCACGCCGCGGCCAGCTCAGTGAGCGCTGCCGCACCGGGAAGCACAGCAAGATTTCGGAGAGCGCTCGGTACGTCGGCGCCCATGCGCGCCGCGGACGCCACCGGGGACAACTCGGTCCACTCCTCGGCGACGCGCTCCAGGGCGCGCAGCGTCGGCTGCCCGCTTCGCAGCTCGGCCACGAGTGAGTCACACGCCGTGAGTACCTGTGCCCGACGGGCCGCCGCAACGGCCCGCGCGCGGGCGCGCCCCACTAGCTGAACGACGACACCAGAAACGGCGGAGGCCACCACGACGTCCACCACAAGGAACGGGTTCGCGACACCGAACGCGAGAACAGCGGCAACCC
>DASQMN010000042.1:0-3757 GCA_035645475.1 Nocardioidaceae bacterium
GTCGAGGTTCCGGAACCGCTGCGGGCGGTGGGTGCTGCCCTGGGCGTGAATCCGCTCGGCTTCGTCCTCACCGGCGGAGACGACCACGCGCTGGCCGCATGCTTCGCTCCCGACACAGTTCCTGACGGGTGGCTGCAGATCGGGGTCGTGCACGAGCCCGACGACGCAGCCGCTGTCACCGTGGACGGGGAGGAGTGGCCAGGCGCACCTGGCCACACCCACTTCAGCTGACCCCTTTAGCCGTGACTCTGTGGGCGGCGTGGTGCTGCCTCGCGTGGTGCCTGTTCGGGCTGGTGCCACCTCGAGTGGCGCCCGTTCGAGCGGGTGCTGACTTGAGTGGTGACTGTTCGGGGCAGGACGGCGCGGAAGTAGCCGACCTGGCCCCACTGGCGCGTACCTCTGCGGAGGGAGGCAAGGCGCGGGCTGCGAACGTACGAAGGGTCGGTCACCTGATGCGGTGACCGACCCTCACGAAGGCAGCGTCAGCGGCTGACCTTGCCGGCCTTGAGGCAACCGGTGCAGACGTTCAGGCGCTTCGGCGTGGATCCCACGATGGCCCGAACCCGCTGGATGTTGGGGTCGAAGCGCCGACGAGTGCGGCGGTGGGAGTGGGACACGTTGTTGCCGAAACCGGGCCCCTTGCCACAGATGTCGCAGACCGCAGCCACAGCAAACTCCAGGAAGTCGAGATTCGAGATCGTGCGCCCGACCGGGCACCGACCGTGCAGCATACCGGCCGGCCGGTACGCCCACCAAGTCGATCCGCACTGCGCGCACCGCGCCGGTGAGCCAGGGCCGGCATGTCGGTGATCGACGTACCGCGTCAACCTCGGGTCCCGTCGGCAGTCGCGGTTAGGGTGCCCGCACCGGCTACGTAGGCAGTAGTCGACGGCGACGGCGAGGAGGTGGTTGTGGCGCGCACGAGCGACCGAGGCTTCGACGTCACCACCTTTCTGCGCTGGGCCGAGACCGTCGGAGCTGCGCTGGGTGCGGCGCGCGCGGAGATCGACGCGCTCAACGTCTTCCCGGTCCCCGACTCCGACACCGGCACCAACCTGTACCTCACCTGGGAGTCCGCGCTCGAGGCGGCGGCGCAGGCCGCCGACGCAGACCTGCCGGAGGTGGCTCAGGCCTTCGTCGACGGTGCGCTGACGGGTGCTCGCGGCAACTCCGGCATCATCTTGGCCCAGCTTCTGCGCACCGGGATCCCCGTCCTCCTCGACGGCGTGAGCCCGACCGGAGCGCTGGTCGCCGACTCGGTGGTGGACGCGCTGGTGCGGGCTGCCGGTGCGGCAAGGCACGCGGTGGCCCGGCCGCAGGAGGGCACGGTGCTCAGCGTGGCCGACGCCGCCGCGTCAGCCGCACGCGACGCGCTGCCCCAGGTGAGCGGACTCGACCGCCGGCGAGCAGTCCACGTGGTGCTGCGGGCTGCCACCACCGCCGCTCGGGCCGCACTGACGCGCACGCCGGAGCAGATGCCGCTGCTCGCCCGGAGAGGGGTCGTCGACGCCGGCGGGCGCGGCTTGGTCGTCCTGCTCGACGCGACCGAGCGTGCAGTCACCGGACGCTGGTCCGAGGCGGGGTCTGTGCGCCATCCACTGCCCGTCCCCGTCGCCGCGGCGGCTGGCGATGTGGAGGGTCCCGGGTCCGGCTATGAGCTGATGTTCCTGCTCAACGCCCCGGACGAGGTGGTGCCAGCGCTGCAGGCACGGCTTGACGCGCTCGGCGACTCGGTGGTCGTCGTGGGTGGAGACGGGTTGTGGAACGTGCATGCGCATGTCGATGACGTCGGGCTCGCCTTGGAGGCTGCGCTGGAGGCCGGCCGCCCGCATCGAATTCGCGTGACGCACTTCGCCGACCCGGCCGCTCACGCCAGCCGTGCAGGCGCCCCACCAGCTGCTGCTCAGGATGCGAGGCGGTCCGTGGTGGCGATGGCGGCCGGGCCCGGACTGGAGAAGCTGTTCGCCGAGGCGGGCGCCCGAGTCGTGCGAGGGAGCGCCGACCTCAGGCCCTCCACGGCTGAGCTGCTCGCCGCAGCTCACTCCAGTGAGGCCAGCGAAGTAGTGCTGCTGCCCAACGACCACGTCGCCATCAACGCCGCGGAGGTGGCTGCGATCCAAGCGCGCCGGGAGGGGCTACGAGTGGCGGTGGTGCCCACCCGCACGCAGGTGCAGGGACTCGCCGCGGTCGCGGTGCACGACCCAGCACGCGACTTCGACGATGACGTGGTCGCCATGTCGGCCGCTGCAGGTCACACCCGCCACGGCGGCGTCACGCTGGCCACCGGCCGGGCGATGACCATGGCGGGGCCGTGCGAGCCCGGTGATGTGCTCGGCGTCGTCGACGGCGACTTCGTCGTGGTGGGACACGACCTCGGCACCGTCGCCGTCCAGGTGCTCGAGCGCCTGCTGTCCGGCGGGGGTGAGCTGGTCACCGTCGTGGCCGGCGCAGGGGCACCTGCCGGGCTCGGCGAGAGCGTGACAGCCGGCCTACGTCTCGGACACCCCGAGGTGGACACCGTGGTCTACGACGGTGGCCAAGAGCGCTATCCGCTGTGGCTGGGGGTGGAGTAGGTGGCGTCAGTGCAGTCCGCACCTACGGACGCAGCCGAGGGGTATCTGGGCAGGCTCGAGCGACTCGTCGGAGGCCGCACGGCCAAGGCACTCGACGCCGAGCTCGGCATCCGTACGGCCGAGGAGCTGCTGGGCCACCTGCCTCGCAGGTACGAGAAGCGCGGCAGCATGACCGATCTGAGCCGCCTCGAGCTCGGCGACCACGTCACCGTGATGGCGCGGGTCGACCGGGTCGCCAACCGCGACTATGTCGACAAGCGAGCCGGAGGCCGGAGAGGCAGAGCCGTGCGTACGGAGGTGGTGGTGACCGACGGCAAGCACGAGCTGCTGCTCACCTTCTTCCGGCGGCCGTGGATCACCCGCGAGCTGACCCCGGGTGCGTCCGGCCTGTTCTCGGGCAAGGTGCAGGAGTTCCGCGGCAGGCTGCAGCTGCTGCACCCCGACTACGCGCTGCACGGTGGGCTAGACCCGGACCTGGACGGCAAGGGGCTGCTGGCCGACACCATCGTGCCGATCTACCCCGCCACCTCGAAGCTGTCGTCGTGGACGATCAGCCGGGCGATCCCGCCCGTGCTCGACGCGGCATGGCACTGCGCCACCGCCCTGCCGGATCCGCTCCCCGCGGAGGTCGCGGCCGACCGCGGACTCCCGTCGCTTCTGCAGGCCCTCGAGCAGGTGCATCGCCCCACAACCCAAGCAGAATGGATGAGTGGCCGCGAGCGATTCCGCTTCGAGGAGGCCTTCGTGGTGCAGGTGGCACTCGCCAAGCGCCGCCACCTCACCCGCGCGCAGTCGGCGGCCCCCCGGCCCAGCCGTGCCGGCGGATTGCTCGACCGCTTCGACGCCCGCCTGCCCTTCGAGCTGACCGCGGGGCAGCGAGCGGTCGCCGAGCAGCTCGCGGCCGACTTGGCGGAGCCTTCGCCCATGCACCGGCTGCTGCAGGGCGAGGTCGGTTCCGGCAAGACGGTGGTCGCACTACGCGCCATGCTCCAGGTCGTCGACGCCGGTGGTCAGGCAGCTCTCCTGGCCCCCACCGAGGTACTCGCGCAGCAGCACGACCGCTCCATCCGTGCCGCGCTCGGAGACCTCGGTGAGGCCGGCATGCTCGGTGGCGCCGTCGACGGCACACGAGTCCGCCTGCTGACGGGGTCGCTCGGTGCGGCTCAGCGGCGTGAGGCGCTCTC
>DASQMN010000043.1:0-5572 GCA_035645475.1 Nocardioidaceae bacterium
CGGGCTGCTCCTCGCCATGCAGTACCCCGTCGAGGTACCGGGCGTCTCGGTGTCGAACTTCCTGCGCACGGCCAAGACGGCCCTCGACGGCGAGGCTCCCAAGCTGCGTACCTGGGTGAAGGACGTCAACGCCGCCATGGACCAGGTGGCGATGGACCGGGCGTTCGCCGCGCGCAGCGTCAACGAAGGCTTCTCCGGCGGTGAGAAGAAGCGCCACGAGATCATGCAGCTCGAGCTGCTGAACCCCAAGTTCGCGGTGCTGGACGAGACCGACAGCGGGCTGGACATCGATGCACTCAGGGTCGTGTCGGCCGGGGTCAACCGGTTCCGGGCCCAGGGCGACCGCGGCGTGCTGCTGATCACCCACTACACCCGGATCCTGCGCTACATCGAGCCGGACTTCGTCCACGTGTTCGTTGCCGGCCGGGTCGCCGAGCAGGGCGGCGCCGAGCTCGCCGAGCGGCTGGAGGCCGAGGGCTACGACCGGTACGTGCGAGCCGGAGCAGCCACCGGGAGCGCGAGCCTTTGATGATGATCAGCACTGAGGCGCTGGTAGCCCCGGGACCGGCCACGGGCGCGGCGTACGACGTCGACGTCGTGCGCCGCGACTTCCCCATCCTCGGCCGGCGGATGGCCGGGGACCACCCGTTGGTCTACCTCGACTCGGCGAACACCTCGCAGAAGCCGCAGTCGGTGATCGACACGATGACCGAGCACTACGCGCTGCACAACGCCAACGTGGCGCGCGCGATGCACCAGCTCGGCGCCGAGTCCAGCGAGGCCTACGAGAACGCCCGCAGCAAGGTCGCGGCCTTCATCGGTGCCGCCTCGCGGGACGAAATGGTGTTCACCAAGAACGCGTCGGAGGCGTTCAACCTGGTGGCGCGCGTGCTCGGTGACGCCGCCGGTGACCTCGGCGTGCGCGCGGGTGACGAGGTCGTGGTGACGGAGATGGAGCACCACTCCAACCTGGTGCCCTGGCAGATGCTGTGCGGACGTACCGGTGCTCAGCTGCGGTGGTTCGGGTTCACCGACGAGGGGCGCCTCGACCTGGACGACCTCGACGCGGTGATCAACGAGCGCACGAAGGTCGTGTCCCTGGTCTGGGTGTCGAACATGCTCGGCACGATCAACCCGCTGGAGCGGGTGATCGCGCGCGCTCATGAGGTGGGTGCGCTGGTCGTGGTCGACGCGTCGCAGGCCGTTCCGCAGCTCCCGGTCGACGTCTCGACCCTGGGTGCCGACCTCGTCGCGTTCACCGGGCACAAGATGGTCGGTCCGAGCGGCATCGGCGTGCTGTGGGGCCGCGGCGACGTGCTGGAGCAGCTGCCGCCGTTCCTCGGCGGCGGCGAGATGATCGAGACCGTCACCATGGAGCGCACCACCTTCGCCGCCCCACCGGCCCGCTTCGAGGCCGGTACTCCGCCGATCGTGCCGGCGATCGGGCTGGGTGCCGCCTGCGACTACCTCAGCAGCCTCGGTATGGCCGCGGTCGCCGCACACGAGCAGCGGATCACCGCGTACGCCCTCGAGCAGCTGCAACAGGTGCCCGGACTGCGGGTGCTGGGGCCGACGGAGCCGGTCGACCGCGGTGGCGCGATCAGCTTCGAGCTAGCCGGCGTCCACCCGCACGACGTGGCGCAGGTGCTCGACTCCCGAGGTGTCGCGGTGCGCGCCGGACATCACTGCGCCAAGCCCGCCCACCTGCGGCTCGGTGTCCAGTCCTCGACCCGCGCCTCGTTCTACCTCTACACCACCGAGGGCGAGGTCGACGCGCTGATCGACGGCCTCGAGCGCACCCGGCACTACTTCAAGGTGGGCTGATGGACCTCGACGCGCTGTATCAGGAGATCATCCTCGACCACTACAAGAGCCCCCATCACGCGGGCCTCCGCGAGCCGTACGAGGTGCAGGTGCATCACGTCAACCCCACCTGTGGCGACGAGGTGACCCTGCGAGTCCACCTGGACGGGGCGACGGTCGCGGACGTGTCGTACGACGCGCTGGGCTGTTCGATCAGCCAGGCGTCGGTGTCGGTGATGACCGACCTGGTCATCGGCCGGCCCCTGTCCGAAGCGTTGGCGGTACAGGCGCAGTTCCAGCAGCTGATGCAAGGACGCGGGCAGGTCGAGCCCGACGAGGACACCCTCGAGGACGCTGTGGCGTTCGCGGGCGTGGCGAAGTTCCCGGCACGGGTCAAGTGCGCGCTGCTGGGGTGGATGGCTTGGAAGGACGCCACCGCACAGGCGGTCGGTGAGACGACGGTGAGCGCAGCAGCGAACGCCGTCTCAGTCAATCGAGGTGAGCGAGCATGAGCGAGCAGATTCAGCAGAGCGAAGCGGCGAGCGAGGTCGACCACGGGGACCTCCCCGCAGTCGGCCTCGGTGGCGCGCCGACCGCGGCCGAGGAGGACGTCACCGAGGCCATGCGCGACGTCGTCGACCCCGAGCTCGGCATCAACGTCGTCGACCTCGGGTTGGTGTACGGCGTGCAGGTGGACGACACCAACAACGCGGTGATCGACATGACGCTCACCTCAGCGGCCTGCCCGCTGACCGACGTCATCGAGGACCAGACCCGGCAGGCGCTGGAAGGCCTCGTCGCCGACTACCGGGTCAACTGGGTCTGGATGCCGCCGTGGGGACCCGACAAGATCACCGACGACGGCCGCGAACAGCTGCGGGCGCTCGGCTTCAACCTCTGACGAACGGCTGGCCTCTGAGCGACTCACCCGGAGTGCCCCCGCGCCATGTCCGGCGTGTTGTCGTGCCGGCCGGGCGCCTGCCCGGCTGGGTCGAGCGGTTCGGGCAGCGCCACGGCCTCGTGGCGTGGTGGGCGTCGGAGCCGGCGCTGACCGAGCTGTCGGCGGCCGACGGTGCTACGGCGGCTCTGCACTGGCCCCTGCCAGGTCCCGTCGTAGGCGAGGCCAGCGCCCTCACCGCTCGGGTGAACGCCACCGACCCCCGCAACGTCGTGCTGGTGCGCCGCGGTGGATGGGCCGTCGGCGCCGCCCGTGGCGAGGAGCTGGTCCGGTCGCGCTGCGGGACCCGCTACGTGCAGGGCAAGACCAAGGCCGGCGGCTGGAGCCAGCAGCGGTACGCCCGGCGCCGGGCACAGCAGGCGGACGGACTCCTCGATGCGGCCGAGGCTGCCGTACGGGAGGTGCTCGCAGGCAGCTCGGGGCCGGTCGTCCTCGGTGGGGACCGGGCACTCCTCGACCGGCTGCTGCGGGCCCTGGCCGACACCGACGTACCCGGCCGGGTGACGGCTCGTCGGCTTGACGTGCCGGACCCCCGGCTGGCGGTGCTGCGTCAGGCCGTGCTCGACGCCGGAGCCGTCGACGTCGAGCTGAACGACCTCGCCTGATGCCTTGAGCGACCTACAGTGAGGAGGTGCCGAACGTGTCGCACTCGCGCATGTCGGCCGCCTCGTACCCGGCCATGAACCAGGCCTCGCGCTGGTCCGCCGAGCCGTGTGTCCAGGTGTCGGGGTCGACCTCGCTGCCCGAGCGCTGCTGGATGCGGTCGTCGCCGACCGCCTCCGCGGCGTCGATCGCCCGCGCGATGTCGTCCTGGGTGAGCTCCTCGATGATCGCCACGTCGCCGGTGGCGTCGGTGGCCGAGGTGGCAGCGGCCGCCCACATGCCGGCGTAGCAGTCGGCTTGCAGCTCCAGGCGTACCGAGTCGCTGGTCGCCCCCTCGCGGTCGCGTACCCGGTCCATCGTTCCCAGCAGGTTCTGGATGTGGTGCCCGTACTCGTGCGCGATGACGTACGCCTCGGAGAACGGACCGCCACGCGCACCGAGCTGACCCTCCAGCATGTCGTCGAAGAAGGTGAGATCGAGGTAGACCAGGCTGTCGCCGGGACAGTAGAACGGCCCCACCGCGGAGGTGGCGTTTCCACAGGCGGTGTTGACCGACCCGCTGAAGAACGTCGTGTCGGCGTCCTGGTACTCCCGGCCGGCCTGCTCGGGCAACGTCTGCGACCAGAACGACTGCACCGAGTTGATCACCGCGACGCGGGCGCAGTCGGCGTTCTCGTTGGCGTCCTCGCCGGTCCTGCACTGCTGGTTGAGCGACGACGAACCGCCTTGCGAGCCGCCCTGCGAGCTGGACCCCGCACCGGTTGCGGTGGACGTGCCGCCGCTCGAGTCGCCGCCCATCTGGCTGCTCACGAACCAGATGATCAGGGCGATCAGCACTCCACCGATCCCCCCGCCGGCGCGCAGGCCCCCCGGCATCGGTGAGCCGGAGCGACCCCCGCCCAGGCCACTGCTGCGTCCACCGCTGCGGCCGCGGATGTCACGGACCTGGCGGGTGTCCAATCGGGCCCGGTTGTTGAACTTCATGCCGGTACCCTAGGCAGGGCGTACCGGTGCGGCAGGGCGAGCCCTGCGCCCTGCGCCTCAGCCGTTTCCGCGCCGGTCGCCCGGTGACTCGTTCTGCTCTGGAGCCCTCGTGCTGACCGTCGTCGATCTGGAGGTCCGCGTTGCCGCGCGCCTGCTGATGGCGGGCACGACGTTCCGGGTGGGGCCGGGGGAGAAGGTCGGGCTGGTCGGCCGCAACGGGGCGGGCAAGACGACCTTGACCCGGATACTCGCGGGGGAGGCTCAGCCCGCCGCCGGCACCGTCACCCGCACCGGCACGATCGGCTACCTGCCGCAGGACCATCGCTCCGGCGACATCTCGATGACCGCGCGCGACCGCATCCTGTCGGCGCGTGGCCTGCACGACGTGATGGCGCGCATGCGTGACGCCGAGCTGGCGATGGCGTCGGACTCGTCATCGGTACGCGAGCGTGCGATGCGCCGCTACACCACGGCGGACGCCGAGCTGCACGCCGGCGGGGGATACGCCGCCGAGTCACAGGCAGCGACGATCGCGGCCAGCCTCGGCATCGAGGACCGGGTACTCGGACAGCCGCTGTCCACGTTGTCAGGCGGGCAGCGACGCCGCGTCGAGCTCGCCCGCATCCTGTTCTCCGACGCCGACACCCTCCTGCTCGACGAGCCGACCAACCATCTCGACGCAGACTCGGTGGTGTGGCTGCGCGACTACCTGTCCTCGTACAAGGGCGGGCTGGTGATCATCAGCCACGACGTCGCACTGCTGGAGCGCACCGTGACCAAGGTGCTGCACCTGGACGCCAACCGCGCCGAGGTGGACGTCTACTCGATGGGCTGGTCGGCGTACCTCGCGCAGCGGGAGACCGACGAGCGGCGACGCAAGCGTGAGCGCCACAACGCCGAGCGCAAGGCCGGCGCCCTGCACGCCCAGGCGGACAAGATGCGCGCCAAGGCGACCAAGGCGACGGCCGCCCAGAACATGGCGAAGCGCGCGGACCGGCTGCTGGCCGAGCTCGACACCGAGCGCCGCAGCGACCGGGTGGCGAAGATCCGCTTCCCCGCTCCGGCGCCCTGCGGGCGTACCCCGCTCACCGCGGACGGGCTGAGCAAGTCCTACGGCTCGCTGGAGGTCTTCACCGACGTCGAGCTCGCCATCGACCGCGGCAGCCGCGTGGTGGTGCTTGGTCTCAACGGAGCAGGCAAGACCACCCTGCTGCGCATCCTCGC
>DASQMN010000044.1:0-1762 GCA_035645475.1 Nocardioidaceae bacterium
AGCCCCTGGGCCTTCGCCCGCAAGAAGTCGGCAGGCAGTTGACGCCCACCACCGACTCGCAACGTAATCTGCCAGGTCAACCGCCTTCCAGCACCGTTGACGCAGGTCAGGGGTAAGCATGGACCGGACCCAGTCCGTGCGCTGTCCGACCCCGGCATGTGCGAACGGCATCGCGACAAACGATGATGTGTCAGTTGTGTCATGCCGATGCCTTGCGTGCGTGCGCGTAGGTCAAGTCTCTGGGAGTGGTGTAGCGCCGCGTGATCCGATTGGGGTTAGGCGGTGAGTGCGGGCATGTCCTCGGCTCCTATCTCGGGATCGGTCGTGGTGGTGATGGTGGTGAGTCGGCAGCGGCTGAGGACGTCGAGTCCGAGGTAGCGGCGGCCCTCGGCCCATTCGTCGGTTTGCTCGGCCAGGACAGCGCCGACGAGCCGGACGATGGCGTCGCGGTTGGGGAAGATCCCGACGGAGTCGGTGCGGCGGCGGATCTCTTTGTTGAGCCGTTCGGCGGGGTTGTTGGACCAGATCTGGGTCCACACGTCCTTGGGGAACGTGGTGAAGGCGAGGATGTCCTCGCGAGCGGCGGCGAGGTGTTCGGCGACCGCAGGCAGCTTCTCGCTCACGTAGTCGATGAGCCGGTCGAATTGGGCGTGCACAGCCGCAGCGTCGGGTTGGTCATAGACCGAGTGCAGCATCGCCTTGACCGCCGGCCACATGGACTTCGGTGTCACCGACATGAGGTTGGCGGCGTAGTGGGTGCGGCAGCGTTGCCAGCTCGCACCGGGCAGGTTCGCTGCGATCGCCTCTCGCAGCCCTGGGTGGGCATCGCTGGTCACCAAGCGGACGCCGCCCAAGCCGCGAGCTACCAGGTCGGCGAAGAACTCGTTCCACGCCGTCCCGGTTTCGCTGGTGGCTACCCGCATGCCGAGGACTTCGCGGTGCCCGTCGCCGTTGACGCCGACCGCGAGCAGGACCACGGCGTTGACCACCCGTCCGCCTTCGCGGACCTTCATAGTGAGCGCATCGGCGGCGACGAAGGTGAACGGCCCGGCCGCATCGAGGGGCCGGTGGCGGAACTCCTCGACGATCTGGTCCAGCTCGCCGGCCATCCGAGAGACCTGGGACTTGCTGAGCGAGTCGATGCCGAGACTCTTGACCAGCTTGTCCATCCGCCGCGTCGAGACGCCAGCGAGGTAGCAGTCAGCCACCACGGTGATCAATGCGGACTCGGCTCGTTTGCGGCGCTCGAGCAGCCACTCGGGGAAGTAGGTGCCCGTGCGGAGCTTCGGGATCGCGACGTCGAGGGTGCCGACTCGGGTGTCGAGGTCGCGGTGGCGGTAGCCGTTGCGCTGCGCCGTCCGGCCAGCCGTGGGGCGTCCCCACTCCGCCCCGACCACTGCGTCAGCATCCGCCGACAGCAGCGCGTTGATGACGTTCTGCAGCAGCGAGCGCATCAGGTCCGGGGACGCCTCAGCCAGTGCCTCGCCAAGCAAGCCGGCAGGGTCGACAATGTGTGGTGCGGTCATCGTGATGCTCCGTTCGAGAGTGCTGTGAGAGGTTCACTCGAAGGATCACGCGGTGACCGCGTCCACGTCCATCACCAATTCGGCAACCGACTCGACGACGACCCCGCTACACCACTATCGGGGACTCAACTTTGGCCCGACCGGCCGGACCGGAAGAAGGCTCCTCGGTCCTCGAGCACACCGGCGGCGCCCGGTGCGAGCAGCTCGGCCAGCGGCGCGGGCAAAGAGGGGGCGAA
>DASQMN010000045.1:0-2265 GCA_035645475.1 Nocardioidaceae bacterium
CCATGTTCATCACCACCGACTCGGTGATGCCGATGAAGTTGACGATGTTGAGAAAGAAGAGGAAGACCAGCGACACGAGCAACGCTGGCGGACCTGCCCAGAGCGTGGCGAAGTAGGCGGAGAACCCGGTCGCGAGCGAACCAGTCGCTGCGAAGCTGGCTGACAGGAACGACACGGTGATGAGGAACGTCAGCGCCTTGTTGCCGAACGCCTTGTTGACATAGAGAGCTGCACCGGCTGCTTGCGGGTACTTGGTCACCAGCTCGGCGTACGCCGACCCCGTGATGGCAGCGACGGTGACTCCGATGGCGAACGCGAGCCAGAACGCTCCACCGATGGCTGCCGCGACCAGGCCGATCAGGACGTAGATGCCCGAGCCGAGGACGTCACCGAGCGTGTAGAAGAACAGCTGCTTCTGAGTGATGGACCTCTTGAGCCCGCTGCCCTCGTCGTCGACTGTGGTAGTGCTGACCTCGGCCACCATGAACTCATCTCGGCATCGGGGGGGCGAGCATCTGACGGTGTTCACCGAACCGCCATGCCAGATCTTTGTCAATGAACCACGCTCGTCACGAGGCGGATCTGGAGGTGCCGTAGTGCCGGCCCGAAGTGGTGTCTTGGGCCTACGTGCCGCATAGTGCAGCGGTGATCACCGTCCTGCTGCGCTACGACCACCACATCGACCACACGTTCTTAGAGGCCACGCACTATCAGGACCAAGGCGGCGTGCTCACAGTTCACCGCGGTCAGGAGGAGGTCGCCCGCTTCCCGACCGGCTCGTGGGACGGGGTGTACCGCTATGCGCGCAACCGTGTGCGGGAACCCGATGGCGACGAGCGCACTGCGAAGGGCCTCGAAGTGGAGTTGGGCGAAGGGCGGTAGTCCCTGCTCTGCTCCGCTGAACCGGCGCACGGCAGACCTGCGCTCTCCGGCGACGTGGCCTGCGCGACCCGACTCGACGCGCGTCCTGACGACGGCCACCAGGACCGCTGATCCCGCTGTGACGAGCGGTTGGGTGGGAATCTGCTTGACCACTACGACGGACACCTCGAGCTCCTTCGACTGGCGTAGATCAATACGCGCCGGGGATCGCCATCCCGCGCTCGTCGTGCTCGACATCGCGCCAGGGCATCCGGCAAGCCTCGAGTGCACCGCGTACGGTGTCGCTGATCTCTTCGGCCACCCGAGACACCGCACCCGAATCGACTGCGTGGCGGGCCGCCACATCGGGATGCGTGGCTTGCAGAAGCTCATCGAGATTCCGCAGCCGATCACTCAGCCACCTGATCGGGTCCGCTGACATCGCCGCTTCGAACGTCCGGTCCCCTGGCTCACCTGAGTGCATAACGGGATGCCAATGCATCCGATCTGCCGCGCCGGGGCGGGACTCCAGTAGATCGATCCGGCAGATCGCGGGCTGCAAGGTGATGGTCTCGGACACATACACCGTCCCGTGCATCTCCGAGGCCGTCGGGCGCATCTCCACCCGGACCCCGCGTTCTCGAGCGCCCGGATCGTCTCGCAGCTGAGGGTCGTGGAAGTCCACCTCGGCGATGGTCACGCTGAGGGTGTCGAATAGCCAGGCGCGTTGCATCGCACGTCCTTCAGACCAGATCTCAAGATTCCCGGGCAAGTGCTCGATCACTGCCGGCCACGCCGCGCCATCGTCTCGCAGCACCAAGTCAACGTCGAACTGCCTGCCCCGCTGTGCCACCACTCCTGACGTGGGCAGGCGTCGTGGGGTCTGCGATTGCAGGAGGCTTCGGGCATCAGGAACGTCAAGACCGCCATCTGGATTCAACCCTCCCGATGCCGACTGACGCGCACTTCCTTCAGTCCTTATGACGCTGACATTCCACGTGCGTCACAGGCGGAGGTGCTCTTCGCATGCCGCACTGCGGAGGGTCTGCTCAGATGTTGGAGCCGTCGGCGGGCACGCCGGTCGGGAGCTGGGCGGCGCCAGCCGTGGCATCGGACCGTCGACAACTCATACCCAGTGTGTACGCGGTCATCGAGAGCGAGCCGTAGGCGTACCCGTCGACCAGGACGGACGCGGACGCACCCCCGGCAGCGCCTGCGAGCCCAGCGAGATACAACGCTGGGATGAAGTGGTCGGGTGTCGGTACGGCGCTGCGGTAGTCGGCGTGCGCGTCTAGCGTCGCGAACTCGGTCGGGGTCGTCAGCATGTGCTGCTTCGCGGCCTCGTCGAAGCGTTGCGCCCAGTCGAAGCCGTCGTCCTTGAGTGACGGGTCCACCCCCCGCAGG
>DASQMN010000046.1:0-4238 GCA_035645475.1 Nocardioidaceae bacterium
ATCGCGGTGGGAACGGCGCCCCAGTACCAGTCGCCCACGAGCTCGTCGGCGCCCTCGACCACCGGCTCGGGGCGCCACGGCGACGGCATGGGCGGCTCGTGCTCGATCAAGAGGTCCAGCAGTTGGTTAGGCAGCTCGGCCGCGCCGCCTGTGGTGCCGTTGGCCAGCGCGATGGCGGCTGCCCGCTGATGCGGGTCGACGCGCAGGCCGGCGAGGAACCCGGGCATCGACCCGCCGTGGCCGTACCGGTCGCCGCTGGGGCGCGCATGCAGGCTCAGGCCGAGTCCGTAGACGGTGCCGAGTCCGTTGGTGTCACCGTGTGCCGCGGTGCGCATCTGGGTCAGCGAGATGCTGGACAGTAGGGCGTCGTCACCCTTGAGCAGGAAGACCGCCCACCGACTCAGGTCGCGCAGCGTGCTCCACATCTGGCCGGCCGGTGCCATCGCCCCGGTGTCGGTGGACGGCTCGTCCAGCAACCGGCCGGTGAAGGGGTGGACCGAGTAGCCGAGAGCCGACCGCTCCCCCGGATCGACCGGCCCGTACGTGGTCGCCGACATGCCGAGCGGCAGCAGTACCCGGTCGCGCAGCAGGTCAGCCCACGTGTCTCCCCGGGCCACCTCGACCGCGCGGCCGAGCAGGCCGTACGCCAGGTTGGAGCAGTGGTGCCGCTGCAGCGGGGGCAGAACCGGGCTCTGGTCGGCGACGCGGGCCGCCAGCTCGTCGAAGTCACCGCCGTCGCGGCGCTCCCACCACTCCCCTGCCGGCTCGGCCGGAAGCCCGGCGGCGTGACTCAGCAGATCGTGCAGGCGGGCTGATGCGAAGGGCGCGTCGGCGCCCAGCAGACTGCCCAGTCGGTCATCGAGGTCCAGCAGGCCGTCGTCGCGCGCCTGCAGCACCAGCACGGCCGTCATGGTCTTCGTCAGCGAGCCGATCCGGTACGCGAGATCCGGCCCCGGCGACGCTCCGCCGGTGTGCTCGCCGACGGCGGTGTGCCAGACCAGCTCACCGTCGCGTACCAGCCCGGCCACCAGGGAGGGTTGCCGGGTCTGGCTCTGCACCTCGCGGGCCGCCAGCTCGAGGGCTCGGACGGTGCTGGGCAGCACCGCCGGCAGTGTCACTCGAAGGCCTCGATGGGTGGGCACGAGCATGTCAGGTTGCGGTCGCCCCAAGCCTGGTCGACGCGTGCCACCGCCGGCCAGTACTTGTCACGCGGTGAGCCCGCCGGGAAGCAGCCGGTCGCCATGTCATAGGGGCGGTCCCAGCTGAGCAGTGCCTCGGCGGTGTGCGGCGCTCGGCGGAGCGGGCTCTGCTCCAGCTCGACCTTGCCGCTCGCGATGTCGTCGATCTCACCGCGGATGGCGGTCATCGCATCCACGAAGCGGTCCAGCTCGGCGAGGTCCTCCGACTCCGTCGGCTCCACCATCAACGTGCCCGCCACCGGGAAGCTCATGGTCGGCGCGTGGAAGCCGTAGTCGACCAGCCGCTTGGCAACATCGTCGACGCTCACGCCGCTGGACCGGGTCAGCTCGCGCAGGTCGAGGATGCACTCATGCGCGACGTGCCCACCGTGCCCTCGGTAGAGCACCGGGAAGTGCTCGGCGAGCCGCGCGGCCAGGTAGTTGGCGCTGAGCACCGCCACGGACGTCGACCGGGTCAGCCCGGCCCCGCCCATCATGGCCACGTAGGCCCACGAGATGGGCAGGATGCCCGCCGAGCCGTACGGTGCGGCGCTGATGGCGCCGATGCCCTCGCGACGGGCCGGGTCAGGGTGCAGGGGGTGCGACGGCAGGAACGGCACGAGGTGCTCGGCCACCGCGACCGGTCCGACCCCGGGACCGCCGCCGCCGTGCGGGATGCAGAACGTCTTGTGCAGGTTCAGGTGTGAGACATCGCCGCCGAAGTCTCCCGGCCGGGCGTGCCCCAGCAGGGCGTTCAGGTTGGCCCCGTCTACGTACACCTGGCCGCCGTGCTCGTGCACGGTCCTGCAGAGCTCGGCGATGCCGTCCTCGTACGCCCCATGCGTGGAGGGGTAGGTGACCATGACCGCGGCCAGCGTCTCGGCATGCTCGGTGCAGTGCGCTTCGAGGTCTGCCAGGTCGACCGCTCCCTGCTCGTCGGCCTTCACCACGACCACGCGCATGCCGGCCATCACGGCTGAGGCAGCGTTGGTGCCGTGCGCCGAGGACGGGATGAGGCAGACGTTGCGCTGGTCGTCACCGCGCGAGCGGTGGTACGCCCGTATTGCCAGCAGGCCGGCGAGCTCGCCCTGCGAACCGGCGTTGGGCTGCACCGAGACGGCGGCGTAGCCCGTCACCTCGGCCAGCCATGCCTCCAGCTCGTGCACGACCTCACGGAGCCCGGCCGCGTCCTCAGCGGGGACGAACGGGTGCAGGTCGGCGAATCCCGGCCAGCTGATGGGCTCCATCTCCGCGGCGGCGTTCAGCTTCATCGTGCAGGAGCCGAGCGGGATCATTCCCCGGTCCAGCGCGAAGTCGCGGTCGCTCAGCCGGCGCAGGTAGCGCAGCATCGCGGTCTCTGAGCGGAATGAGTTGAAGGTCGGGTGGGTCAGCACCTCGGTCTGCCGACGCAGCTGCTCGGGCAGGGCATCCGCCGCCGAGACGTCGAGCGCTGCCAGGTCGGGAGTCTCGAGACCGAAGGCGCTCCAGACCGCGTGCAGGTGCTCCGGGGTCGTGACCTCGGACGTGGAGATGCCGACGCGATCCTCGCCGATGCCGCGCAGGTGGATACCCGCGGCCCTGGCCGCCGCCACCACGTGTTCCGCTCGACCCGGCACGCAGGCCACGACCGTGTCGAAGAACGCCGCGGTCTCGACCTCCACTCCACCCTCAGCCAGCCCGGCCGCGAGCACGGCGGCCGAGCGGTGAACGCGCTCGGCTACCCGGCGCAGGCCCTTGGGTCCGTGGTGCACCGCGTACATGGCAGCTGTGACCGCCAACAGCACCTGGGCAGTGCAGATGTTCGAGGTGGCCTTGTCGCGGCGGATGTGCTGCTCGCGGGTCTGCAAGGCCAAGCGGTACGCCGGACGCCCCTCGGCGTCGCGGGACACCCCGACGAGCCGGCCAGGCAGGTGGCGCTCGAGGCCCGAGCGCACGGCCATGTACGCCGCATGCGGACCGCCGTAGAACATCGGCACACCGAAGCGCTGGCTGGAGCCCACCACGACGTCTGCGCCGAGATGGCCAGGGCCCTCGAGCAGCAGCAGCGCCAGCGGGTCGGTGGTGACGACGGCCAGCCCGCCTCGACCGTGCACCTGTTCGATGACCGGTCGAGGGTCGCGTACCGCACCGCTGGCACCTGGATAGGCGATCAGCACGCCGGCCAGGTCACCGTCGGGGAGACCGTCGTCGAGGTCGGTGACAAGAATCTCCAGACCCATCGCCTCGGCACGCGTGCGGACCACCGCGAGGGTCTGCGGCAGGCTGTCGGCGTCCACCACGAACGGACCCGGCTCCGCCGCCCGGTTGGCACGGCGCACCAGGGTGATCGCCTCGGCGGCGGCGGTCCCCTCATCCAGCAGCGACGCGTTGGCCGTGGGAAGGCCGGTGAGGTCGGCGACCATGGTCTGGAAGGTCAACAGCGCCTCGAGCCGCCCCTGGGAGATCTCCGGTTGGTACGGGGTGTACGCGGTGTACCAGGCCGGGTTCTCGAGCACGTTGCGGCGGATCACCGCCGGCGTGGTCGTCGGGGAGTAGCCAAGACCGATCATCGAGACGCCGGGGGCGTTTCGCGCCGCCTTGTCGCGCAGCGCCGCGAGTGCCTCTGCCTCGTCGAGCGCCGGCGGCAGCTGGAGCGCCGCGTCGTGCCGGATGGCGCTCGGGACCGCTGACGCCAAGAAGCTGTCGAGGTCGTGCGTGTCGGCATCGTCGCCGGCAAGGGCCGCCAGCATGGTGGCGACCTCGGCCTCGTCCGGGCCCACATGGCGCTCGACGAAGGGGACGGCTGAGTTCAGGGACGCGAGGCTGGGACGGTCGGTCACGACGTTCTCCGGGCGGTCGAGGGGCACGCAGCGGCGTGCTCGGACGCCCTCCCCCTCTGTCGCCGTTCCCCGTGCTTCTCGGTGGTACGTCGGGGCGGTTCCACAGGTGCCTGCTCCGCGCGGGCGTGGCGGTCTGCGACGTAGGCGGCGGCCTCGGCGCGCCGGCTGACCTGGAGCTTGTTGAGGATCGTCGACACGTAGTTCTTGATGGTCTTCTCGGCGAGGTGGATGCGCTCGCCGA
>DASQMN010000047.1:0-33756 GCA_035645475.1 Nocardioidaceae bacterium
GCTGCAGGCATACCGGCAGGCCGCTACCAGGCTGGCGGCGACTGGTTGCGACGCACCGTGGTATCTCCTCGCCGGAATCGGGCTGGCAGAGTCCGACCACGGCCGGGTCTTCGGTGCTGTGCTCGGTACGAACGGACGGTCGACGCCGCTCATTCGTGGACCTGTGCTGGACGGTGCGGGGGACTACGCGGCCATCGAGGACTCCGACGACGGACGCCTCGACGGCGATGCCAGATGGGACCGCGCCGTTGGTCCCATGCAATTCATCCCGCAAACCTGGGCTTCGTACGCCGCCGACGGAGACGGTGACGGTGTAGAGGACCCCTACGACCTCGACGACGCAGCGATGGCCGCCGGCCGCTACCTGTGCGCCAGTGGCGGCGATCTCAGTAACCCTGTCGGCCAGAAGACGGCGCTGTACAGCTACAACCACTCCGACGAGTACGTCCTCATCGTGTCCGCGTACGCCGCCGCATACCGCGAGGGGGAGTGGCCGTCGGTGCCGACTTCGGCACTCGAGGCTCTGAACGCTGACTCGAGCAAGCTCGACGAGGCGTCGGGTGAGGCCCGAAGGCTGGACCAGCGCGATGCTGAGCCCAACCGCGACTCGAATCGCGCCCGCAGCCCACAGCCTGCTCGAAGCCCGCAGGCCGATCGGGATTCGCACCCGAAGCCTGCACCCAGGGCGGACCCCAAGCCTGAGCCTGAGCCTGACCCGAGGCCTGCGCGGGATCCGAAGGCGGACCCGAAGCCAAAGCCTGACCCGGAACCTGCTCCGAGCCCGGACCCCGAACGCGACCCGAAACCGAATACTCCGCCGAAGCCGGACCCCAAGCGTGACCCTCCGCCGAAGCCGGACCCCAAGCGTGACCCCCCGCCGAAGCCGGTGCGCACGATAGTCACCAGCACGCTCGCTGGTGTGCCCACCGCGTGCGAGTCTGCTTGGTGTGTCGCCGACACCAACGTGGGTGCGCTGGCCCCGTGGGCGGAGGGCGGGGACCTCGACGGCGACTGCAAGGCCGAGTCCGGCACTGCGGAGCTGACGGGCCTGTCGGAGGCCGGCGTCCTGGTCCGCGTCACGGTGCAGCAGTCACTGCTCGATGACGAGGTCGTGAAGACATCGATCAAGGGGTTTCGCGTCCTGAAGGGACCTAAATGCCTCGAGGGTCAGGAAGCGCCAGAAGCCGACGAGTGAGCCGGTGACTCCGGCAGCTAGCCCGTCGGCGCCTAGCGAGACCGAACCAAGTGCGCTGACCAGGCGCATGACGACTGTCCACAGGCGCTCTGAAGGGCTGTCCGGAAAGTCCCCGTTTTGGGTACTTTTCGGCCATGGTGGGAACCTGGCTTAGCCGGCTCAGCACCGGGGTGGCCTCGCTCGCAGTCCTGGCTGCCGCTCTGGTCGGGTGCAGCGAGGACGCCCCGAGCGCGCAGCCGACACAGTCCGCGACAGCCACGTCCCCAACGAGTGCGCCTGAGTCATCCGCGCCCCAGTCACCGACCGAGCCTGCTCCACCAGCGTTGCCTGCGGCAGCGAAAGAAGACAGCAAGGCGGGCGTGAAGGCGTTCGTGGGGTGGTATTTGCAGTAACTAGCCTATGCAGCGAACACGGGTGATGTACGCCAACTGAAATCGGCGAGCTCGGGTTGTGCAGGCTGCGGCGACTACATCTCCCTGTACGAGAAGGTATATTCTCGCGGCGGGTTCTTTCGGAATGTTGAGTGGACGCCTGTCACTTGGTCGATCGCGCCGCAGTCGCCTGAGACCAATCGGGTACTGGTCGCGATACGCGCCGCGGAGGCCAAATACAAGGCATCCGCTGATGAAGACATCACTGTTAATGGCGAATACGATGACGCCTTTGTGTTCGAGGTCACCCGGCGCATGTCTACGTGGGCAGTGTCTGAGTTGAACTCGGGGAAAGCATGACCAGACGACTTCTCGGTATCTGGCTGGTCGCCGCCCTGATCGACCTCTCTGCGGGCTCCGCGCGTGCGGACGGCGCCGATGTCGAGCCCAGTCCGCTGGACTCGAGCGTGGTCATTCAAGCAGGGAACCGCACTCCTGCTGGCAGCAACTCTGCGATCGAGTGGTCGACGGACAGTGAGTCGGGTGTCGCGCGGGTATACGAATATGAGTGGCTGCTGTCCTGTTCAGCCAATCAACCGGGAACGGATATGGCTGATTGTGGTACCGCGCAGACTTGTGTAGATCCCGACCACACTCGCTGGGTTCTCTGGGCACGTGAAGTCGATGGCGGTACCTGGTTCCAGTACGCCACCGAATGTCTTGACGAAGAACCCTTAGTACCTAACCAGCCCGCCCGGCCGAGCGTCACGCCCGCGATGGTTGAGGCAGCAGTTCGCCGGATGGGCCTGCCATCGCTGCCCGTGCACGTTCAGCCCGCCGAAGCCACGCTCGTCAACTTCGACACGATTTTCTTCGCCGAGCCAGTGCCGTTCGACCGGTCCGTGACGCTCGTGGGCTACGACGTGCGGGTCGTTGCTGAGCCCGTGTCGTACGGGTGGTCCTTCGGTGACGGGTCCTCGCTGACGACCCACCTGCCAGGAGCGCCCTACCCGGCCAAGGACGTGGTGCACCGTTACGACGACGCGCACGTCACCGTGCAGCCGAGTGTCGATGTGACCTATCGGGTCAGATACTCGGTCGATGGCGGTGCAACGCAGCAGCTCGGCACGACGCTGACCGCGCAGGGGCCTTCGACGGGGCTCCGTATCAGGGAGGCCTCCGCGCTGCTGGCGGGGTCGGGCTGAGTTCGGACGGTTTGTCCCGCTGCCGCTCGGGTACGTGGAGGCTCCATCAAACTTCTTGGAGGAGACACCTGTGGCTCGCAATACCGTCTCACGTTCGCTGCACGACGTCGGCCTGTCCGCATGGTTCGGCGGCACGCTTGCCAATGCCGTCGCCCTCAACGCCGCCGCCGGCCAAGCCGGTGACCAGGCCAGCCGGGGACGCACCGTCAACGCCGGCTGGGACCGCTGGACGCCCGTCAACGCCGCGGCGATCGGCGCACACATCGTTGGCAGCATCGGCCAGCTCGGGGGCAACAAGACCCGCGTGGCCAACCAGCAAGGTGTCGTCGGCATGGCGGTCCTCAAGACCGCGGTGACCGCGGCTGCGCTCGGCGTCACGGCTTACAGCCGTGTCCTGGGTAAGAAGGTTTCGCAGTACGACGCCGTCCCGCTCGAGTCGGGCACCTCGCCATCGGCCGCGACGCCTCCTGAGGTCGCCAAGGCGCAGAAGCAGCTCTCGGCTCTGCAGTGGGCCGTTCCGGCGCTGACCGGTGGGCTCGTCGTCATCACCTCGTACGCAGGTGAGCAGCAGCGCGCCAGCGAAGTTCACAAGGGCTTCCTGGACCGCTTCCTCGCCTGACCTGCACCGTCATCAACCAGTCGGCACCGATCCACTGTGGGTCGGTGCCGACTGGCATGTGCGGCCGATTGCCGCTGCCCGACGTGACCAAGTCAACGCCGCTGCGGCATCCCTGTGTACAGACATCGCCCTAGGCTCGAATCCCGACCGACACCAGGAGCAGCGCGTTGTCCTCCCCGACCTCACTGGCACCGGCTCGTCCGGGTAGCCGGCTGGCTCGCTTGGCCTTCCGGGTGACCGCCATCGTCGAGGCGTGCACGTGGGTCGGCCTGCTTATCGGCATGGCCGTGAAGTACCTCGGCAGCGGCAACGAGGCCGGGGTGCACCTCTTCGGGCCGCTGCATGGGGCCGCCTTCGTCGCGTACGTCCTGGCGACGCTGTGGGCGGCCGTACGTCTCGGCTGGAGCCCAGGCGTGACGCTTCTCGGCTTGGCTGCGAGCATTCCTCCATTGGCAACGTGGGGCTTCGAGGCGTGGGCCATGCGAACCGGACGGTTGGACGCCGACCCCACGTCAAGCCGCGCCCGGACGATCAGTCCTTGACAGGCTGACGCGCCACCACCCCTGCCGCATCGTTCGTCGTCGAGCGGGCCTACACCCCGGCGTGGCTCGCGCCGTTATGTCGGAGGTGCCTGCGACGGTAAGCGGAACGTCGGAATTTGGGGGGTGCTGATGCGCTTCGTGGCGACAGCCGATTGGCAGCTCGGCATGACCGCGCGCTTCCTTCCCGCCGAGGCGAGGGTGCGCTTCCAGCAGGCGCGCTTCGACGCGGTACGCGCGATAGCTCGTGTGGCTGTCGAGCGAGACGCCGCCTTCGTACTGGTCTGCGGCGACGTCTTCGAATCGAACCACCTCGACCGTCGGGTGTTGTCGCGGGCCTTCGAGGCGCTTCGTGAGTTCTCGATGCCCGTCTGGCTGCTTCCCGGCAATCATGACCCGCTCGACGCCGCGTCCATCTTCGACTCTCAGCACTTCCGCGAGTCCTGCCCGGAGCACGTGCATGTGCTCCGTACCTCCGGCACCCACCAGGTGCTGCCCGGTGTCGAGGTCGTCGCCGCCCCCTGGTCGTCCAAGCGACCCTTGAGCGACCTGGTCGCCGATGCGTGCGGCTCGCTGCAGCGGTGTGATGACGTTCTGCGGATCCTGGCCGGGCACGGGGCCACCGACACGCTAAACCCCGACCACCATGACCCCGCCACCATCAGCACAGCCGCTCTGCGCCGGGCTATTGATGACAGGTGCGTGCATGTTGCCGTCCTGGGCGACCGGCACTCGACCACCCAGATCGCGCCGGGGATCTGGTATCCGGGCGCTCCGGAGGTGACCGACCGGCGCGAGCACGACCCCGGCAACGTGCTCGTCATCGACGCCGAGCCCAACGGCAGCGTGCGAGTGGAGAGCGTCCACACCGGTCGGTGGCACTTCATCGCGGAGAGCCGCCACGTCGGATCAGCCGATGACGTTGCCTTGCTACGACGTTGGCTGGCTGCACGACCAGCAAAGGAGGAGACCGGGATCTGGCTGAGCCTCACGGGCACCCTGTCGCTGACCGAGTTCGCCGAGCTGGAGTCAGTCCTGCAGGACGCGCATGAGCTATTCGCACACGTCGAGCTGTGGTCCCGGCGCACCGACCTGCATGTGGCTCCAAACGAACACGACTTGTCGCGGCTGGGCCTCACCGGTTTCGCCGCCCAGACTCTCGACGACTTGCGAGCAACGCTCGACCCACGGCCAGCGACGCCACTGCCCAGCGGCGCCGCCGGCCGAGACGTGTGCGCCGCACCGATCCCCGAGTCGGCGCAGCTCAGCGAGCCCCTCGACACCGCCGCCCTCAAGCGCGGCGACCCGGACCTCGAGGACCCCGAGCTTGCGCAGGCCGCGCTCGGCCTGCTGTACCGGCTAGCCGGAGGAGCACGATGAGGCTGCATCGCATTCGTCTGGAGAACGTACGCGGCGTGACCGAGCGCAGCATCGAGCTGTCCGACCGCGGAGTGACCGTCGTCGAAGGTCCTAACGAGATCGGCAAGACCACGACAGCCGAGGCCGTCGACGTCCTGTTCGAGGCCAAGGACTCATCTCGAGCCCACCAGGTTCGTGACCTGTTCGCAGTCGGGACCGACGCCGGACCCCGAGTCGAGGTGGAGTTCAGCACGCGCCAGTGCCGGGCGATCTACGTGAAGCAATGGGGGCGCGGGCGCACCACCCAGCTGACGCTGACGTCGCCGCGCAGCCAGCGGTTCTCTGGCGATGAAGCCCATGCCCGCGCGCGACAGCTGCTCGACTCCGACGTCGACCCAGCCCTGTGGCGGGCGCTGAAGATCGTGCAGGGGGAATCGCTTACACCGGCAGCATGGCAGCACGTCCCCTCACTCGGTCAGGCTCTTGACCGCGCAGCCGCCGCCTCCGAGGCGACCCCGGGCTCCGGCTGTGGTGAGCCTGAGGACCTCTTCGCACGAGTGAGTGCTGAGGCCACGCGCTTCTTCACTGTTCGTACGGGCCAGCCGACCGGCGAGCTGGCGGCCGCGATCGCGACGTACGAGCGGGCGCTCGCTGACGTCGTCGACCGGCGTGCACAGGTGCGTCAGGCGCAGTCGGACGTGTACGACGCAGCGCGCTACGCCCAGAGCCTCGCTGTGCTCGGCGAGCGGGAGGGCCAGCTGAGTGACGCGCTCAAGCAGGCCCGCGACGACGCAGCACGGGTGACCGGCCTGCGGGAGGCGCTCGAACGCGCCGAGGACGACCGATTGACAGCGGCAGCCGACGTGGCAGCGAGCGAGCGGGAATGGCATCAACGTCTGCGCGAAGTCGTCGACGTGGCTGAACGGCTCGAGACGATCAAGGCGCTGCGGCCGCGCGTCGAAGACTGCCTCGGACAGGAGCAGGCAGCAGTTGTGCGGCGCGACACCGTCGTGGAGCAGTTGAGCCGGGCTCGCACTGCCCGCGACGGAGCGCGACAGCTCGCCACCGCGACGCAGCGGCAGGTCACTGAAGCGCGTCAGCGCCGTGACCTCGCGGTCGCGGGTGAACGGTTGGCAGCCGCCGAACGACATCGCACGGCTCTGGACGACGCGATGGCACAGCTCGGCCGATGCAGGGTGGACGACGCGCTGCTGCGTCGGATCGAGGGGACGTCGAGCGCGTTGTCGCAGGCGCAGCAAGCTCGTGACCTCGCGGCGCCGGTGCTGACCGTCTCACGGCTCGGGCACCACGACGTGTACGTCGACGGGGTCCGCCTCGGCGCAAGCTCCGGCGCAGGGCCGGAACCGAACGGTGCCGGCGGCGAGGCGGAGGCGTCGCTGCCGGTGATCGAGGAGCGCGCGGTCGACGTGGCAGGAGTCGTCCGCGTGAGTGTGCGCCCCGGCACCAGTGGCGCCGATCTGGGGGCCACCGTGGGCTCGGCCCGCTCTGCTCTGTCCGACCTCCTTGACGCCGCTGGTGTCAGCGGCGTCGACGAGGCACGAATCGCGGTCGAGCATCGCCGAGCTGCACAGCAGCAGCGTGCCCTGGCCGAGGCAGCGCTGCGCCACCACCTGGGCTCAGATACGTGCGAGTCCCTGCATGACCGCGTCGCAACACTGCGCGAGCGGCTGGCTGACGTGCGGGGCCTAGCCCCTCAGTCCATGGTGGACGAGCCGATCCCAAGCACCGACCACCCGGTGAGCGAGAGCTTGCTGCTCGACTACGACCGGGCTGCTGACCGAGCCGCTCGAGAGCTGGAGGCGGCGGAGCGTCACCTCAGCCGCGCTGAGCACAGTCGTGACGTGGCCCTGGACGAGCATGCGGCCGCGCATCGACGGCTCACGACGCTGCAGGAACAGCTGTCGGCGCACGAGAGCGAGCATCGCCGGCTGGTCGACCGCCTCGCCCACGACAGGGCGTCCCGGAGCGACGAGACGCTTCGTGCGTGCGCTTTCGACGCCCAGCACCGCTTGGCCGAGGTCGACGGTCATCTCGCCGCGCGGCAACGCGAGATGGACGCCGCCGACCCCGCTGCTGTGGAGGTTCGACTCTCACGAGCCGAGAGGCTGAACGCCCAGCTGGCTCAAGAACGGCGTGAGCTGCAGAGTCTGGCCGACCAGGTCCGCGGCCGGTTGCTCATGGCCGAGGGCGCCGGCCTGTTCGACCGTCTCGAGGAAGCGGAGGCTGATCACGACGCTGCGCGCCGGGAGCTGCTCAGCGTTCAGCGTCAGGCACGCGCTGCGCGCATGCTCGCGACTGTCATGGCAGCTCGAAGAGACCAGACCCGAAGCCGGTACATCGCCCCGTACACCTCA
Source organism: Nocardioidaceae bacterium (assembly GCA_035645475.1). GTDB lineage: Bacteria > Actinomycetota > Actinomycetes > Propionibacteriales > Nocardioidaceae > DASQMN01. Next base: position 7,664 of record DASQMN010000047.1, read on the forward strand.
GCCATACAACGGTTGGGCAGCCGGGTCTTCGGCGCAGGTTTCCGCGTGGAGGTCGACGCTCAGCTCCGCGTCGTCTCCCGCACTCTCGCGGGCGACACGTTGCCCATCAGCTCGCTGTCAGGTGGTGCACGCGAGCAGCTCGCGCTGGTCGAGCGGTTGGCCTGTGCCGAGCTCGTGGGTCCCGAAGCGGGAGTACCGGTCGTCATCGACGACGCGCTCGGCTTCAGCGACCCACAGCGTCTGCAGGCGATGGGTGGACTCCTCAGCGCCGCCGGCGAGCACTCACAGGTGATCGTGTTGACCTGCCAGCCCGAGCGATACCGGCACGTCAGCGACGCCACAGTGATACGCCTGGGAGCATGAGGCGATCCGCAGGACAGGCCGCTCTCGCGTGCACGCTCACGGTCGCCGCCCTCCCGACGGCCGCTGGAGCCGTGGATGCCAGTCCACTGACTGGTCCGGCCAGCGGCATTGCGGCTGCCGCCACGGCCGGTGTCGCGGCATCGGCCGGCGACGAGCGCACGATCCGCCTGCGAGCTGCGGTGCGCGAGGTGACGACCGGCCCTGAGACGCGAGCCGGATACGAGCGCGACAAGTTCCGAGACTGGTACGACGCCGACGGGGACTGCCGGGACACCCGCGACGAGGTGCTCGCCAAGGAGTCCCGGGTGTCCGTCGGCAGTGCGTGCGATGTCACCACCGGTCGCTGGTACTCCTACTACGACGGTCGCACCTGGACCAGCGACGACGACGTCGACATCGACCACCTGGTGGCGCTCGCCGAAGCCTGGGACTCCGGCGCTCGCGGATGGACGGCCGGCAGCCGCGACCGGTACGCCAACGACCTGCGCGATCGGCGCATACTCGTCGCGGTCACCGACTCTGTGAACCAGTCCAAGGGTGACCAAGACATCGCTGAGTGGCTCCCGGAGCTCGACCGATGCCGGTACCTGCGCGAATGGGTCGCGGTCAAGCTGCGCTGGCAGCTGCGGGCGGACCGCAACGAGAGGCGTCAACTCAAGACCTTGGCCGACGGCTGCGCGAACCAGCGGCTGACCATCCACAACGCGCGGGTGCGCCGGCGCTGACGCCAACGGCGCCTGCCCTCGTCGCCTCGCTCATGCCGGGTGGAACACCGCGCCCGTGACCTGCGTTGCCGATGAGTACCGACGTCCCACATAGGAGCGAGGCAGCATGAGCACCGTTGACCTGACCGCCGAGTCATTCCCCACGACCGTCAACGAGGGCATCGTCCTCGTCGACTTCTGGGCGTCCTGGTGCGGTCCGTGCCGGCAGTTCGCCCCCATCTTCGAGAAGGCCGCCGCTCAGCACACAGACATCACCTTCGGCAAGGTGGACACCGAGGCCGAGCAGATGCTCGCAGCCCAAGCCGGCATCACCTCCATCCCGACGCTGATGGCTTTCCGCGACGGGATCCTGCTGTACGCCCAGCCAGGGGCGGTCCCGTCGGCCGGTCTGGAGGAGCTGATCACCATGGTCCGGCAGGTCGACATGGAGCATGTGCGCGAACAGCTCGCCGCCGAAGACGACGCGCGCGCCGCCTCCGCCGGCCTCGGCCCCGACGACGAGCTTGGCACCGGCGCCACCACCGCGCGCGCCGGGGGCTGACTCCAGCACGCCTCAGCTGTCCGCGGCCAGCACCAGCGGCAGCACCGTGACAGCTCCGGCGAGCCTCAGTTGACGAGCGGCGACCGCCAGGGTCCACCCCGTGACCGTGCGGTCGTCGACCAGCAGCACTCGGCGTCCGACCACGGCGGCGGGATCGCTCAGCCGGAAGCGCTTGGCGACCGTGGCCAGGCGGAGCGCCGAGTTGACCGCGCCGTATCCGCTGGGGGCTTCGCTGACCAGCGTGAAGCGTGCCGCCACCGGGAGCCCGGTGAAAGTCGCCAACCCCGCCTGCAGGTGATCGGTCAGCACGGGATGGCTCAACGACTCGAAGCCCACCAGACAGTCCGCTTGCTCCGAGGCCGCCAAACCCCAGGCGCCCAGCACCTCCGCCAGCGCGTGGCGCAACGGGATGGGTACCGGTGAGTCGGAGGCGTCCGCGGCGAACAGCTCGCGCAACGCCGAGCCCCATCCCAGATCGGTGAGCCGTCCCACGGCTCGACCGGGCTCTGCTTGCTCCCCGGCTGGGATACGGCCACTCAAGGACACCCCCAGCTCCGCCATACCGGTCGGCCACATCCGGCGGGGGTCGATCACCACGCCCGGCTGGTGCAGCAGCAGGTCGGCCCGCTCAGCCGCGGCGGTGGACACCGATGCGTCCAACGACAGCCCGCCACAGGTGTCGCAGCGCCCGCACCGGTTCGTCTCAGCGGACGAAGCAGACTTCAGCTCAGGGTCGTCCAGCTGCTCCCGCAGGTACGCCAGTCGGCACTGCGATGTGGTGGCGTACTCGAGCATGGCCCGTTGCTCGACCAGACGCGTCTGGGCGACCCGCGCATAACGTTCCTCGTCGTATGTCCACGGCTGTCCGGTCGCCTCCCAGCCGCCTTTGACCCGGCGCACGGCACCGTCGACGTCGAGCACCTTGAGCATCGCCTCGAGACGAGTGCGGCGCAGCTCCACCTGCGTCTCCAGGCGGGCGGTCGACAGCGGGCCGCCGGCGACAGCGAGTGCCTCGAGCGTTTGCCGTACCTGCGCGGCCGGTGGGAAGGACAGTGAGGCGAAGTAGTCCCACACCTCGCGGTCCTCTCGTCCCGGCAGCAGCAGACAGGTCGCCCGAGCCACGCCACGACCTGCCCTGCCGACCTGCTGGTAGTAGGCGATCGGGCTCGGCGGCGCACCGAGATGCACCACGAAGCCGAGGTCCGGCTTGTCGAACCCCATGCCCAGCGCCGAGGTCGCGACCAGCGCCTTGACCCGGTTGTTCAACAGGTCGTCCTCGGCCGCCAACCGCTCGGACTGCTCGGTCTGACCCGAGTACGCGCGCACGTCGTGCCCATGCGTGCGCAGCAGCCCCGCGACGTCCTGCGTCGCTGACACGGTCAGGCAGTAGATGATGCCGGAGCCGGAGAACGAGCCCAGGTGCTCGGCCAGCCAGGCCACCCGCTGCACGGACGTGGGCAGCTGCAGCACGCCCAGGTGCAGCGACTCACGGTCCAGGGAGCCACGCAGCACCAGCACGTCGCCGAGCGCGCGGCTGCCGCTGATCGACAGCTGCTCGGCCACGTCGGCCGTCACCCGCTCGTTCGCCGTCGCGGTCGTGGCCAGCACCGGCGTGCCGGCCGGTAGCTGGGCGAGCAGCGTGCGGATGCGGCGGTAGTCGGGCCGGAAGTCATGGCCCCAGTCGGAGATGCAGTGCGCCTCGTCGACGACGACGAGCCCCGCCCCCGCGGCAAGATCCGGCAGCACAAGGTCACGGAAGTCCGGGTTGTTGAGCCGCTCGGGGGACACCAGCAGAACGTCGACCTCACCGTCCTGCACCGAGGCGTAGGTCCGCGCCCAGTCCTGCGGGTTCGTCGAGTTGACGGTCACCGCGTTGATCCCGGCGCGCTCGGCTGCCGCGATCTGGTTGCGCATCAGCGCGAGCAGCGGCGACACGATGACCGTGGGACCACGTCCGCGCGCTCGAAGCAGCGCGGTAGCCACGAAGTAGACCGCCGACTTGCCCCAGCCGGTGCGCTGCACCACCAGCGTCCGCCGCGACTCCTCGACCAGAGCAGCCACCGCTTGCCACTGGTCCTCGCGCAGCCCGGCCTCGTCGCTGTCCACCAGCGCCCGTAGATGCCGCTCGGCCTCCTGGCGCAACGGCGGAAACGCCGCGGCCTCGCTACCGTCGTCCATGCCGCGAACGTAGCGGTGTCCACCGACCGACCACGCGATCCGATTACCTACGCTGGCGTAACTTACGGTACCGTAGGTTCGGTGGAGGGGAGCCCACTGTGACCGTCACGAGATCCGAACCGATGAGCCAGACCCAGCTGCTGCTGGAGATGGAGCCTGTCGTCGAGGAGAACCTCAACCGCCACCTGGCCATCGCCAAGGACTGGCAGCCGCACGAGTACATCCCGTGGAGCGAGGGACGCACATTCGACGGTGTCCTCGACGGTGAGCCGTGGCGTCCTGAGGACTCCCAGGTGTCCGACGTCGCCCGCTCAGCGCTGGTGGTGAACCTGCTGACCGAGGACAACCTCCCGAGCTATCACCACGAGATCGCCACCCTGTTCGGCCGCGATGCGGCCTGGGGCGAATGGGTGCACCGCTGGACCGCCGAGGAAGGCCGCCACGGCATCGCCATCCGCGACTACCTGCTGGTCACCCGGGCGGTCGATCCCACAGCCCTCGAGCAGGCCCGCATGCAGCACATGAGCGCCGGTTACCAGTCGACCCACGACCAGGAGCTGCTGCGCTCCATCGCCTACGTGTCGTTCCAGGAGCTGGCCACTCGGGTCTCGCACCGCAACACCGGACGGGTGACCAACGACCCGGTCGCCGACCAGCTGCTTGCCCGCGTTGCCACCGACGAGAACCTGCACATGGTCTTCTACCGCAACCTGCTACAGGCAGCTCTCGCACTCGCTCCGGACCAGGCCATGCGCGCCATTACCGACGTCGTCACGAGCTTCGAGATGCCGGGCGCCAACATCGCGGGGTTCCAGCGCAAGGCCGTGGAGATCGCGGTCGCCGGCGTCTATGACCTGCGCCAGCACCGCGACGACGTGCTGATGCCGGTGCTGAAGTACTGGAAGATCTTCGACCTCGAGGGCCTGAACCCCGAGGGCGAGCAGGCCCGGACCGAGCTGGCCGACTTCCTCGACAAGCTGGAGACGCAGGCGACCAACTTCGAGGAGCGCCGCGACCGGTTGCAGGCACGCTTGGCCGCTCGCCGCTGAGCGGTACGAGGCGAGATCGTCGTCATCCCGTGACCGGCCAGCTGAAGGTGGCCCCATGAGCGCCATGACTCCGGTGAGCCCCGTGCACGTCGTGGTGATGGGCGTCTCAGGCACCGGCAAGACCACGGTCGCTCAGGCACTGGCCGAGCAGCTGGACGCGGTCTTCGCCGAGGGCGACGACTTCCACTCCTCTGGCAACGTCGCGAAGATGAGCGCCGGCATCCCGCTTACCGATGACGACCGCTGGCCCTGGTTGCGGGACCTGGCGGCATGGACGAGCGAGCAGGCCGATCAGGGCATGTCCACGGTGCTGACCTGTTCGGCCCTGCGTCGCGTCTATCGCGACCTGCTCCGTACCGGGGCCCCCGAGACGTTCTTCGTGCACCTCGACGCCCCCGAGGACGTGCTGCTGGAGCGGATGGGATCTCGACAGCACTACATGCCGGCGACCCTGCTGCGCTCGCAGCTGGACACCCTCGAGCCCCTCGCCGCCGACGAGGCCGGCGTCACCGTCGACTCGACCCGAGCTCCGGTGGCCGTGGTCGCCGAGGCCTCCGCTGCCATTCAGGGCTAGCGAGCCAGAGCACCCATCGGGTCCCAGGCCGGCAGCACGATCGGCGTCTGGTGCAGAGCCTCGACGAGCTCGGGCGGCAGCAACGAGCGGCGCACCGCCACCTCGAAGACATGCTCACCGAACCAGTTGTCGTGCATCGTCCAGAAGCCCTTCTGCGCCTTCTCCTCACCCCAGCTGTTCTCCACCCGCCAACGTGTGGGCGTCCCGTCGACGACGTTGACCCCGGTGAAGAGCATGGCGTGCGTCATCAGCGTGTCCTGGTGCGTCAACCGCTCGGCCTTGTCGAGCCCGTCGAGGTCGACACCCGGCCCGTACACGACGCCGTAGTCGAACAGCTTCGCGTCCCACACGCCAAGAGCTACCGAGCTCATCCGGTCGGTGTCGCAGCCGAGCCAGACGGGCTCCCCGGCGAGCAGTGACTCCATGGTCAGCCGCCGGAGCAGGTCGATGTCGGCGTTCAGGTAGACCACCGGCGGGGCTCCGACGACGTTGCCGAGATGCTCGACGGTGTAGGTGCGCCCCAGCTCGCTGCTGGGCCGGGGGTCGTGGACCAGGCACACGTACTCGTCGAGGTCGACGCCGACGTAGCGCTCGGCGAACTGCTGAGGAGTCAGCTCACCCTCGCGGTGAAACTCGCGCTCGGTGTCCCGCCACTGCCAGGTGACCGACTGCGGGGGAGTCCCGAGATGCACCGAGAGCAGTCGGTGCACGCTGCGCAGAGTCTCCTCCTTGGCGGCCTGCAGCGCGGCGTCGTCGGCGCCGTCCGCGGCCAACGACCGCAGGTCGCGGGCCGCCCGGCGAAGAAGCCGCGACAGGCTGCGGTTCATCGCCGCGGTGTCCGAGGACGACTGCGTCTCCGGCATCGCCCGCTGAGGCACGAGGCCGTGCTTGCGTACGAGCGCGGCGAACATGTTCCACTGTCCGCCGTCCTCGGCCGGGGTGGTCAGCAGGTGTGCGACCGTCCGGTCGTCGGCGTCGCGGTCGGCGGTCGCCAGGATCGACTCGAGCCAGTGGTTGGCCTTCTCCAGCTTGTCCCAGCAAAGCAGGTGCGCCTGGGAGAACTGGAAGTCCTTGACACCCAGCCGCTCCGCGGCACCCACCCGAAGCAGGTTGGTTCCGGCGAACAGCCAGCACCGCCCGGACTTCTTCTGGTCGGTCGCCGCCCAGTCGTCGAGCAGATGGGACATCGAGTGGTCGACGCCGGCCACGACGTCGCGGTCGAGGGCCACCTGGTCGACCGGTGTCATGGTGACGGCGTTGCGAGCCAGCCGGTACGCCGGATCGGCGTCGAGCTCCTTGGCGAGCTGGTCGACGGTCGCGGGGTCGAGAGCGTGGGACACGAGAACTCCTCCAGGACAGATGCGGGCGAGCGTACGCCAGCGGCGCCGGCGTCGACTCAGTCGTCGAGGTCGGCGAGTGCGTCGCCGATGCCGCGGTGGAAGGTGGGGTACGCCCACATCGAGTGACGCAGCGTGGCGATCGGCACCTGCCCACGGACCGCCACGTGCAAGGCACCAAGCACCTCTCCGCCCCATGGCCCGGCGCTGGTAGCCCCGACCAGCGCGCCCCGCGCGCTGTCGGCGACCACCTTGATGAAACCGTCGTTGCCCGCCTTGTGGATGTAGCCGCGCGAGGTCGCGGGAACCTGAACGATCCCCGTGCGAACGTCCAGACCGGCGTTGCGCGCCTCCTGTTCGGTCATGCCCACGGCCCCCACTTCCGGGTCGGTGAATGTGACTCTCGGCAGCGCCGAGTACTCGGCCCCAGGTCCGGCGTCGCCCATGATGGTTCGCTCGGCGATCGGGGAGTGGTACATCGCGACGTGCGTGAACGCGCCCTTGCCGGCCACGTCACCGATCGCCAGCAGCGGGACGCCCCCGCCGGTCGTGCCCTGCACACGCTGGTGTTCGTCGACGTCCAGCGGCTTGTCGGCGTCCAGTCCGACCAGCTCCAGTCCGAGACCGTGCACCCGCGGGCGACGTCCGGTCGCCACCAGCAGCTGCTCGCCGTGTACCGCACGCCCGTCGGACAGGTCCAAGGTGAACGTCCGGCCGTCGTAGCTCGCCCGCTCAGCGCCCAGACCCTCCACCACCGTGATGCCCTCTCGTGCGAAGACCTCAGCGACCAGTGCGCCGGACTCGGGCTCCTCGCGTGCCAGCAGTCGAGGTCCGGCCTCCACCACCGTGACCTGGGTCCCGAAGCGCGAGTACGCCTGCGCGAGCTCCACCCCGATCGAGCCCCCACCGAGCACGAGCAGGGACTGTGGTGCCTCCTTCGCCTCCAACGCCTCGTGGTTGGTCCAGAACGGCAGCCCGGCCAGCCCCTCGACCGGCGGAGTGACCGGCTCGGTGCCGGTCGAGAGCACGATGGCGTGCTTGACGTCGATCACCTCGTCGCCGACGCTCACCTGTGCAGGGCCGCTGAGTCGAGCGTGACCGCGGACGAGCCGGACACCCGAAGCCTCGAGTCGGTCCGCCGCGATCGTGTCGTCCCAGTCACTGGTGGCCTCGTCGCGGATGCGGTCGGCCACCATCGCGAAGTCGGGTTGCACCTGCGCCGAACCGGCGAGCTCGCCCACCCGCCGGGTCTCGGCGATCACGTCGGCAGCCCGGATCATCATCTTGCTCGGGATACAGCCCCAGTACGGGCACTCACCGCCGACGAGATCGCGCTCCACGGCCACCACGCGCAGACCCCGGCGTGCCAGCCGAGCGGCGAGGTCCTCCCCGCCGACGCCTATCCCGAGCAGGACGACATCCGCGGCGGTCACAGGGCGATCCCCACGTACTTCGTCTCCAGGTACTCCTCGATGCCCTCGGCTCCGCCTTCTCGACCGAATCCGCTGGCCTTGACACCGCCGAACGGCGCGGCTGGGTTCGACACGACGCCCTGGTTGAGACCGACCATCCCGGTTTCCAGACCCTCAGCCACCTTCACGGCGCGCGACAAGTCTCGGGTGAACAGGTAGGCCACCAGGCCGTACTCGGTGTCGTTGGCCATCGCCAGGCCCTCCTCGTCGGTGGAGAAGCGGAAGATCGGCGCCACCGGTCCGAAGATCTCCTCCTTGAACATCCGCGCGTCGGGCGGTACGTCGGTCAGGACCGTGGGGGAGTAGAAGTAGCCAGGGCCCTCCGGTGCGCTGCCGCCGGTCGCCACCTTGGCGCCGCGGTCCACCGCGTCGTCGACCAGCTCGCTGACCTTGTCGCGCTGCTTGCCCTCGACCAGCGGACCGACGTCGACCGACTCCGATACTCCGCGGCCGACCTCGAGGGCGGCCAGACGCTCGCTGAGTCGGGCGCCGAACTCGTCGGCGACCGACTCGTGCACGATGAAGCGGTTGGCCGCCGTGCAGGCCTCACCGATGTTGCGCATCTTCGCCAGGACCGCTCCGTCCACTGCGGCATCGAGGTCGGCATCGCCGTACACCAGGAACGGCGCGTTGCCGCCCAGCTCCATCGACAGCCGCAGGAGCCCCTGCGCCGACTGCTCCACCAGGCGCCGGCCGACCTCGGTGGAGCCGGTGAAGGTGAGCTTGCGCAGCCGGGGGTCCCGGATCAGCGGCTCCATGACCTCGCCGGTGCGAGAGGTCGTCACGAGGTTCAAGACACCGTCTGGAAGCCCCGCTTCGCGCATGATGTCGGCCAGCGCCAGCGCCGTCAGAGGCGTCAGCGCCGCCGGCTTGAGCACCATGGTGCAGCCGGCCGCCACCGCTGGTCCGATCTTGCGCGTGCCCATGGCCAGCGGGAAGTTCCACGGCGTGATCATCAAGCAGGGCCCGACCGGCTGCTTCATCGTCAGCAGCCGGGTCGCGCCGTTGGGGGCGGTGGAGTAGCGGCCGCTGATGCGGACCGCCTCTTCGGAGAACCAGCGGAAGAACTCCGAGCCGTAGGCGATCTCCGCGCGCGACTCCTTGAGCGGCTTGCCCATCTCCAGCGTCATGAGCAGTGCGAGGTCCTCGGTGCGTTCGGTGACGAGCTCGTACGCCCGGCGCAGGATCTCCCCACGCTCGCGCGGCGCGGTGGCAGCCCAGTCGCCCTGCGCGGCGACCGCGGCATCGAGGGCGGCGCGTCCGTCAGCCACGTCGCCGTCGGCGACCGAGGCGATCACCTCACCCGTCGACGGGTCTTCGACGTCCAGCGTGGCTCCGCCGGTGGCCTCTCGCCAGCTGTCGCCGATCAGCAGACCCTTGCTCACCTGCTCGACCACCCGGGCCTCGTTGCCTTGCGCCATGTTGAGTCTCCCTCTCGGTGCGCTTCGCGCGTCGCTGACCTCAGCCTCGCCTATTTCGGGCCGTGCGGCGAGCGTCGCCGAAATCGGTGTGACGACGCACGTTCGAGGCGGCCATGCTGGTGCGGTGACCATCCTGACGCCCGTACCGCTGACCCTGACACGCGACGGCTACACCAGCCGCCCGCTGCGACGATCAGACGCGGCCGCGCTGGTCGACCTGATGCACGCCTACGAGCGGGTCCACCTGGGCCGGCCGTTCGTGGAGCTCGCCGACATCGAGGGTGACTGGCAGCGCCCGTCCGTCGACCTCGCGTCCGGATCGATGGGTGTGTTCGCCGGCGGCGACCTGGTCGCATCCGCGGAAGTGTCCGCCAGACGAGCGGAGGTCTTCGTCCACCCCGATCGGCGCGGGCTGGGCCTCGGCACCGCCCTGATCGCCTGGACGGAGGAGGTGGCCCGGCGCAGACGTGCCTCCCAGCCAACCGACAGCGACCGTCTGGTCGGCCAGACGGTGCCGGTGAGTGACACTGCTGCGCTGGCGATGTTCGCGAAGCGGGGGTACACGCTGCGGCACACCTCCTGGGTGCTCCGGTTGCCTCCCGAGGTGGAGCTGGAACCTGTGCCGCTGCCTGAGGGCGCGGTCATCCGCCCCGCCCGGCCCGGGGTCGATGACACCGCGGTGTGGCAGGTGATCGAGGACGCCTTCGGGGAGTGGCCGAACCGCGAGCCGAGCTCGTTCGAGGACTGGGCGGCCGAGGTCCTGCGCCGCCCTGGCTTCGAAGCGTGGCAGCTGCTCGTGGTCGACCACGACTCCGAGATCGTCGGCGCCTGTTTCGTACTCGTCACCGGCAGTGACTCGTGGGTGCAGCAGCTGGCGGTACGGAAGGACCGACGTGGTCTCGGTCTCGGCCGCGCCCTGCTGAGCGAAGCGGGCCGGCTGGCACGGCAACGTGGGGCCAGTCTGTTCGAGCTCAACACCGACTCGCGCACCGGTGCGTTGGGCCTGTACGAACACGTCGGGATGGTCGTCACCGACACGTTCGAGCACTGGGCACTGTCTGCGCCGTCGATGTAGTGCGCCGGGCTGGGAGCGCCTCACGGCGCGTGGCCGCTCGTAGCGGCTCAGTGTGGGACCCGGGGCTACCGCAGCCCGGCGCCCGCACACAGTAACGGATCAGCCGCGGGTCACATTCCGTTGGCGCTCGAACCGCGCCGCCCGCTCGAGGTCCGCGGCCGTGTCCTGCAGTCTCGCGGCAGCGCGGGTCCTCGTGCCGGCTGCGTCCGGGCTGCCGGCTTCCGCCAGCGCTGCCCGACCGGTGGCGACGACCCGGGCGAACGCGGCCGCCCGTTCCAAGGTGACGGCGAGGTCGCCGCTCACCAGGCCTCGCAGCACCACGTCGACCAGGACGATGACCTCGTCCGGGCCGGGCGGGTCGACGACGCCGGCGACCACCTCATGCACCGGTGCGAAGGCCCGCCCGGCGTCGAACTCGCGGGCAGCGGCGGAGGGGTGGCGGCGTACCCAGGCACGCAACAGGTACAACCGCCAGAGGGCGCCGGCCAGGGTCTCGGCCGGTGCCTGCGACCAGAGCTCGGCCAGCAGGTCGAGCCCCTGGTCGTCGGCGAGGGTCACGACGCGGTCGACGACGGCGCGGTCCTCGCTGGTGCGAGCCCCGCGTACCAGCAACTCCGCCAGCCGCAGGCCCGCCTCGACGCGGGCGGCCGGGTCCTCGCCGCCGGGGAGTGCGTCGAAGAGTGCACGGCCGGGCATCGCGGGCCGAGTGAAGTCGCGCATCCGTGCCTTCCGGTTCAGCGCAGCGTGCGAAGGCGTTGCGCCATGACGGGCGCCGCCTGTTCCGGTGGCGCCTGCCCTGCCTCGTAGTTGTAGTCCTGACCCATGCTGCGGTAGACGAGCCAGGACAGCGTCTCATCGTCCACGACGATGGCGTGCGCCTCGACCACCCCTGCGTCCGGCTGGCCGCGCGCGGGCCCGTAGAACACAGCCGCCCATCCGGCCAGGCCCGGCGCCGCCACGTCGCTGAGCCCGGTCGGCATCGTCCCCGGCTGCTTGCCCTGCTCGTCCAGCGTCTCGGCGCAGTCGCGCAGCCACACCTCCAGCACCGCGTACGCCCGGCGGGCGCTGTCGTCGTCGGCGAAAGCGGCGACCGTGTGCAGCACCTGGCCGGGGGCCGGGTTGTCGTAGCGACGCTGCCGCAGGTCAGTCACACCGATCGACACCAGCGGCACCCGTTGGCAGGCCGAGGCGGTGGCGATCTTCTGACCTCGGGCGACAGGCCCGGCAGTCCACGCCTCACCCGATGCGTCCACCGGGACCTCGCTCGCCGACAGCAGGGCGTCGGCCAGAGTGGGAGGTCGCTGAGGCTGGGACTCGGTCGGCTCCGAGTCGCTGGGTTCCGGCTCGTCCGGGTCGGACTCCGTCGGCTCAGCTGCGGTCGGTTCTGGTGCCGTCGACTCCGGTGCCGTGGACTCCGGAACGGCCGACTCGGTGACCGACTCCGGGGTGGCGACATCGCCGTCACCAGCCTGCGCACAGCCGCACAGAGCGACCAGCAGCGCCGATGCGACCAGGGCACGGTGCCGCCTCATGATGAGCTTCCGGCAGCCAGGGCATGCGCGATCGGGTCGGCGGTGAGTCCGATCTGCCAGGCGCGAGCTCCGTCCGCCCGCAGCCGGTCGGCCACCGCGTCGACATCGATCGACTCGACCGCGCCGGACGGTGGGTCCCATGCCAAGGCCCGCAGGATCGACGGCGTGAGCAGGTTCTCGACCGGAAGCTCGTGCAGCGCGGCCAGGGCGTTGACCGTCTCCCGGCTCGCTGCCAGCCGCACCGCCGCCGGCGGGTTGCGGTCGGCCCATGCCCGCGGTGGTGGCGGACCCGTCTGCGGCGCCCGTACCGCCGGCAGCTCGTCCTCGGGTACGGCGGCGGCCTCTTCGATCGCCTCCCACCAGTCGTCGAGGTGCCGGCGAGCGCCTCGCCCGCGCATCGGACGGCTCTCACGGAGGGCCGACCGGTTGGCGGGCGGGTTGCTGGCCAGCTGCACGATCGCGGCATCGGCGAGCACCCGGCCGGGCGCCACGTCCCGGTGTGCGGCGATCGCGTCGCGGCGCTGCCACAGCGATCGCACCGTGCCGAGGGCACGACGCCCGCGTACGGTCTGGATGCCCGTCGTACGACGCCAGGGCTCGAGCCGGACCGCCGGGCCGGTGAAGGTCAGCAGCGCGTCGAACTCCTCCTGCGCCCAGCCCAGCTTGCCGGCCGCGTCGAGCCGCTCGACCAGCACGTCGCGCAGCTCGAGCAGCGGCTCGACGTCCAGCGCGGCGTACTGAAGCCAGGGCTCGGGGAGCGGCCGCGTGGACCAGTCGACGGCCGAGTGCTCCTTGGCCAGGGAACGGCCGAGCAGCTCCTCGACCAGGGCCGCCAACCCGACGCGCGGGAGGTTCAGCAGCCGCCCCGCGAGCTCGGTGTCGAAGAGCCGGCGCGGAACCATGCCGACCTCGGCGAGGCAGACCAGGTCTTGTGAGGCGGCATGCAGGATCCACTCGGCGTCGCCGATGGCGGTGTCGAGGGCGGCCAGGTCATCGAACGGAACCGGGTCGACCAGCACCGTGCCGACGCCTGCACGGCGCAGCTGCACCAGGTACGCGCGCTGGGAGTAGCGGTAGCCCGACGCGCGCTCTGCGTCCAGCGCCACCGGCCCACTACCGGCTGCGACGGCGGACACGACCTCGGCCAGTGCGGCGTCGGTCTGGGTGACCGGCGGAAGCGGCTCGCTCAGCTGCAACCGCGGTGCGGGCGTCGGCTCGGCCACCGCCGCCGGCTCGTTGTCCTCAGCGGACTGAGGTGGGGCTGACTCGTCGGACGGCGACGTCATGTCAGCCCGGCCGCGCGCCACGTCGTGGCAACGACGCCACACCCGGTGGCAGCGGCGGTAGTCCGGACACGGTGCACAGCATCTCGGCCCAGGCGCCGACGTGCGGGGCGACGTCGCCGACCGGAGTCCAGGACGCCCGGATCTCCAGCTGGGCGGACGAGCCGTCCTCCGCCATGCCGCCGAAGCCCTCGGACAGGACCGTCGTCACGGTGCCGCTGAGAGCGACATGGTCAGCCTCGAAGGCCTCCAGTGCGTCGGTCAGCCACGACCACCCCACGGCCGAGACCAAAGGGTCCGTCACCATCTCGGGGCCCACCTCTGCCTTCCCGAAGGCGACACAGCGGAAGGTGCCCTCCCAGGCCTCCTTGCCGGCCGGGTCGTAGAGCAGAACGAGACGACCGGTACCCACGTCCTCCCCGGCACTGCGCACGTCGGCAGAGACGGCAGCGGCGTACGGTGCGATGCGTTGAGGCGCCGGGATGGACTCCAGGTGCACCTCGCGACGCGGACGGGCGGCGCGCAGGGCTGCCACGGCCGCCACGAAGTCCTCGGGCGGGCCGTCGAGCTCGGTGCGCACGCCCATGCCAGGCAGGCTAGGCGCTGGCGCCGACTGCCCGCCCGAGCGACTCGCCGGGTCTCCTGGGAGGATCCACGGCGTGCCTGCGCTTGATCCGACCTCGTCAGCGTTCCTGCTGGCATGCCGCCGCGAGCCCGTGCCGCACGTACCGGTGTGGTTCATGCGTCAGGCGGGACGCTCATTGCCGGAGTACCGGCGGCTTCGCGAGGGCATCGCCATGCTCACCGCCTGCACGACGCCGGAGCTGATCGTCGAGATCACCATGCAGCCCGTACGCCGCTACGGCACTGATGCGGCGATCCTCTTCTCCGACATCGTGGTGCCCCTGCAAGCCATCGACGTCGGCGTCGAGATCGTGCCCGGCACCGGTCCCGTCGTGGCCGAGCCGTTTCGCACCGCCGCCGACGTGGACCGCCTGCGCGGCCTGGAACCCGACGACGTCGACTACGTGACCGAAGCGGTACGAGCGCTGGTCAGCGAGCTCGGGCCGACTCCGCTGATCGGCTTCGCCGGCGCACCGTTCACCCTCGCGTCGTACTTGATCGAGGGCGGGCCGTCGCGCGACCACGCCTTGACCAAGGCGCTCATGCATGGGCAACCCGAGCTCTGGCACGCGCTGCTCGACCGGCTTGCCGACCTGGCAGCCGCCTACCTGCGCGTGCAGGTGCAGGCCGGTGCCAGTGCGGTGCAGCTGTTCGACTCGTGGGCCGGCGCCCTGTCGCTCGCCGACTACCAGCGGTTCGTACAGCCGCACTCGGCGGCCGTGCTCGCCGCGGTGGCCGACCTGGACGTGCCACGGATCCACTTCGGAGTGGGCACCGGTGAGCTGCTGGCGGCGATGGGAGAGGCAGGCGCCGACGTCGTGGGCGTCGACTGGCGCGTCCCGCTCGACGTCGCCACCGAGCGCATCGGCCCCGACCGGGCAGTGCAGGGCAACCTCGACCCGGCCCTGGCTTTCGCGCCGGCACCCGTCCTGGAGGACGCCACCCGTACGGTGCTGCGCGCCGGCCAGGCGGCACCTGGCCATGTCTTCAACCTCGGCCACGGAGTCCTGCCCACCACAGATCCGGACGCGCTCGCCCGCGTGGTCGACGTGGTGCACGCCTTCGCGGTCGGCTGACCGGCTTCCTCAGGCTCACGCAGTGCTGCTCGTCGGCCGGCGGCTCCAGCGGCCGCGGCGCAGGATCAGCCGGGCCACCAAGGCGATGAGACCGAGCACGACGGCCGTGGGCAGTAGTGCGCCGACCAGCGTGGCAAGCGCGACGTAGCCGGCCTTGAGCGCGTTCCAGCCGTCGGACAGCCCGGCCAAGAAGCCCGCCTCGTCGTCACCGGCCGGCTTGGGGTCTCTGCTGTCAGGTTCTGACACGCTGACTTGAAGCGTTGCCATGCTGGTGAGCGCCGCCAGCGACTCCTGCTGGGACAGCAGCGACTCGAGATCAGCCTGCCGGGAGCTGAGCACCTGCTCGAGGCGGATCACGTCGCCGAGCGAGTTGGCCTCCTTGAGCAGGAGGCGTACCCGCCGAAGTGCTGCCTCGGAGCTGTCCACCCGGGAGTCGACGTCCACGACCTGCTCGGTCACGTCCTCGGTGGACTGCGAGCGGGAGGTCTCGGTGCCCACGTCGGCGATGCGTTCCAGCGCGGCGTCGAGGTCACCGGTCGGCACCTGCAGGGTGAGCTCCGCTGAACGCAGCCGGCCGCCTCGGTCGGCCTCGCTCCGCTCGTCGGCCACGTAGCCACCGAGTGACTCGGTGATGGTCAGCAGGTCGCTGCGAGCGGTGGCCACGTCGTCCGCGAGCAACGTCATCGCCGCGGTACGGATCACCGCACGGTCGGACAGTGCGACCGGTGCCGGCTCCGCAGCCTTCTTACTGCCACTCAGAGCACCGTCGAGGGCCGCACTGTCGAAGGACTCCTCACGGGCCATTGCCGGTGCCGCTTCGCCCTCGGCCCCGCCGCTCGAGCCGGCCGACTCGGACGTGGCCGCATCCTCGGAGGAGCTCGAGCTCCTGCCGATGCCGATGACCAGCGCGATCAAGCTCACCAGCAGGAGCGCGGCCAGTGCCACCCCGGCACCGCCGGACAGCCGGCTTCGTACCGTGGCACGACGCTGGGACGGCGAGCTGCCGGTCGAGATCGGGTCGGTCATGGCGAGCTCCTCGACGGATGTGCGGGCTGCTGCAGGTGTGGCTGAGACGCGGCTCACCCTCGACTGGTTCCACACGCTTGCCTCGAAACTGCGACCGTGGACGCATGAGCTCTACAGCCGGTCCGCGCGTAGCGGTCGTCGGCGCGGGCATCGCCGGCCTGGCCGCGGCACAGCATCTGCGTGAGCGGCGCCCCGAGCTCGACGTCGTGGTGCTCGAAGGGGCGGACCGTGTCGGCGGCAAGCTCCTGCGCGGCGAGGTCGCCGGGATCCCGGTGGACCTCGGGGCGGAGTCTCTGCTGGCGCGTCGCCCTGAGGCGGTCGACCTCGTGCGCACCGTCGGGCTCGGGGACGACCTCGTGCACCCGCACGCCACCACAGCCTCGATCTGGAGCCGCGGCAGCCTTCGCCCCATGCCTCCCACCGTCTTCGGCATCCCCACCGACGTCGCCGCCGCGATCGACTCGCAGATCCTGTCCCGGCGCGGAGCCCTGCGTCTGCGAGCTTCGCTGCTGGACCGACGCCTACCCCGCCAGCCGGACGCTCCCGACGTGAGCGTCGGTCAGCTGGTCAGCCGTGCCGTCGGCACCGAGGTTCTCGACCGGCTGGTGGAGCCGCTGCTCGGCGGGGTGTACGCCGGGCACGCCCGGGAGCTGTCGCTGCGCGCGGCTGCCCCGCAGATCGCGTCGCTGGCCGAACAGGGTGGCTCGCTGGTGGCTGCGGCCGCCCGACGACGCGGTCCCGATGCGGCCGCCGGCCCGGTCTTCGCCGGCGTCATCGGAGGGATCGCCCGGCTCCCCGAGACACTGGCCGGTGCCCTGCCGGACGTACGCCTGCAGACGACCGTGCGTCGGATCTCCCCGCAGGCCGACGGCTATCAGCTCGAGCTCGGCTCGGCTGCTGCTCCATCACGACTGGCCGTGGACGCCGTGCTGCTCGCCACGCCGGCAGCGCCGACCGCGCGGCTTCTGACCGAGCTCGCCCCGCGCGCCGCTGCCGAGCTGCGTCAGGTCGAGCACGCCTCGATGGCGGTGGTGAGCCTCGCGGTGCCGCGGGAGGGCGTCCAGCCGCTGGCCGGCTCCGGGTTCCTGGTCCCGCCTGTGGACGGCCACACGGTCAAGGCCGCGACCTGGTCGAGTGCCAAGTGGGCCTGGATCGGCGCCGCGGCCGGTCCGGACACCGTCGTCCTGCGCGCCTCACTGGGACGCCACCACGAGGAGTCGGTCCTGCAGCGCGACGACTCCGAGCTCGTTGATCTGGCGGTCAACGACCTGCACGCCGCGGTCGGGCTGCGTGGTCCCCTCGTCGACGCCGTGGTCACCCGCTGGGGCGGTGCTCTCCCGCAGTACGCCGTGGGGCACACCGAGCGCATCGGCAGGGTGCAGGCGGCCGTCGCTGAGGTGGACGCCCTCGAGGTGTGCGGTGCCGCCTACGAGGGTCTCGGCGTCGCAGCCTGTGTCGCGGGCGCGCAGCAGGCGGCTGAGCGGCTTCTCGCGTCGCTGCCCGACCACGAGTCGCCGGCGCGAGGGAGACTGACGACATGAGCACCATGAGCGATGCACCCAGCACCCACCCGCGCGGCCGCGCGGCCAACGCCGGCAAGGTCGCCCGCGAGCTGAACGAGACGATCCGCTACACCATGTGGACCGTGTTCCGGCTGTCCACCCCGCTCGGCCCGGACGCCGACCGGGCGGCGTTGACCGGTGAGGTCGACCGGCTCGTGGACGAGCTGGCGGCCAAGGACGTCGTCGTGCGCGGTACCTATGACGTGGGTGGGCTGCGTGCCGATGCCGACGTCATGGTGTGGTGGCACGCCGCCGACAGCGAGCTGCTTCAGGACGCCTACTCGCGACTGCGGCGAACCGGTCTGGGCACGCACCTGACGCCGGTGTGGTCGCAGCTCGGCCTGCACCGGCCGGCGGAGTTCAACAAGAGCCACGTGCCTGCATTCCTGGCCGGCGAAGAGGCTCGACGCCACCTGTGTGTCTACCCGTTCGTCCGGTCCTACGAGTGGTACCTGCTGCCCGACCAGGAACGGCGCGACATGCTCCGCGAGCACGGCATGATGGCCAGCGGCTACCCCGACGTGCGCGCCAACACCGTGGCGTCGTTCGCGCTCGGTGACTACGAGTGGATGCTGGCTTTCGAAGCCGACGACCTGCATCGGATCGTCGACCTGATGCGCGAGCTTCGCGCCAGCGGTGCACGCAGGCACGTGCGCGAGGAGGTGCCGTTCTTCACCGGACGGCGTCGTACGGTGGCCGAGCTGGTCGACGCGCTGCCCTGAGTGCGGTCAGCTCTCGGTCGGCTCCAGGCGCACCGAGATCGAGTTGATGCAGTAGCGCTGGTCGGTGGGCGTGCCGTATCCCTCGCCCTCGAAGACGTGGCCCAGGTGCGAGCCGCAGTTGGCGCAGCGCACCTCGACGCGCTTCATGAACATCGACCGGTCCTCGATCAGCTCCACAGCGTCGCCTGCCAGCGGGGACCAGAACGACGGCCACCCGCAGTGTGAGTCGAACTTGGTGTCGGAGCGGAACAGCTCCGCGCCGCAGGCCCGGCAGGAGTAGATCCCCGCCGTCTTGGTGTCGGTGTACTCGCCGACGAACGGTCGCTCGGTGCCGGCACGCCGCAGCACGTCGTACTCCTCCGGCGTCAGCTCGGCACGCCACTGCTCATCGGACTTCTCTACCCGGTAGGCCATGCCAGTCAGCGTACGGTGAGCGCATGGCCACCCGGGTGGAGCTCGACGTCGCCGGACGCACGGTCTCCGTGAGCAGTCCCGACCGTGAGATCTTTCCGGCCACGCCCGCCGGTCCGGCGGTCAGCAAGCTCCAGGTCGTGCAGTACTACGCCGACGTCGGCGAGGCGCTGCTGACCGCCTTGCAACACCGGCCCACCACGCTCGAGCGGTGGCCGAAAGGCGTCTTCGAAGGCGCTGTGCTGTCGACCCGGCAGGACAACAAGGGCGACGCCTTCTTCCAGAAGCGACTGCCGGCGGGTGCGCCTGAGTGGGTACAGACGGCGCGGATCACCTTCCCCTCCGGTCGTACGGCCGACGAGATCAGCCCCGATCACCCGGCGGTGGCTGCTTGGGCGGCGCACATGGGCACCCTCACATTCCACCCCTGGCCGGTGCGAGACGACGACGTCGAGGCGCCCGACGAGCTGCGCATCGACCTCGACCCGCAACCGGGTGCGAGCTTCGCCGACGCGGTGGCTGTGGCTGCGGAGGCCAGGGCCCTGCTCGCCGAGCTGGCGATCACCGGCTACCCCAAGACCTCCGGCGGTCGCGGCATCCACATCTACGTGCGCATCGAGCGCCGCTGGACCTTCACCGACGTTCGACACGCAGCGATCGCCTTCGGGCGTGAGCTGGAGCGCCGCATGCCCGGCCGGGTCACCACCAACTGGTGGAAGGAGGAGCGGCCGGACGGGTCGGTGTTCGTCGACTACAACCAGAACGCTCGGGACCGCACCATTGCCAGCGCGTACTCGCTGCGTCCGCGTCCCGGTGCTCCGGTGTCGACGCCGCTGACCTGGGACGAGCTGGGCGACGCCGATCCGGCCGACCTCACGCTGCACACCGTGCCGGCGCGGCTGGGAGAGGTGGGCGACGCGATGGCCGGTATCGACGACGCCGCGTTCGGACTCGACACGCTGCTCGAGTGGTACGCCAGGGACGAGCGCGGCGACCTCCCGTACCCACCGGACTACCCCAAGCAGGAGGGGGAGCCTCCACGCGTCCAACCCAGCCGGATGAACACAGCCAACTGGCAGCCGGGGTAGCCTGCCGGCTGGTTGAGCCGCCTACTATCGGGTGGTCTCCTTTCGTCGAGCCATGGCGTGCGGAGGACAGGGGACGGTCATGCTGGATCGTCGGCGCAGGCTGCGGCCTGCTGATCAGAGCCCGATCGTCGGGCGGGAAGCTTGTGCTTGTGACCTCATCCGATGGGCCGGTGGAGACCAGCTCAGCCTTCGCTCAACTGAGCCGACTGCGGCTCAGGGACCACTCGATGGAGTCGGCGCTGCGTGAGGTGGCCGAGCTGGCCAAAGCTGTGGTTCCCGGCGCCAGCGAGGTGTCTGTCAGCCTGGTGAGCCGGCAACGGTCCGACACCGTCGTGCACACCGGCGACCTCGCCCTCGATCTCGACGAGAGTCAGTACGAGCGCGGTTACGGGCCGTGCCTGGACGCTGCCAACGACGGCATGATTATGCACGTCGAGGACATGGCCACCGAGACGCGGTGGGGCGACTACACGAGAGAAGCCATCGAGCGGGGTGCCTTGAGCTCGATGTCGGTTCCGGTGATGCTCCACGAGGAGCGTCGGATCACGGCTGCGCTGAACATCTACAGCAGGTCGGTGCACGCCTTCGACTCCGAGGCCCTGCGCACCGCCGCAAGCCTGGCTGGCTACGCGGAGACGGTGCTGGCCAACATGCACGAGCACGACAGCTCCCGGGAGCTGGTGCAACAGCTCGCGCAGGCGCTCGAGACCCGCCCGGTGATCGACCAGGCCAAGGGCATCCTGATGCGAGACCGGTCCTGCACTTCGGACGAGGCTTTCGAGCTGCTGGTCGCGGCCTCGCAACGGTCGAACCGCAAGCTTCGCGACATCGCCCGCGACGTCGTCGACTCGGTGGGCAAGCCGCGCGGACCGGCTAAGTAGCCGACTGATCACAGCCGGCATGTAGTGTCTAGGTCGTGAGCCGTCCGCTTCGACGGATGGGCTCGGACGTCAGGCAACGGCGGACGCGGTCAGGGAAGCCTCCCCTCCTCATGAGCGCCGCCACGGTTCTCCCCACTTACTGGCCTAGACCGGGCCGGATCGAGGGACGTCATGACGTCATCAACAGAACGTGCTCAGCCGAGCCCTGATGCGCTGGGACGGTTGACCCGTCTGCGGTTGAGGGACCACACGATGGAGTCGGCGCTCCAGGAGCTCTCCGAAGTCGCGAAGGTGGCGGTCACGGGAGCAAGCGAGGTCTCGGTCACCTTGGTGGTGAAGGACAACGCGAACACCGCCGCCACCACCGGTGATCTGGCTCTCCAGCTCGACGAAGGCCAGTACGAGCGGGGCTATGGTCCGTGCCTGGACGCCGCGGCCTCAGGCGAGGTCATGCACATCGACGACATGGCTACCGAGACCCGCTGGGCCGACTACACCCGTGAAGCGCTCCGGCGTGGGGCCGCTAGCTCGCTGTCGCTTCCCCTGGTGGTCGACGAGGACAAGAAGGTGGCGGCTGCCCTGAACATCTACAGCACCTCGGCCCATGGCTTCGACCAGACCGCCCGACGGACCGCGATCAGCGTGGCCTCCGCTGGGGAGGCGCTGTTGGCGAACCTCTACGAACACGACGGATCCCGCCAGCTGGTGCGCCAGCTCGCACAGGCGCTGGAGACCCGGCCGGTGATCGACCAGGCCAAGGGCATCTTGATGCGTGACCGTAATTGCACGGCCAGCGAGGCCTTCGACCTGCTGGTCGCCGCTTCGCAGCGGACCAACCGCAAGCTCCGCACGATCGCCCAGGACGTCGTTGACTCCGTAGCGTCACAGTAAAATTCTGCTGAGTGAGTGCGTGCGGCCTCACTGAACGGGTACTTTCCGGGCAAGGCTGACGCCGTCCCGGGACGACGCCGCGCCGAGGTCTGGTGGTTGGGCCAACAGCCACCGGACCGCGCGGCGCCTCCCATCCTGTACAGCACCCGCCGATCGACGCGCAAGGCGCCCAGTAGGCCATTCTCGCCTACTGGGCACCTTGCTGTTGCGCTTGTCTGCTACCGGCTACTGGGCGTCGTCCTCGCTCACCAGGTCACCGGTGTCGGGCTGGTTGCCGAGGATGTCCTTCTCCTCGGCAACCGACTCGTCGGCCGGCTCCTGCGCCACGCCGGACAGGTCGAGTTCTCGTGGCTGCGTCATGGACTCAGACCGTCTTCGGGCGCTCGAAGGTGACCAGGAGGCCGTCCACGCCACCGGGCCCGACCCGGCCCTTGACCGTCACCGCGGTGACGGCCCGCAGCTGCCAACCCTGGCCGGCGTGCTCGTTGAGCGTGTTCTCCAGCTTGCTGCCCGACATCTTGCTGCCGACCATGCCTTCGCGTAGCTCGACGACCTTGTACTCGTACATGCGCTCTCCTGTGCTCGGGGTCTGTGCCGTTCCCCGGTGCCAGTCAGGCATGCGTCTCGGGTCCCTGGGCACGGGAGCCGAGTGAGCGGATCGGTGCGCAGCGACGGTGGGGAACCGACGGACGGTTGGGACGACCCGGTCCACGGGACCGTGTCGTGGCGCACCTTGTTCAGCGGTGACGTGACCGACACCGACACGTTGACCTGTGGCGTGGGGACGCTGCAGGCGCAGGGGTGGCTCGGACTGCACCGGCATGCCAACGCGGAGGTGTACTTCGTGCTCGAGGGTGCCGGGATCGTCACCTTGGCCGGGGTCGAGCATCAGGTCAAGGCCGGCTCGGCGGTGTCCATCCCCGCCGACGTCGAGCACGGCATCCGCAACGCCGGCGACGCGACGCTGCGGATGTTCTACTGCCTGGCTGCCGACTCCTTCTCCGACGTGGAGTACTGCTTCAGCAACGCTGACTGAAAAGGGTCAGGCAGGTCCCAGCACGGCTGCCGAGCGCTCCGGCAGCATCGCCTTGCCGTCCTCGACCTCCACCCCGGTCCCCCAGGCAAGCAGGACCGACATGTTGTCGCCATGCAGGTCGACGGGCGTGGCGGTGCTCCCCAGGTTCACCGCCACCCGGTGCTCGCCACGCTCCACCAGCACCGTGTTCCCGTCCTGGTGCACCACGACCTGGTCCAGGCGCGGGTCGCGCAGATCAGGGCGCTCCCGGCGCAGCCGCAGCAGGTCGCGGTACCACGCGAGTATCCGCGCGTGCCGGTCGCGCTGAGGCTCTGACCAGTCCAGCGTGGAGCGGCGCGGCGTCGACCGGGCCTGCGGGTCGGGTACGTCCTCGGCGTCCCACCCGTGCTCCGCGAACTCTCCGCGCCGGCCCTCGCGTACCGCGTCGGCGAGCTCCGGATCGGTGTGGTCGGTGAAGTACTGCCACGGGGTCGACGCCGCCCATTCCTCGCCCATGAAGAGCATGGGGGTGTAGGCGCTGGTCAGCAGCAGCGCGACACCGCAGGCCAGCGTGCCGGGCGGCAGGGAATCCGACAGCCGGTCCCCGGTTGCACGGTTGCCCACCTGGTCATGGGTCTGCAGCGATGCGACGAAGCGCCACCCCGGGGTCATCGACCGGTCGACCGGCCGCCCGTGCGTACGCTGCCGGAAGCTCGAGTATGTGCCGTCGTGCAAGAACACGTGCGACAGCACCTTCGCCAGGGCGCCCGGCTCGGCGAAGTCGGCGTAGTAGCCCTGCGTCTCACCGGTGAGCAGCACGTGCAGGGCGTGGTGAACGTCGTCGTCCCACTGCGCATGCAGGCCCGTCCCGCCGGCCTCGCGGGGCGTCACGGTGCGCGGGTCGTTGCGGTCGGACTCCGCGATCAGCCACAGGGGCCGGCTGAGGCGGGCGGAGAGCGCGTCGACAGCTGCGGACATCTCCTCCAGGAAAGGGACGGCCCGCTCGTCGAACAGCGCGTGCACGGCGTCCAGCCGCAGTGCGTCGACGTGGAAGTCCGACAGCCACATCAGAGCGTTGTCCAGCAGGAAGCGGCGCACCTCGTCGCTGTGCGGTCCGTCCAGGTTGAGGGCCTGTCCCCACGGGGTGCCATACCGGTCGGTGTAGTACGGACCGAAGGTCGACAGGTGGTCACCACTGGGGCCCAGGTGGTTGTAGACGACGTCCAGGCAGACGCCGAGGCCCCGACCGTGGCAGGCGTCGACGAAGCGCGCGAATGCCTGCGGCCCGCCGTACGGGCCGTGCACGGCGTACAGCCCGACACCGTCGTAGCCCCAGCCGTAGCGGCCGGGGAAGGTGGCAACCGGCATCACCTCGACGATGTCCACGCCGAGCTCGACCAGATGGTCCAGTCGCTCGATGGCCGCGTCGAGGGTGCCCTGGGCGGTGAACGTGCCGATGTGCATCTCGTAGATCACCGCACCCGCCAGCGGCGCACCGCCCCAGCCGGTATCGGTCCACTCGAAGGCGGCCATGTCCACCACCTCGGCCGGTCCTTCCGGACCCTCCGGCAGACGCAGCGCACGGGGGTCAGCGGCCGGCTTGCCACCGTCCACGGAGAAGCGGTACCGCGTGCCGGCCGGCAGAACCTGCTCGGCGCACCACCAGCCCCGCTCTCCGGCCGTCATGGCGGAGCGAGCATCGTCGACGACGAGGTCGACCCGCTCGGCGGATGGGGCCCAGACCTGCGGTTTCGCCATGCCCGAACCCTACGGAGCGAGACGCGCGGTCACGACGGCAAGGTCCTGATACCCCCCTTGTGCGGGGTCGTAGGCGCCGGCGCAGGTGATCAGGACCAGGCGCAGCCGGCCCGAGGCAGCGAAGATGTCGTCCCGGGTGTTGAGACTGGCCTTTCGTACCCGGTCGACCGAGGTGACAGCGAATGTCTGCTCAACCCCTCGCCCACGCACCACGATCCGTTCACCGCGCTGCGTGCTGAGCAGCTCCGCGAACGGGCCTAGCCCCTGCGTGGCCGAGTCCACGTGCCCGGCGATCACGATCGTGCCGTACGCGTCGGCGAGCCGGGCGCCACCGTCCCACCAGCCGGCTGCGCGGATGTCGCGGGGCACCTGCAACAGGCCGCGGTCGTTGGTGCCGGCGACCCGGACCGGAACGTCGGTGTTGCTTGGCAGCCGCAGCGAGGTCGGGCGGGTGGGATGCCGCTGGGACCCTGCCTCGACGCCGGGCTTGGCCGTCACGTCGTAGGTGGGCGCCGACGACGCCGTCGGCTTCGGACCGGCTGACGTCTGATCGGGGTCCGGAGCCGCCTGCTGTGACGCGTTCCCGCATCCGCTCAGAATCAGGCCGGCAAGACACCCGCACAGCCAGGCGGACCTACGGACGCGAGTGGTCGGAGCGCGAGCGGTCACCTGCCGGTGACGTCGACCGGTAGTCCGGCCACGAGCCCGGCTGAACCGGTGTTGACCGTGTCCGGGGCGCTGGATCCCCGCACTGGCACCGGCAGCGTGTGCACCACGACGTCCATCGAGCCGTTTGCCGGTCGTCCGACCGCGAAGACCTGCGTCAACGTTGCCGCCTCGGCGGGCAGGTCCAACGGGCCGAGCAGCACCGGCTTCTCGCGTCCGGTTGGCAGAATGGCGACCTCGTGCGTGCCCGCCGGGACGTCGGCCGTCGCGAACTCGCCGTTGGCGACGTTCGCGAACAGCACCTTGCCGTTGACCTGGATGTCGGCTGGCGGGACCGTCGCGGTGTGCGCGACCATGATTCTCCCCTTGCCGCCGGGAACTGGCTGAGTGGGGTTGTCGTAGACGGTCACTGTCGGCTTACCTTCTACCGCGGCCGGCCGGTGGAGCACGACGTCCACGCTGCCGCCGGGCTTGATGGTGACCGACGCTTCCATGGACCAGGACGGGTCGGCCCCCTCCACAGTCACCGTGTGCTTGCCGGGGGCGATCGACAACGGACCGAGCACGTCACCGGCGGGGACCTGCTCCGAGTCGACCTCGCCATCGATGGAGACCGAGACCGGCTGCCCGGTCAGGGCGTGGATGACATAGACCTTGCCCGTTGCCTTTGCTGCCTCGATACCGGCCGGACCGCTGCTGACGCGGAAGCTGGACGAGGATGACTCGGCCGACGAGGGCACGGCCATGGCCGCGGTCGCCATGGCCGGCGCCAGCAGCACAGCGCCCAGTCCAGCGAATCTGCCAATTCGAATACATCCGCGCA
>DASQMN010000048.1:0-4411 GCA_035645475.1 Nocardioidaceae bacterium
GGGTGCTCGGCACCCTGGAGGCCGAGTCGGGCCTCAACGACGCGCCGGTGGCCATCCTGGTCACGGTGGTGGCCACCGGGACGCAGACGTCGGCCGCGGGCTGGGTGGGCACCGTGGTCCTGATCGCGCTGGAGCTCGCTCTGGGCGCGGCGGTGGGGCTGCTGATCGGCTGGCTCGGCGCCCGGCTGCTCATGGGCGCCGCACTCCCTGCGTCCGGGCTCTACCCGCTCTCGGTGCTGGCGCTGAGCGTGCTCGCGTACGGCGGCGCCGCGACGTTGCACGGCAGCGGGTTCGCCGCGGTGTACGTGGCCGCGCTGGTGCTCGGCAACGCGGCCCTCCCGCATCGGGCCGCTACTAGGTCCTTCGCCGAGGGCGTGGGCTGGCTTGCCCAGATCGGCCTGTTCGTGATGCTCGGCCTGCTTGCCAGCCCCGGGCGGATCGGGTTCCGGGAGGTGCTGTTCGCGCTGCTGGCCGGTGCGGTGCTGACGCTGGTCGCGCGCCCGCTCTCGGTGTTGACCTGCGCCGTGTGGTGGCGCGTGGGCTGGCGCGAGCAGGCGTTCCTGTCCTGGGCCGGCCTGCGGGGTGCCGTGCCCATCGTGCTGGCCACCATCCCGCTCGCCGAGGGCGTGACCGGTGCGGCCGAGGTGTTCGACGTCGTCTTCGTCCTCGTCGTCGCATTCACTCTGCTGCAGGGACCGACTCTGCCGTGGGTCGCCCGCCGCCTCGGCGTGACGCTGGAGGGCGAGGCCCGCGAGGTCGACGTGGAGGCCGCGCCGCTGGGCCGCATCGCAGCGGAGCTGCTGCAGGTGCTGGTGCCGGCGGACTCTCGGATGCACGGTGTGGAGGTCGCCGAGCTTCGCCTTCCCGCGGACACCTCCGTTTCGCTGGTCGTCCGCGAGGGGCATGCCTTCGTGCCGAGCCGTACCACCCGTATCGCACGGGGGGACGAGCTGCTGGTCGTCTCGACCCGGGATGCGAGAGATGCGGTGGAAGCCCGCTTGCGATCCGTCTCGCTGCACGGGCGGCTCGCCGGCTGGCAGCCGTCGGCAGCGAGGCCTGGGGGACCTGAGTCGTCGGCCGGTCCGCCGGTCAGTCCGCCGTCGCCCGGGGCACGCAGACGGTGGTGGCTGTCTTGACCTTGACCTGCTTGGGGGAGCCGGAGCGCAGCCCCTCGGACTTGTCGCCGACGATCACGTCGACCCCGGCAGTGAGGTCGTCGGCGACCTTGCGGACCTGCACCGGCCGCTTGAGCTGCTTCTTCACCAGTTTGACGGCAGCGGAGTCCGGCTTGGGGTCGAGGATCAGCGTCTTCTGGGTGTTGAGGTCGTCAGGAGCGTTGCCGGTTCGGCCCGGCAGCAGACCGCGCTCCACGAGGTCGCTCAGGGTCGTCTCGGCGAGACCCGGAATGGTGCCGGCGTTGTACACGTTGGCGGTCACCAGCGAGACCTCCAGGGAGTCCCCCGGACGCAGAGTCTGCGTCTTGCACGGCCGCTTCTTGCCTTCCGTGACCTCCACCGCGGCCGGCACGGGCTCGGTGGCGAGCCGCCAGCCCACGATGAAGGCAGCCGCCACCATCAGGACAAGCACGAGCATCGTCAGAGGCGACTTGGCCTTGCCGAGCATCGACACCCCAGCTCGCTAGCGGTGCGCCTCGCCCCGGCGTGCCAGGTGTCGCCGGACGAGCCGCCTGGCGGAGGATAGGGGATTCGAACCCCTGAGGGCTTTCACCCAACACGCTTTCCAAGCGTGCGCACTAGGCCACTATGCGAATCCTCCGCTGAGCAGGCTACCGGTCGCTACCGGGCCTTCTCGATCCGCACCGTGTCCCGGGGGTACGATCTAGCCAGCCCCTCGCGTGGCGGCACCTAGCCCAACTCCCCCAGGGCCGGAAGGCAGCAAGGGTCAGCAAGCTCTGCCGGGTGCGCGGGGGGTCTCTTGCTGCTCGTGTGGACCCGGACCGCGAAGACCGTGGACGAGCTCTGGGGCCTGTCGGCTGCCGTGGCTAAGGTGCACCGGGTGGAGGCACCTCTCTCGCCGCTGGCCCTGTACCGGCGCTACCGGCCCGAGACCTTCGCCGAGGTGATCGGTCAAGACCACGTCACCGACCCGTTGCGGCACGCCCTCGCCGGCAACCGCGTCCACCACGCCTACCTGTTCTCCGGCCCGCGTGGGTGCGGCAAGACCACCAGCGCACGCATCCTCGCCCGCACGCTGAACTGCGAGCGGGCACCCGTGCCCGAGCCGTGTGGCCAGTGCCAGAGCTGCCTCGATCTCGCTCGCCAAGGACCAGGGAGTCTCGACGTCATCGAGATCGACGCCGCGAGCCACGGGGGGGTCGAGGACGCCCGTGACCTGCGCGAGCGTGCGTTCTTCACGCCGGTGTCCAGCCGCTACAAGGTCTACGTCATCGACGAGGCTCACATGGTGACCACGCAGGGCTTCAACGCGCTGCTCAAGCTGGTCGAGGAACCGCCAGCACACCTGAAGTTCATCTTCGCCACCACCGAGCCCGACAAGGTGATCGGCACCATCCGCTCGCGCACGCACCACTACCCGTTCCGACTGGTGCCTCCGCGGTTGCTCACCGACTACCTGGTGGCCATCTGCGAGCGAGAGGGCGCCGCAGTCGATCCGCTGGCACTGCCCCTGGTCGTACGCGCTGGCGGTGGATCGGTTCGGGACACGCTCAGCGTGCTCGACCAGCTCATCGGAGGCGCCGGGGAATCGGGAGTGACGTACTCGCTGGCAGCCGGCCTGCTGGGCTACACACCCGACTGGCTGCTCGACGAGGTGATCGACGCCTTCGCCGCCGCCGACGGCGCTTCGGTCTTCGCGGCCGTGGACAAGGTCGTCGAGACCGGGCAGGACCCGAGACGTTTCGCCGAGGACCTCCTGCAGCGGCTGCGTGACCTCATCATCGTCGCCAGCGTGCCGGACGCCGCCGGATCAGGAGTGCTGCAGGTGTCGGCCGATCTGGCGGAGCGGCTCGAGGGGCAGGCCGCCCGGTTCGGTGCGGCCGACCTCACGCGCTCGGCCGAGGTGGTCAGCGCCGGGCTCGACGAGATCCGCGGCGCGACCGCTCCCCGCCTGCTTCTGGAGCTGATCTGCGCCCGGGTGCTGCTGCCCGGAGCCGACGCATCCGCAGGTGGCGTGCACGCTCGTCTGGACCGGCTCGAGCGGCGCCTGGCCATCAGCGCCGAGCCGGTGCATCCGCCGCCGGTACTCGAGGTCTCGCCCGCACCGGCCCAGCCGCCGCCGGCTGCGGCAGTCCCACCGGTCGAGATCCCCGCGACGGCCGAGGCGGACCCTGCGGCCATCGAGTCGTCGCCGGCAGCCGCCCCGGCAGCCGCCCCGGCAGCCGCAGCGCTCGGGCTTGCCGAGGTCCGGCACTCCTGGCCCGACCTCCTCAACCATCTGAGCGGTGTACGCCGCCTGGCCTGGATGCTGCTGAGCCGCGACTCTCACGTCATCTCGGTCGAGGGCGCGACGATGACGGTGTCGTTGCCCAACGCCGGTGCTCGGGACTCCTTCAGCCGCTGCGGTGGCGAAGAGCTCCTTCGCCAGTCGCTGATCGACGTCCTGGGCGTTGACTGGACGGTCGAGACGGTGGTCGAGCCGCCTTCCGGTTCATCGGAGCCATCGCCTCGATCCTCCGCGGCGCCACCGGCTACCGAGCCGCCTCACGGGCAGTCGCAGCCGCCGCATCCGTCCTCAGCGGCGCCGCCGGCTACCGAGCCGCCCGAGCCGGTCGAGCCACGGCCGTCAGCAGCCCCACGGCCCGCGGCTGTGACACCGTCACCTCCCGACGACCCGGCACCACAGCGGTCGCCCGCTCCCGACGCCGCGGTCGCCTGGCCCGATCCGGTACGACTGGGTGGGCCTGCGGTCGATGCGAACCCCGTCGACGCGGACCCCGCCCTGGCACCCCGCGAAGCCCAAGCAGCCCACGCCAGCAGCTCACCGCCGCGTCGTTCGTCGGAGGCGCGCGCAGCCATCCGACCGACCCGCGTCGCCGGCGCCCCAGCTCAGCCAACGGCTCAGAGCCCCGATACCGAAGCCCGTCCGGACGATCCCGATCTCGACGACGACGGCCTGCACGGTGCGGACCTGCTCGCCAGCCGGCTGGGTGCGCAGGTGATCGAGGAGATCCCGCACGAGCCGTGACCGGCTGCAGCTCCAGGTTGCGTGGGGTGATGACGCCGACGGTGAGAGAGTGGGCGCGCCCACGTACGCCCCCGAGTCCTGTAGGCAGGAGGCCTCCCGTGTTCCCAGGCGGCACCCCCGACATGTCCGAGCTGCTCGCACAAGCGCAACGCATGCAAGAACAGCTGATGGCAACCAAGGACGAGCTGGCCACCGCCGAGGTCACCGGCTCGGCCGCCAACGGGCTGGTGACGGCGACTGTCAGCGG
>DASQMN010000049.1:0-22016 GCA_035645475.1 Nocardioidaceae bacterium
GAGACGCCGTCGGCCACGATTTTCAGCGCACAGGACGCCGGCAACCGAATCGGAACGTGTGCCAGTGCGCGCTTGGGGCGCATAGCTCAGCGGTAGAGCACCTGCCTTACAAGCAGGCGGTCACAGGTTCGATCCCTGTTGCGCCCACTACGTAACCGCAGGTCGGAGGCAGTACGCGGGTGATTGCGAGCCCTGTGCCTGACGCGTGCCAGATGAGTCGGGCGGTCCAGCGGAAGCAGACTGATAACGCACGCCTGCGCTACTAATGCTGAAATACCCTCGAGGACGGGGGTGTAGCCGCCGCTTGTTGCCATGGTGAGGTCACCCGGAGCATCGGTGGCCGATACGGTCGCGAGATGCTGGTCTCCTACGAATGGCGGGGCGCGTTCGACAACCCGGAGGTCAATCAGTTGCATATCCGGGACTTCGAGGGCCGAGTCGTCGATGAGGGCGAGTGGAACTGGTCAGACCAAGTGCGCCGTCACAGTCTCGGCTGGGTCGTTGCCCGCAATGACAACGCCCTGATCGGTTTCGTCAACGTGCCGTGGGACGGTCGCGTCCATGCCTGGATACAAGACCTCGTGGTCGCGACCGCCATACGTCGTCGGGGCGTCGCTTCCCGCTTGATCGACCTCGCCCGAGTCGCCTGCCGTGATGCCGGTTGCGAATGGCTCCATGTTGACTTCGAGAGTTACCTCAAACCCTTCTACTTCGGCGCATGCGGCTTCAAGCCCACAAACGCCGGTCTGATCGCTCTCCGAGAGTGACCCCTGAAAGCCCCGTCTCCTCAGGCGGTCCATGCGTCGCCCGGTCTTGGTCCTGCGATGGACGGTCCGGCTTGGCCGGACCTGATCGGAGACCCCGTACCGACTCCGGGCTCGGCGGCCAGCGTGGACGGTCAGGCGGTGAGAAGTGGGCGAGGGGAGGCCGCGGACACGGCCGACGTTCCAGCCGCCGACGATGCGCCGCGTCGCGCTTCTCGCCGCAATTCTGTCGTACCTCCGAATCGGCATCTTGACGACCTGGCGGCATCAGAGGATGGTCCGAAACATGGCCACGAGACTGTCGTGCCGGGTGGGTCGGCACGCCTGGAAGCGCAAGTGGAACGACGAAGGTCGACCGTACGTGGACTGCACCCGCTGCGGGAAGTGCGCAGAGCTGGGTGCCGGCTACTGGGTCGGCGTTCCCAAAGCGGGCGGTTGAGCGGCGCGTCGTCGCCTGCATCGCGAACACGCGTCGCCAGGAAACGTCGTCGCCGATGAGGGGACCAGCCCCTGAACGCGAAGGTCGGGCCGGTGAAAGGCTGTGCCGGTGCGTCATGGCTACACCAACTCAACCGAGCGTGTACCCCGCGGGGTCCGTAAGTCGTACGAAGGACCCGGCGCCCTGGCTCGCGCGGACGCTGAGCTGACCGCCCTGACTCGACTTGCCAACGTGATGCCTGTTCCTGTGGTCCTGGAGCGACCCGCCGAAGGGTCGGTCGTCACCGAGTTCCGAGCAGGAGAACATGGCCAAGATCTGATCGACGCAGGTCACACCGACCAGGTCCTCAATGCGTGTGGCGCGCTCCTGCGAAGACTTCAGGCCCTGGATCCTGGCCTGCTGGCGCCGGGCCGGCACCCATCGACACATGTGGTCCAACACGGTGACTTCGGACCTAACAACATTCTGTTGAACCCCCGCGACTACGCGGTGACGGCGTTGCTGGATTGGGAGTTCTGTGGCGTCGGCCCCGCCATCCGCGACGTTGCCTGGTGCGAGTGGATCGTGCGGATGCACCACCCCGCCGCTGTGGAGGCACTACCAGCATTCTTTGACGCCTACGGGAAGCGTCCCTCCTGGGACGAGAGGCAGCTCGCCATGATCGATCGGTGTCGCTGGCTGGAAGCCTTCGCGCAGCGTTGGGATGACCGTGACGCGGCCCGCTTGTGGCAGCAGCGGGTCCGCGCAACAGTCGCATGGACCGAATGAGAACGCACCCAACGCCTCCGACCGCCTGACCGAGTTCCCCGGCCAAGGACACCCCCATGCCTGCCCGGCTATAGGCGATAGCCAACGCTGGGATCGCTCGACAACCTGCAGTGGTGCAGCGGTACGACGATGCGACGTCGACCTCGTGTGCTGCGAGATGACGGGCGGTCTGGCCGCCGCTGCCGATTGCCAGGGCAAGCGGCTCGGATCCCCCGCGACGATCGGCTGACCATGACCGGGGCGCTTGCCCGGCTGGGAGTCCTGATGGGAATGTCGGTGTGGTCAGGCAATGATGCCGCGTACGTGCAACAACGGTTCTATGAAGCGCTCGGGTCCAGCGCTCGTGATCTCCTCGTCGGGGAAGCTCGCTCCGGTCAGCGACCGCCATGCCGCATTCGCAGTGAACGTCAGCGACGCCGCCTGTGACGCCGCGGGGCCTGGTTCCAGGCTCCAGTGTGACTCCCCCAGGGATGCCAGGTGCCACTGGCCCCCGGTGTCGAGGTCAATGCCGACGCACACGCCCGTAGGAGCATCTACGCGGTACTGATGCTGAAAGGCCCACACGAAGATGCCGAGCACGTCTGGCAGTCGGTCATTCGCCGCCGGCCGCCCCGTGGCCTCTCGCACCTGCTGGTGATGGACCCAGGTCTCGGTGAACTCGCGGGCGTAGTCGAGCCAGGTCGGAACAGGCTCGCTACCCGCCCAGCTGACCCGGGCTGGCTTGAAGATGTCAGTCTGTGCCGTCCACGCCTCGATCTCCCGGGTGGAGTGAGCGAGCAGACCACGGATGACACGAGGGCTGAGTCCCTTCGCGGCGTCGATCCACCGCTGGTTCTTGGCTGCGAGCGCATCTACGAGAGATTCCCCGTCAGTGACCGGCAAGACGCCGGAATGATCCCCATCGCGATGCCGTGACAGCCTGCCCAGATCGCCGTCCAACAGATGCAGGGCGATGTCCTTGACGGTCCAGCCCTTCGCAGCCGACGGGGCGGTCCAGACGGTTCTCGGGAGCTGGCCGAGAAGAGTGAGCAGGGCCTCACGCTCATTCCGAAACAGTGAGCGGGCATCCACAGGCGGCGCGGACCAGACGTCCATGCCTCAGCGTGGCACAGCACTCATGTGGCCAGACGCAAAGGTGACCGCGCTCAGGCGGGGGAGCCCCTCCAGTGAGGTAGCAAGCCACGGCTGGCGAGGTGACACTGCTTCTGTTTCATCGCATCATCAACAGCGGCAGGCCCACACGCCGCACGCCAAGGTCGGTGAAGGCGACAGCGCGGATACAGCGGCCTTATCGGCACGTCGCTGGGGACAGCGCCCGCCACCAGCGATCATCGGCTCGATGGGGCCAGGTGTGCTGGAAACGGCCAGAGCCACCCAGTGTGAGGCAACGGCTCCAAATTGGCTGATACGCCCATCGAGGGGACCGAACCCAGTAATCTCGAGGTCTGCACCGAGAGCCGGGACGCTGGCTCATCTGGGAGTCCCCATCAAGCCAATAGCTGTCCAGTCCCTGGTGACGCGCACCCGAATACGCACCTTCTGGATCATTCTCTTCATAGTCCTGGGCCTGGTCCGGTTGATGCTCCCCGTCGTCTTCGGTGACTACCCCTTGTTGGTCGGCGGCCTCCCTTTCATGCCAGACTTCCTGGCTCACTGGACCGGCGGCCGTATGTACACCGACATGCCGGTGAGCATGCTGTACGAACCGGCAACGCAGGCCACAATGCAGGACCGACTGGTGGGGTCAGGCGGGCTTGCCTGGTTTGTTTCGCCCCCTTACGCCGTCTGGCTGTACCTCCCCTTCGCCGCGATGCCCTATGGAGTCGCCGCACTGTGCTGGTCACTCATCAATCTGGTTCTCCTCGGCATTGCACTCTCCTGGGTACGGCCACTACTCACCGGACGCATGACGTCGCATCACCGTTTGTTCATCCTGGCGTTCTGTGCGTCGCCGGCAGTCTTTGAGACGGTCGGCTCCGGTCAGGACAGCATGCTCGCCCTCATCGTGTCTCTGGGGGCACTCCGACTCCTATCGGCCGGTCGCGACCTACAGGCGGGTGCCCTCATCGCACTAGGTGCGTTCAAGCCCCAACTGCTTGTCCTAGTGCCCTTCATGTTCATCGCTCAGCGGCGGTGGCGAGCTCTGGCAGGCTCATGCGCCGCGGGCTTGGCGATTCTTGTCTGCGGACTGCTCATAGGTGGACCGCAGCTCTATGTGGCGTGGTACGACGCGCTGACCTCTCCCTTGTATGCCAATGAAGTTCAGCGCGGTCAAGCGTGGATGATGCAGTCGCTGCCAGCACTCGTTACAGGCCCGACAGGATTCTTCTTCGTTGGGCCGGTCCTCTTGGCTCTTGGTGCCCTGCTGGTGATGCGAACCGTGCGTCGTCAAGATATGGACACCCAGCAAGCTTGGGTATCCGTCATCATGCTGACGATCGTGACGTCTCCGCACGTGATGATCTATGACACGGTGCTGCTGCTTCCGTGCCTTGCTTGGATGCTTTCTCGTATTCCATGGTGTCAGCTTCGGATACCTCTGTTCGCTGTGTTCGCGCTCCAGTGGCTCATGCCACTGCTGCACGCCATCTCCGAGACCACTGTCCTTGGTGCGAGCTGGTTCGCCGTCCCTTGGGTAGCCATACCTCTGACGGTCCTGACTTTCCGCACGATGCGGTGGCACCCGGTCATCGAGCCAGCCGTAAGCGTCGTCCCGCAAGGCTTAGGACCAACAGTGCATTCCGTTGCTCCATGACAGCCGGACTCCCCACCAGCGGACTACGCGCGCCGCGGCCTCCACCGCCGCGTCCGACTCGGAGACGCCGCCGCACGATCATGCGCGTGTCCCCGACGGTCATCTCGGCGCGGTGCCTCTGAGGTCGACGTTGCGAATAACAGCATCCACACGCCCGTAGACGTGAGTGAATCAAGTGGACGAGGGTGACGTCGCACTGCCAACGTGGGATTCCTTGTTCATAGCCGGACTTCGGAGACGACAGTGCTGCGTGTTGTGACGCCAGACGACGGCAGTGGCGTCATCGACCTCGTCGTCGCCGCCGGCATGTTCACTCGCGACGAGGCTGCCTACCTCAGTGAGATTGTCCTCGGGCCACACCACGACGGCACCACCTGTCTGGTCGAGGACGCCGACGATGGCAAGGGCCTGGCCTCCGTCCTGCTCTATCGGCCGGAGGAGGCCGCCGACCGCGCCTTCGACCTCACGATGATCGCCGTGCGGCCTGACCTGCAGGGTGGAGGACGAGGCGCTGCGCTGATGCATCATGCGGAGGAGGACCTGCGTCGACGAGGCCAGCGGCTGATGGTGGTACGCACATCCGGGACCCCGCGGTATGACCTGACCCGATCGTTCTATCGGGGCCTCGGCTACTCGGAGCACACTCGCGTTCCGGACTACTGGGCCGATGGTGACGACTTGGTGCTCTTCACCATCCGCCTGTGACTGCTCGGTGACGCAGGCAATTCGGACCGCCGGGACTCGGGCCCACCCCAGACCTCGCATCGGCTCACTAGGCTGAGAGCACCCGGCCCAACGACGAGCCACCGCGAACGCGGTCGCGCCGACATGACAGGAGTGACGCCGTGAGCGGCCCGAGAGCCAACGCACCACAGGGCCGCCGCGAGCGTCTCGAGCAGCTCCGAGCGCAGGAGCGCAGCAAGGAGCGCCGCCGGGCCGCCTTGATCTACGGCATCGCTGCCGTCGTCGCCCTGGCCGTCATCCTGGGCACCGTCTTCGCCATCCGCTCCGCGCAGGACGAGCAGCAGAGCGTCGCAGACGCCGCCAAGGAGGACATCGAGGGCGTGCAGGAGTTCGAGACCCCGTCGAACGAGCACGTCGAGATCGAGGTCGACTATCCCGAGTCCCCGCCGGTCGGTGGCGATCACAATCCGGTGTGGCTGAACTGCGGTGTCTACACCGAGCCGGTTCCCGAGGAGAACGTCGTGCACTCCCTCGAGCACGGCGCGGTGTGGCTGACGTACCAGCCTGACCTGGACGAGGACCAGGTCGCCACTCTCGAGGACTTCGCGGCCGACGAGGACTACCTGGTGGTCAGCCCCTACGAGGGGCAGGAGTCTCCCGTGGTCGCCACGGCATGGGGACTCCAGCTCGAGCTCGAGAGCACCGACGACCCCCGGCTCGCGGTCTTCGTGGAGAAGTACGTGCAAGGTGCGCAGACACCTGAGCCCGGGGCTTCCTGCTTCGGCGGCGTGGGCAACTGATGTCGACAGGCACCACCGCCGGTGACCCCGCGTCGCGGGCGAGATGGGCCGGGGTAGCAGCCCTGCTGCTCACCGCGGTGCTGGTCGCAGCTGCTCTCTATGCCGGGACGCGCCTCGACGCCGACGCGGCGGCAGTGCCGACCGACAGCTCCGTCGATGCCGGCTTCGCACGCGACATGCAGCGGCATCACTCCCAGGCCGTGCAGATGAGCCTGTCGTTGCTGCAGAGCAGCCGCGACGACGAGGTACGAACGCTGGCGACGGACATCATGCTCACCCAGCAGCAGCAGGTCGGCCAGATGTACGCGTGGCTGCAGTCGTGGGGCCTCAGCCAAAGTGGCGGCACCGAGCCCATGGCGTGGATGTCGGAGGACTCGTCGACGGGCCAGGGGCACGACATGGAGGGCCATGACATGTCGGGCATGGCCGAGCAGGACCGGAACGACGCGGCCGATGCCGGAGACACGGGCA
This sequence comes from Nocardioidaceae bacterium, assembly GCA_035645475.1. Classification (GTDB taxonomy): domain Bacteria; phylum Actinomycetota; class Actinomycetes; order Propionibacteriales; family Nocardioidaceae; genus DASQMN01. The sequence goes on from DASQMN010000049.1 coordinate 6,682, forward strand.
TGACCGGCATGGCGAGCGATGAGCAGCTGCAGGCTCTTGACCGGGCCGCACCTGGCGAGGTCGACCAGATGTTCCTCCGGCTGATGATCCCTCACCATCGCGGTGCCCTGGGGATGGCCGAGCACGCCGCTGACTTCGCCCAGAGTCCCGACGTGCGTCGCCTGGCCGAGACGATCGTCACGTCGCAGACCTCGGAGATCAACGTCCTGCAGGAGATGCTGGCCGAGCGCGCGCCGTGAGCGACACCGGGCGTTAACCGATTCGCCGCCGTCTGTTTCTCGGTCCGAGATCCGGTTGGCGCACCCTGATTAGCAGCATCGTGTTTCCCGACCTACGCTCACCGCGAGGACATCCCGCAACGCCGCATCAGCCGACGGATACGCTCCGTCCTGGCACTCACGGAGGACGCTGTGGACACTCGCGCTCAGGCCTGGTTCCGGTCCCACACCAGCAACGGTGCCGCCTACGACCGTCGGGCGTTGGCCATGGCCAAGCTGGGAACGACCGTCAGCGTTGTGCTGCCGGCGCGCAACGAGGAGGCAACGGTCGGGGCGATCGTCGAGCGTCTGCGCGCCGAGCTGGTGCTCGACGTCCACCTTGTCGACGAGATCGTCGTCGTGGACTCCGGCTCGGTCGACGGGACCGCTCGTGCGGCCGCCGCCGCGGGCGCTCGAGTCATTCGGCAGTCGGATGTCCTGCCGCGGCTGGGTGACGTGCCCGGCAAGGGCGAGGCACTGTGGAAGTCACAGTTCGTCACCACCGGGGACCTGCTTGTCTTCGTCGACGCGGATCTGCGGGAGTTCGACCCCCAGTTCGTCGTCGCCCTGCTCGGACCGATGATCGACGACGCGTCGGTCGGCTTCGTCAAGGCCGTCTACGACCGACCTCTGACAACAACCGAAGGCGTGAGTGCAGCCGGGGGTGGGCGGGTCACCGAGCTGGTGGCGAGGCCACTGCTCGACCTGCACTGGCCCGAGCTCGCCGGATTCGTACAGCCGCTGGCGGGGGAGTACGCCGCTCGCCGCAGCTTGCTGGAGCAGCTGCCCTTCTGCTCGGGCTACGGCGTGGAGATCGGGCTGCTGGTCGATGTGGTTGAGCTCGCGGGGCTGGCTGCGATGGCGCAGGTGGACCTCGGCCGGCGCCTGCACCGCAACCAGGGCGACGATGCCTTGGGGCGGATGGCGGCCCAGGTGCAGCTCACCGTGGAGTCCCGCTTGCAGGCGCACGGCAAGGTCATCTTCACTGAGCCGCCGAGGAGCACGCTCACGCAGTTCATGCGGGTGGACGGGCGGTACGAGCCGGTCAGCAGCCAGGTGGCCGTCAGTGAGCGCCCGCCCATGGTCACGCTGCCCGAGTACCGCGCCCGCCTGGCCCCGGTGGAGCAGTGAGCCTGACCGTCCTGGTCAACGCCGGGCCGTGGCTACCGGTCCCTCCGCCTGGGTACGGCGGCATCGAGACCGTGGTCGCGATGCTCGTGCCCCAGCTGCGGGCACAGGGCGTACGGGTGGTGCTGGCATGTGTCGGTGGGAGCACGCTGGAGGCGGACGCGTACGTGACCACCCTGCCGACGGGACATCTGCCGCGGGTAGCCGCGCCGTACAACCAGGTGTCGGGGATCGCGCACGCGCACATGGGTGCGGTGGTTCAGGCGTTGCTCGACGACCCCTCCATCGACCTGGTGCACGACCATCTCGAGGTCGTCGGTCCTGCCGTACTCGGGGCGATGGGATCGGCCGCGCCACCGACTCTGCAAACCCTGCACTGGGACCTGCGCAAGCACGCGGAGTTCTACGAGCGCTTCGACGGCCGCGGCCGGGTCTTCTTCGCGGGGGTATCGCAGTCGCAGGTCGACCGGGCACCGGCCAACCTGCAGCGGCAGGTGCTCGGAGCCGTGCCGCTCGCGGTCAGCCAGGCTGCGCCGGTGGACGTCGCCCGCGGGGACTACGCGCTGGTGCTGGCCCGGGTCACCGCGGACAAGGCACAGGATGTCGCTGCCTCGGTGTGCCGGCGACTCGGTCATCCGCTGGTGCTAGCCGGGCCGGTCGCAGGGATCAACGACCCCGCTGAGCTGGCAGCGAGGCTAGCTGATCAGGGCGACCCGCTGCACTCTCACCCGGACGCCGCTTTCTGGCGGGATCAGGTGGCTCCCCTCGTCGATGGCGAGCTCATCCGGTGGGTCGGCGGAGTGGCGGGCGATGACAAGGAGCGCTTGCTGCAGGGCGCGCGTGCTCTGCTGACCCCGTTGCGGTGGGACGAGCCGGGAGCGACTGCCGTGGTCGAGGCGCTCACCCGGGGGGTCGCGGTCGTGGGCAGCCGGCGCGGGGTACTACCGGCGTTGGTGTCCGACGGCGTCAACGGCTTCCTCGCCGATGACGAGGAGGGGTTGGTACGGGCTCTGGCGCGGGTCGACGAGATCGAGCCGGACGCATGCCGCGCCAGCGCAGCCGGCTGGACGCCTGAGGCGATGGCGAAGCGCTACATCGAGCTGTACGCCGAGGTGCTCGACCGCGTCTGAGGCGCCGCTTACGACGGCGTGCGCACCGTCGGTCACGACGGAGGGTGTGCTGCTGTGCACGGCACCCGGCCGGGTGCAGCGTCAGCCGAAGTCGACCAGCACCGCTTGCAGCACCGAGCGCCGCCGAGCGGCCAGGTCGGCGTACAGGACAGGCGCCTCGCGTGCCGGCACCTGGTCGGAGATCACTGCGGCCAGCACCCGGTCGCCCACGGCGTCGAGCAGATCGAGCGTCTCGGCGGAGAGCCGCTCGCGGTCCCACAGGTAGGCCGAGCCGCGAGGCACCCGACCGATCTGGGCGCAGACGATGCGCAGGCCGTTGTGGTGGAACTCCGCGCCGAGTCGCAGGTCCCCCGCCCCGCCCGGGTAGAAGGCCAGGTCGATGACCGTGCCTTGCGGCCGCAACGCCCGCAGCGCGGCGTGCAAAGACGCCGTCTGTCCCCGGCACTGGAAGACGATATCGGCGCCGCGGTCACCCGCGGCGTGTCGCCACCGCCGCTTGGCCCACGAACCGATGTCGCCGGCTGAGGAGTCCATGACACCCAGGCCCATCTGCTCAGCGACTGCCAGCCGCTCGGGCGTCGGGTCGGCGACCACCACCTCGGCCGCGCCGCCGTGCATGGCGAACAGCGCCGTGAGCAGTCCGACCACGCCAGCGCCAGTCACCAGCACGCGCCGCCCTCGTACGCCGGCGGCAAGATCGCTCACGGTCGGCCCGAACAGGTCGGTTGCGGCGTGCAGCAGCCCATTGGCGCAGATCGGCCCCATGTGCGCGACGTAGATGCCGAGCAGCGGATCGAGGGCGGGCGGCAACACGACGTACCGCTCGGTCAGCGGGTCCAGGTCGTGCCCACTGGCGTGCCCGTACGTGGCGGCGACGAGGTCGCCGACAGCGACGTGCGGGGTTCGGGTGGCGACCACCCGTCCTACCTGCATGTAGCCGAGCTTCGTCACCGGGTACGGGCTCGCCTCGAGGCCGGGTTCGAACAGGCCCAGCTCAGCGTGCCAGCGCTGCGACAGGACCGGGTTGCTGTCCTTGAGGTACGTCAGCTCGGTGCCGGCGGACACGCCGGAGACGACGGTGTCCAGACGCAGGCACCCGTCCGCAAGGGCGCCGACGGGCACCGACACCCACTCCACAGCACCGGGCCGGGTGACCTGCAAGACGTCGACGTCGCGCGGGCCCTCACTCACGAGTCCGCCCGCAGGTCGACTGGCACGCCGCTGTCGATCGAGTCCGTGAGAGCGATGCCCACGCGATGAGTGCGCAGGGCTTGGGCGTACGGAACCCGCACCCCAGCGGCATCTCCGCGGCGCACCGCTTCGCAGAACTCGGTGTCCACACGGACCTTGGCGACTCCATCGTCGGGTACCTCCTCGACGTGGTCCGGCCAGCGGAGCACCGTCGTCGACTCGCCGATCTCGATGGAGAGGCCGTCGGAGATCAGCGTCACCGCAGCGGCCTGCTTCCACGCCAGCGCGCTGGTGGCGGCCAACGTGGCGACCGCGCCGTTGTCGAAGCAGAGCAGTGCAGCCGTCGCCGGGTCGACGAGGTCGGGGTCGCGACCTTCCACCCGGGCGGCTGCGGCGTGTGCGACGACAGGTTCGCCGACCAACGCCCGCATGACGTCGATGAGATGTGTCGCCTGCTCGTTCAGCTGGCCACCCGAGCCGGCTCGCGAGGACCACCACGCAACCGGCGGCACCTTGTCCAGCCAGGCGCCGGTAGCCAGCCGTACCGGCGAGTCCGCGAGGACCTCCATCGCGCGTTCGACACCCGGCATGCCCCGCCAGTGATAGCCGGTGGCCGTGGGCAGGCCGCTGGCTGCCAGCGACTCGGCGATGCGCTCGGCCGTGGCAAGACCGATACCCAGCGGCTTCTCGACGAAGAACGGGACACCGGCCTCGATCGCGAGCCGCTCCGGCTCGCCATGGGCGAACGGCGGCACGCACAGCCAGATCGCGTCCAGCGTCTCGTCGCTGAGCAGATCCGCCTGCGTCGGGTACGCCCGCGCGTCGTGCTCCTCGGCCAGCGCCTGAGCCCGGGCGGGATCCACGTCGGTGACGGCGGCGACATCGACCTCGTCCAGCCCCGCCAAGGTGGCGGCGTGCCTCGCCGCGACCCCGCCCGCACCCACCAGTGCCACTCGCAGTGATCCACTCACCCGTTCTCCTCTCGACGTCTTTGACCCGAGTCGATCAGCGCGGGAAGTACTCGTTGCGAGTGGTGACCACCAGGCTCTGCAACAGCACCTGAGGGGGCAGCGTCACGGCGGTGTGGATGAGCCCTGCGACCACGGCCGGGTCCATCATCTTCTCCTCCGGCAGGTTCCACTGGTCCATCATCGGTGTGTTCATCGCCGCCGGGTTCAAGGCCATGACCCGCACGGGCCACCGCCGCTCGCGCGACTCACTCTGCAGCACCTCGGCGTACTTCAGCATCGCCGCCTTGCTGGAGTTGTACGCGCTGGCGCCCGACCCGACGGTCAGCGCGGAGATCGACACCACGCAGACGATGTCGGCGGGTGTCTCCCGCTCGCCGTGCTGCAGGACATGACGCACGAAGGCCCTCGTCACGTACATCGGCCCGTGCACGTTGACCGCGAAGACGCCGTGCCACTGCTCGTCGGTCACGTCCGGGATGTCGGCTCCGCGGTCGGTGCCGGCGTTGCTGATCAGGCAGTCGAAGGCGGCTCCGTGCGCAGAGGCGGCGTCAGAGATGACGGCGTCGACCGCCGCGGAGTCCGTGACGTCGAGCCGCACCGCTTCAGCGCTGCCACCGTGCTCCCCGATCGCAGCGGCGGTCTTGCCCGCCGAGTCGGCATCGATGTCGGCGACGAGCACGTGCGCACCACGCGCGCCCAGCTCCAGGCTGGTGGCCCGGCCCAGCCCGCTGCCGCCGCCGGTGACCAGGGCGACTCGCCCGCTCATGTCCTGCTGTTCGTCGGGCAACACCGGCTCCTTCGTCGAGGCATGTGGTCCGCGATCTCGCGGCCGGCACCGGAGTACCCGCCGGACACTCCGCCACACCTCCGCTCGCCGCAGGAGGCACAGTACGGGCGGGGCGACTTGCGAGGAGCCACCGAGGGCAGTTGCATGGCAGTGAGCGGGCCGTCGGCCCGCCAGTCGAGCGGAGACCGCCCATGGAAACGAGCACGATCATCTGGATCGTCGTCGCGATCGTCGTCGTCCTGATCATCATCGCCGTGATCGCGTACATGAAGAAGAAGGCGGACGAAGCCAAGCGCGCGGAGGCCCGAAGCCTGCGCCGGGCCGACAACCGGGCCGACAACCGGGCCGACAACCGGTCTGACGACGCTCGTAGGCGCGCCACCCAGGGCACTGGTACGAACCGGCCCGACGGAGCGCGCGGGCAGGAGACGGTCAGTCGCAAGGCTCCCGACAACGTGACGACGCAGCGTCAGCAGGGCGACCGCAACGATCCGGACGGCCCGACGCGCGGGCGCCGCGGCAAGCGCCGCTGAGCTCGACGCTTCGGCTCAGTGCGGGACTCACCCGGCTAGCCTCGCCGGCGTGAACCCGACTCTGGCCGACGTGGTCGCGGTCCTCGACCAGGCGTACGATCCGCGGCGAGCTGAGGACTGGGACGCGGTCGGCACGACCGCTGGTGACCTCTCTGCGTCGGTCAGCAAGGTGCTGCTGGCCGTCGACCCGGTGCGGGCCACCGTCGACGAAGCCGTGGCGTGGGGCGCCGACCTGCTGCTCACCCATCACCCGCTGCTGATGCGGGGGGTGCACTCGGTGGCGGCGACAACGCCCAAGGGCCGCCTGCTGCACGACCTGCTGCGGCACGGCATCGCCTTGCACACCTGTCACACCAATGCCGACAGCCCGGTCGGTGGGGTATCGGAGTCCCTCGCGCTGGCCCTCGGGCTGACCGAACTGCGGCCACTGGACCCTGCACCGGTTGCACCGATGGACAAGGTGACCTTGTTCGTGCCGCATGCCGCGCTGGACGACGTCGTCGCGGCGCTCGTCGACGCCGGCGCCGGCGCGGTCGGCGACTATGCCGAGTGCCGCTGGGTGTCTTCGGGCACCGGCTCGTTCCGCCCGCTGACCGGAGCGAACCCGACGACCGGTCGCGTCGGCGAGCTCAGGCACGTACCGGAGCAGCGTCTGGAGATGGTGCTGCATCGGCATCTGCGCGAGCGGGTCGTCGCGGCGCTGCTCGCCTCCCACCCCTACGAGACACCGGCATACGACGTGGTCGAGCTGGCCGGCATCGCCAGCACGGACACCGGCTCGGGTCGCATCGGGACGGTCGCAGCCACTCCGGTGGCGGCCTTCGCCCGACATGTGGCGCAGGTGCTGCCTGCTCATGCGAGCGTGGTGCGCGTGGCGGGGGATCCCGACCGCATCGTGCGGTCCGTCGCCGTCTGCGGCGGGTCGGGTGACTTCCTGCTCGACACCGCACGCGCTGCCGGCGTGGACGTCTACCTGACATCCGACCTCCGTCATCATCCGGTGTCCGAGCTTCGCGAGCACGCGTCCGACGATCCGGCGACACCGGTCCTGCTGGACGTACCGCACTGGGCCGCGGAGTGGACGTGGCTGCCCGTGGCCGCGCGTCGGCTGACCACCGGACTGTCCGCGCTGGGGGCTACGGTGGAGACCCGGGTCAGCGAGGTGGTCACCGACCCGTGGACCATGCATGTCCCCTCACCCGTGACGGCGCCAGCGCCATCTGTCGGGCTCGACTTCCGGAGGTCGCACTGAGAGCCGATCCCTTCGCCCAGCTGGCCCTGCTGGACCTGCAGTCCGCCGACTCCCGGCTCGACCGGTTGGCTCACCTGAGGGAGCGGCTGCCGGAGCTGGCTGAGCTCGACAAGCTGGCTCAGGCGCGTTCCGATCTCGACCGCGAGCGCATCCGGTTGGAGACCGCTGTCTCAGACCTGTCAGCCGACCAGCGCAAGGCAGACGCCGACGTCGAGCAGGTCCGCAGCCGGCGCACTCGCAACCAGCAGCGGCTCGACTCGGGCCAGGTCGGCAGCGCGCGCGACCTGGAGAACCTGCAGCACGAGGTGGTCAGCCTCGACCGTCGGATCGCCACGCTGGAGGACGAGGAGCTGGAGGTGATGGAAGCCCTCGAGGCCGCCGAGACAGAGCTGGCCGCGACCCGGCGCCAGCTCGCCGGGCTGGACGAACGGGTGGCAGCCGCCGAGCAGGGACGCGACCGCGCGTACGCTGAGATGGACGGCGAGCGGGCCGAGGTCACCACCGAGCGCGACCGACTGGCAGCCAACGTGAGCGAGGACCTGAAGGCGCTGTACGACCGGCTGCGCAAGTCGATGGGCGGGGTCGCCGCTGCTCCACTGGTGCAGCGCCGCTGTGAGGGGTGCCGCCTGGAGCTCAACGGCGCAGACATCCGCCAGATCAAGGCCACCGCGCCGGACGAGGTGCTGCGCTGCCCGGAGTGCAACCGCATCCTCGTGCGCACCCTCGACTCCGGGGTCTAGGAATGCCACCTGCCCGGGTGGTGATCGAGGCGGACGGCGGATCGAGGGGCAACCCGGGTCCCGCCGCGTACGGCTCGCTGCTGCGCGACGCCGACACCGGTGAGGTGATCGCGGAGCGGGCCGAGTTCATCGGACACGCCTCCAACAACGTCGCTGAGTATCGCGGCCTCATCGGTGGCCTCGAGCTGGTCGCCGAGCACGCTCCGGGTGCCGAGGTCGAGGTACGCATGGACTCCAAGCTCGTCATCGAGCAGATGGCCGGCCGGTGGAAGATCAAGCATCCCGACATGCGCCCCCTCGCGCTGCGGGCTCAACGGCTGGCGCCTGCGGGTGTGCGCTGGACATGGGTCCGTCGCGATCTCAACCAGGCCGCCGACGCGTTGCTCAACGCCGTGCTCGACCAGGCGCAGGGCAAGCCGCCTCGCCGCACGAAGGCCGAGGTGACCACCGCAGAGCCGGCCGACCCGACAGCGCTGGCAGCACAGGAGCGGGTCGGCGACAACCTCCTGTCCGGGTGGCGTGACCGAGCCGCCGTCGTGCCGACCACCGTCTTGCTGCTACGTCACGGGGTGACCGCGTCCACCGTGGCCAACCTGTTCTGCGGCGCCGGCGGCAGTGACCCCGGGCTGCTGGACGAGGGCCGCGAGCAGGCTGCACGCGCGGCCGCCTGGCTGGACCGCCGCGGCGGCGTGGACGCGCTCGTGTCGTCGCCGCTGCGGCGTACGCGAGAGACCGCGCAGGTGGTCGCGGACCAGCTCGGGCTGGAGATGGTGACCGAGGAGGGTCTGGCGGAGGCTGCCTTCGGTCGTTGGGACGGACTCAGCTTCCCCGAGGTGCTGGAGCAGTATCCGGTGGAGCTGGACGCCTGGCTGGGTAGCACCTCAGTGGCCCCACCCGGTGGTGAGTCCCTGGACGACGTCTCGGCGAGAGCCGCGCGTGCGCGTGACCGGCTGCTCGCCGAGTACGCCGGACGCACCGTCGTCGCGGTCAGCCACGTCACGCCGATCAAGATGCTGGTGCGGGCCGCTCTGGATGCCCCGATGCATGTGGTGTTCCGCATGGAGCTGGAGCCGGCATCGGTCACGACCATCCAGTGGTGGCCGGACGGCACTCCGTCGCTGCGCGGTTTCGCCGCCGTCCCCGACTGATCCCGACCGACCACCCACCGACCCCCGACCGACGCGGCGCGTCGCCTCGGCGGGCCACGCAAGGCGGGCAGGCAGCCGTCGGAGGAACGTGTCACGGTTGGCCCTGGTCCGAACCGTCCGTCGAAGCGAGAGGAGTGCCCGGTGGCGCGTCGCAGCATGGTGCACAGGGGCGGTGATGAGCACGGTGAGCTGCTTCGTCGCGCCGTTGCCAGCATCGAGGCAGAGCTGGACGTGCCCGGGGCGTTCCCGGCCGACGTGGTCGCCGACGCCGCGGCCAGCGCTGCGAACCCGGTCCTGCCGGAACTGGACCGCACTGATCTCCCGCTGCTGACCATCGACCCGCTGGGCGCGCGCGATCTCGACCAGGCGATGCACCTCGAACGCGACGGCACCGGCTACCTGGTCTGGTACGCCATTGCCGACGTCGCCGCGTTCGTACGTCCGGGAGGTGCCACGGACCTCGAGGCTCACCGCCGCGGCGAGACGCTGTACGCCCCTGAGCACCGTGTGCCGCTGCACCCGCCGGTGCTGTCGGAGGGTGCTGCCAGCTTGCTACCCGACCAGGTGCGCCCAGCACTGCTGTGGCGCGTCGCGCTGGACTCGGCGGGGCAACGCACCAGCACCGACGTTCGCAGGGCACTGGTGCGCAGCCGCGCCCAGTACGACTACGTCGCGGTGCAGGAGGCGCTGGACTCCGGCAGCGCCGACGAGACCTTCGCTCTGTTGAGGGAGATCGGCATGCTGCGTCAGGAGCAGGAGCGATCCCGCGGAGGAGTGAGCCTGCCGACCACGGACCAGGAGATCGATGTCGATGGGCACGTCTGGACCCTCGTACACCGCGCTGAGGCGCCGGTCGAGGGGTGGAACGCGCAGATCTCGCTGCTGACCGGCATGGCCGCCGCCGACCTGATGGTGTCCGCCGAGGTCGGCCTCCTCCGGACGCTGCCCGAGGCCGACCCACGCGACCTCGCGCGGCTGCGCCGGACCGCGGCGGCGCTCGGACTGGAATGGCCGGACGCGACGCCGGCGGCCGACTTCGTGCGTGGACTCGACCCCTCGGTGTCCCAGCACGCGGCCATGATCCAGGCCTGCACGCGGCTGTTCCGTGGTGCGGCCTACGTCGCCTTCGACGGGACGCTGCCCGAGCAGCCGCGGCACGCCGCCATCGCCGCGGAGTACGCACACGTCACAGCGCCGCTACGCCGCCTGGCCGACCGGTACGCCGGCGAGGTGTGCCTGGCGGTGTGCGCCGGTGAGCCGGTGCCGACGTGGGCGCTCGATGCGCTACCTGCACTGCCGGACACGATGCGCGCCGCCGACAGCCGGGCGTCGGCCTTCGACCGGGCCGTCGTGGATGCCGTCGAGGCCGGCCTGCTCAGCTCGCGGGTCGGCATGGACCTGGACGCCGTGGTCGTCTCCCTGCGCGACGACGACCCGACGCGCGGGGTGGTGGTGATCGACGAGCCCGCCGTGGAGGCCCCGTTGGACGCCGAACGCCCGCTGCCGCTGGGTGAGCGCATACGGCTCCGAGTGGTTGCCGCCGACGTCGAGGCGCGCACCGTCGCCTTCGACGTGCTGTAAGCAGCACCGAGTCCTAGCCAGACCCGGCCGCAGCGCCTGGGCTTCTCCCCTCCCGAGGCGCTGGCGCAGCCTCGGTCCAGCAGGCAGAGTGTGGCCGAACGGCCACCGGACCCCGGGAGAGCGATACATGAGCGGTGCCCCGCAGGTCTCCGGTGTCGAGGTCCGCCAGCTGCCTATGAGCGGCTGAGCTGAGTGGCTGGGCTGAGTGGCTGAGTTGAGTGCAATGACCGGTACGACTGACACAGCTGCCGCTGACGGCCGGATCGCCGCGCTGGCCGAACGTCTGAGGCACGCCGTCGGGTTCGAGCGTGTCCTCACCGACCAGGCCCAGCTACGGACGTACGAGTGCGACGGCCTCGCGAACTTCCGGGTCACGCCCGGGGTGGTCGTGCTCGCTGAGACCCGCCAGCACGTCATCGACACGGTGCGCGTGTGCGCCGAGGCGTCTGTGCCGTTCGTCGCCCGTGGCTCCGGCACCGGTCTGTCCGGTGGCGCGCTGCCGGTGGCAGAGGGTGTGCTGCTGGTGCTGACGAGACTGCGCGCACTCGGACCGGTCGACGCCGACAACGCCTGCGTGGTCGTCGAGCCCGGCGTGATCAACCTGTGGGTGACCCGGGACGCCAACCCGTACGACCTGGCCTACGCCCCCGACCCGTCATCGCAGCAAGTCTGCTCCATCGGCGGCAACGTCGCCGAGAACGCGGGCGGCGCCCACTGCCTGAAGTACGGCTTCACCGTCAACCACGTGCTCGGTGCCGAGGTGGTGCTCCCGGACGCCTCCGTCGTGCACCTCGGCGGCACGGCACCGGAGCACCCCGGCTACGACCTGCTCGGCGCCTTCATCGGCAGCGAGGGCACCTTGGGCGTGGCCACGTCACTGACGCTGCGCCTGGTACGAGTGCCGGAGGCCGTGCAGACCATGCTCGTCGCATTCCACACCGTCGACGACGCCGCCGCGACGGTGAGCGACATCATCGCGGCGGGCATACTGCCGGCAGCCATCGAGATGATGGACGCGCTCGCCATCGAGGCGGCGGAGGCGGCGGTGGCCTGCGGCTACCCAGCGGGCGCGGTCGCCGTCCTGGTGATCGAGCTCGATGGCCCCGAGGTGGAGGTGCAGTCCCAGTTCGCCGAGGTCCAGCGTCTGGCGTTGGCCCGGTCGGCCTTCGAGACAAGGCTGGCGCAGGACGACGCCGAACGGGCGCTGATGTGGAAGGGGCGCAAGTCCGCCTTCGCCGCCGTCGGTCGCATCAGCCCCGCGTACTTCGTGCAGGACGGTGTGATTCCCCGTACGCAGCTGCCGCAGGTGCTCACCGAGATCGACCGGATGGCCGACGCGGTCAGGTTGCGCGTGGCCAACGTCTTCCACGCGGGGGACGGCAACCTGCACCCGCTGGTGCTGTTCGATGATGCGGTGGCCGGACAGGCCACGGATGCCGAGGAGCTCGCCGGCGCCATCCTCGAGCTGTGCATCGCCTCCGGAGGGTCCATCACCGGGGAGCACGGGGTCGGCGCCGAGAAGCGGATGAAGATGGCGGTGCAGTTCACGCCGGAAGACCTGAACACCATGCAGCTGGTGAGGTGCGCCTTCGACCCGCACGGCATCGCCAATCCCGGCAAGATCTTTCCCACCCCGCGCCTGTGCGGGGAGCGGCCAGGGCCGCGCACCGGCGAGCACCCGGTGCAGGCAGCCGGTCTGGGCGAGGTGTTCTAGGCGTGACCGTCGGGCTGGACCGGCGACCGGGGACCTCCGGCCAGGCGATCGCCGGTGTGGTGCCAGGGGAGGTGGTTCGCCCCACCAGCGTGGCGGAGATGTCCGACGTGCTCTGCCAGGCACGACGGGAGCAGCGCACCGTCGTGGCCGCCGGTGGTCGGACGAAGATCGGGTGGGCACCACCTCCCACCTCGGTCGACCTGCTCGTCGACACCACCGCGCTGGATCGCGTTGTCGAGCACACCGCCGGTGACCTGGTCGTCGTTGCGGAGGCCGGAGTGCCGCTGGCGGCGCTCCAGCACCAGCTGAGGGGGGCGGGTCAATGGCTTGCGCTCGACCCGCCGGAGCCCGGAGCGACCCTCGGCGGAGTCGTCAGTGCCAACGCCTCCGGGCCAAGGCGGCTGCGCTACGGCACCGTCCGCGACCTGCTCATCGGCATCACCGTGGTCCTCGCCGACGGGACGATCGCTCATGCCGGCGGCAAGGTCGTGAAGAACGTCGCCGGCTACGACCTCGGCAAGCTCTACACCGGAGCACACGGCAGCCTCGGCGTCGTGGTATCGACCACCTGGCGCCTGCACCCTCTCCCAGCCGCACGACGTGTCGTCGTGCTCGACCTGCCGGATCCACTCGAGGCCGCACCGCTCGCGGCGGCTCTGGTCCGCTCCACCCTCACCCCCTCGGCCGTGGAGCTGCGCGCCGTCACCGGAGGGGCCGGCCAGCTGACCGTTGTCTTCGAGTCGATCGCGGAGTCGGTGCACGCACAGGCCGATGCCGCTGTCGGGCTGCTCGGAGCCGGACGTCAGAGCGACGACCTGCCGCACGAGTTCGGGGAGCGCCCCGGCGGCAGTGGTTCCGTCGTCCTGCGGATGGCGTTCGCGCGGGCCGCCCTGGCGGCAGTGCTACGCGCTCTGCCTGCCGGCACCGCGGTCTCAGCCTCGGCGTGCACCGGCGTCGTGTACGCCGCCCTGCCGGCCGAGCTGGCCGACCAGCTGCCCGCCCTGCGTGCCGCGCTCGCCCCGCACGACGGCACAGCGGTGGTCCTGTCAGCCCCGTCGGACCTGCGAGCGACAGTGGATCACTGGGGCCCGGTGGGCGACGCCCTCGATCTCATGCGGCGCGTCAAGGACAGGTTCGACCCCGATCGGCGGCTCGCGCCCGGGCGGTTCGTGGGAGGGATGTAGATGTCCACTCGTCCGGAGGCGGACTCGCCCGTTCCCGATTCGCCCCGGCAGGGTGATCCCGGGGCGTCTCGGGGCACCGCGCCGGTGCAGGCGTCCACCGAGGACCTCACGCCCGGCACCGCCACTGGAGCCCAGCGACCCACCGACCAGGCATCGGCTGAGGTGGTCGGCGCCCGCCGGCCGCTCGACCTCGGTCAGGGAGGTCCGGTGGCCGCGAGCGCCGCGGAGGCCACGGTCGGCTCCGCAGCGCCTGGCCCCGTGCCGCTCGGCCTGCCGGGCGCGCCACTGCTGCGGGCGTTCGACGACCAGCACCCGCCGGATGCCGCTCTCGTGGCCGACTGCGTCCACTGCGGCTTCTGCCTGCCCACCTGCCCGACCTACGTGCTGTGGGGACAGGAGATGGACAGCCCACGTGGCCGAATCGACCTGATGAGACAGGGGCTGGAGGGCGACGCCTTCGACTCCTCGGCCATCCGCCACCTCGACCAGTGTCTGGGATGCATGGCCTGCGTCACCGCCTGCCCCTCGGGCGTCCAGTACGACAAGCTGATCGAGGCCACCCGCTCACAGCTCGAGCGGCGGGTCGAGCGGCCTCGGCGAGAACGGGCGCTGCGCGAGGCCGTGTACCGGATCTTCCCCTACCCCAACCGGTTGCGCGCGCTGCGCGGACCGCTGCGGGCGTATCAGGCCAGTGGACTCGGCCGGGCGCTCCGGCGCTCCGGACTGCTCGACCGCCTTCCCGTCGAGATCCAGGCGATGGAGTCGCTGGCTCCCAAGCTCGGCAGAGTCGACAGGCTTCCCGGACGCACGCCGGCTCAGGGCACCAGGCGCCGGACGGTCGGACTGCTGACCGGCTGTGTTCAGGGAGCCTTCTTCCCCGACGTCAACGCCGCGACCGTGCGCGTGCTGGTCGCGGAGGGGTGCGAGGTAGTCGTGCCACCGAAGCAGGGCTGCTGTGGTGCCCTGTCGGCGCACGGCGGGCGAGAGCAGGAGGCGATCGCCTTCGCCAAGCGTGTCATCGCCACGTTCGAGGCAGCAGACGTCGACAGCATCGTCGTCAATGCCGCCGGCTGCGGCTCCAATCTGAAGGAGTACGGCCACCAGCTGCGCGACGAGGCTGGCTGGGCCGACCGGGCCGAGCGGCTAGCCAGCAAGGTCCAGGACATCACCGAGCTGCTCGACGAGCTCGGACCGGTCGCCACGCGTCACCCGCTGCCGATGCGGGTGGCGTACCAGGACGCCTGCCATCTCGCCCACGCCCAGGGCCTGCGGGAACAGCCGCGACGGGTGCTGCGCGGCGTCCCCGGGCTCGAGCTCGCCGAGGTCGTCGAGGCCGAGATCTGCTGCGGCAGCGCCGGAACCTACAACCTGTTCAACCCGGCACCAGCACGGGAGCTAGGCGAACGCAAGGCCCGGGCGGTCCTCGCAACCGGCGCGGACGTCATGGTGACCGCCAACCCTGGCTGCTGGATGCAGGTCGCCTCCACCTTGGCACGCACGGGCGAACGAATGCCGGTGGCGCACACCGTCCAGGTGCTCGACGCCTCGATTCGGGCCGTACCGGTGCGTGAGCTACTCAGCACGGCACTCGACGGCCCGGGGACCGCGATGGTCAGTAGCCGTCGGCCGCGTTGGTCGCCGACAGCTGCCGGCTGACTGCCGCGAGCGGGTCGGGAGCGGGCAGCAGGGGACCGGCGCTCTCCAGCCGTGCGAGCACAT
>DASQMN010000050.1:0-8996 GCA_035645475.1 Nocardioidaceae bacterium
TCTGCCCGGGTCTATCTCGCCGGAGGCCACACCGGACATGACGGCGACGCAGTCGGCTCGGTT
This sequence comes from Nocardioidaceae bacterium, assembly GCA_035645475.1. GTDB lineage: Bacteria > Actinomycetota > Actinomycetes > Propionibacteriales > Nocardioidaceae > DASQMN01. The sequence continues at coordinate 64 of DASQMN010000050.1, forward strand.
CTTCAGGACGTGGGTCTCGGCGAACTGGATGGTGATCGGGTAGGGGCCGAAGCGGGCCTCGATGCCTTCCCGGCACTGCGCGACGATCGCCGCGGTGGACAGCTGTCCTGCGCCTTGCGCCCAGCTGCTCGCGCATCCACCGGTCGTCGGCACCGCTCGTTCGTAGGTACCGTCCTGACTGCCCGTCGCGCCCTCGTACGTGGCGGTGTAGTGGATGACGAAGTAGTTTCCGTCAGCGCACAGCTGGCCCGGACCCCCGTCGGCATGGGCCGGTCCCAGGGTCGGCACGGTGGTGACCAGTGCGACTGCGCATGCCATCAGCAGCGTCCGCAAACGTTTTGTCATCGCGTCACTCCCCCAAACAGTCCTGTTTGTCCGGTTTTCCGGACAGCAGAGTGCATGATGCCGCGCGGTTAGGCAAGTCGTTCCGGTCAGGCGACAGACGCGTCACTGGCCGTTGCCATGCGACGGCGGCCGGCCCGTCGCTGGCACCCCGAGCACCAGTACAGGTTGCGTCCCTCGACCTCGCTCGTTCGTACCCGGGTGCCACAGACCAGGCACGGCTCGCCATGACGGCGGTAGACGTAGCGACGTGGGGCACCGACCGGCGCGAGCGGCTCGTGCTCGGGGCGCAGCGTCTCGATGTGCCCCTCCTCGACACCGCGGTGCATGAGGTCGACCAGGTCGGTCCACAGGTCGTCCCATACGCCGCGCGAGAGCCCACTCCCCGGTGCAGCCGGGTCGAGCCGCTGCCTGTACAGGACCTCGGCGCGGTAGACGTTGCCGATGCCGGCGAGTACCGACTGGTCCATCAGTAGGGACGCCAGAGAGCGCCGGGAGCGATGGACGGCCGCCCAGGCACGCCCGGCGTCGGCGTCGTCCCGTAGTGGGTCAGGTCCGAGTCGGCTCAGCAGAGCGAGACGTTGCTCCTCGGTGATGACTTCGCAGGCGGTAGGCCCGCGCAGGTCCGCCGAGGATCGCTGCGAGGTGAGCCGCAGCCGTACTGCTCCCCGCGGCGGTGGTGGAGGCGCCTGGGTGGTGAGGAAGGTCCCGTACAGACCGAGGTGCACATGCAGGATGCGCCCGCCGAAGTGGCCGAACAGGTGCTTGCCGTACGCCTCCGCGCTGTCGAACGTCGAACCATCGAGCAGGGCTGCGCCCTCGGCGAAGCGGCCCTGTGGGCTGCTCGCGGTGACGACGTCACCTGCGAACCGGGCGTCGAGCTCGCGGGCGAGCCGATGCAGGGTGTGGCCTTCAGGCATGGTGCTCAGTCTGTCGCGACGTCGGTGGATCGGCAGGCCGGGCGATCGGCTGCTGTCGACGCCGCGTCACTCGGTCGGTGCGGCACTCGGCTCGTCCGTAGGAGTGGGCGCCGGGTCCTCGGCCGGCTCCGCTGGCTCGTCCGTTGGGGGTGCGGTGGTCTCCGGTGTCGACTCGGTCGGCGTGGCATCCGACTCCTCCGGGGCCTCCGAGGTTGCGCCGGGGTCCTCCGGCACCTCTGTTTCGCCGCTCCTCGTCGGCTCACCGTTCTGGTCGGGCTTCTTGTCCGAGTCCGAGCCACCTCCGAGCGAGGTCCGGGGGGCATCCGCCCCCGATCCGCCGGTGTGGCGAGACAGCGCCTGCCCCGTGGCCAGCTCGAAGGTCAGGATCGCCCCCATCGCCAGCACGAACACGGCCACCGCGGCGGCCGCGATGCGTCCCCACGGCAGCTTGTTGCTCACGGTGGCCATGCTCGGCCGCTGTCTCGCGAACGCGTTGGTGGCGGCGGGCTCGGTCTGCGCCAGTGGCGTCGTGGTCGCCATCGAGGTCCGAGGGCTGCCCGTCGAGGTACGGCTACGCCTGGCCGCCTCGAGAGCTGCGATCCGTGCGGCCGCCACTCGCTCCTTGCTGACGGCCAGGGAGTGCGTGTAGACAGCGCTCCCCACGGTGACCACGATGCTGCCCGCAGCTGCGCCGATGATCGTGCCGGCGACTCCGAGGGTCGACAGCAGCACCGCCGAGGAGACCGCGGCCAAGGCTCCACCGATCGTCTGCGCCCAGTTGATCTCCAAGCGCTTCGGCTCGTCGGGTGCGTCCGTACTGCTACTCATCGCAGGCCCAGTATGTCGACCCCGAATGCCGGTTCCGGCCGCGACCCCAGAGTGCGACGCTGGCCGTCGATGGTCCACGCGTGGGACCGGTGTGGCTCCGCGCCGATGGAGTCGGCCTGGGTGCATCGGTACCGAGAGGGGGAGCCTCAGACACCGGACCGGAGCCAGTCGACGGCGCTGTCCTTGATCGCCTGCGGCATGAAGTGGCCACTGTCGAACTCCTCGTACACAACGCTGTAGCCGTCGCGCTCCAGGGCGGGCACCAGGCGCCTGCTGCAGCGCTCGATCGGCAGCACCTTGTCCTCGGTGCCGTGCGATACGAAGAACCGGGCTCGACCATGGCGCACCTGGGCGGCGCTGAACCCGGGCGAGAAGGCCATGACCGTGTCGAAGACGTCACCGTTGCCGATACCGAGCGAGAGGGCGTAGGAGGCCCCGTCCGAGAAGCCCGCCATGGTGTAGCCCCGGATGGGGTAGCTGCCAGAAACCTGGTCGAGCAGTCGGTCGAGGTTCTCCACGTCGGGCCCGTAGCCACCGGCGATGACGTCCCACGTGCTCTGTGTCGACTTCGGTGCGAGCAGCAAGAGCCGCTCGTCGTCCGCGTACGGACGCAGCGGCGCGAGTGCCTCCTCAGCCGTTCCGCCCGCACCGTGCATGAAGACCACCAGCCGCAGCACGCGTCCGTCGGCGACCGTGCGGGGAACGTACGCCCGTGCGGCGGGTGCACCGGGGAGTCCCTGCATCGAGATGTCCCCCGTCGGGCCGACCTTGTCGACCGGATCGCTGGTGTGGCGGAAGGCGAGTCGGCCCGACGCGGCGCCTTCTTCGGACGAGCCTGAGTCGTCGATCAAGGTGCTTCCTTCCGAGTCGGCGTTGCAGCCGGCGAGAACCGCCATGGCACCGGCGAGCAGCACCCGTCGGGGAATGCCCCACGGGGCTCGATTGGCAGAACCGTTCGCGCGCTGCATGGGCCTCCCCCTAGCGACGCTCAGCCCTCGCGGCGGCGCCGGGCCGGCCACCACCGACGAGAACGAGACTCAGCGACGGAGGGCGACTGCTGGCGCTGCCGGCGCAGACGTTCCTGCCGCTCCGCACGGCGGGCTCGCCACGCTGCAACCTCATCGTCCACGTCACGGGTGCGGGTCACCACCGGTGGACCGCCGAGCAGCTGACGCCGCGCGGCGATCACCCGCCGGTTGAAGTCGTCGACGTGCTCGCGTACGGCCGCCTCCGTCGCCTCGGCGTCCAAGACGCTGTCGAAGTCAGCGTCCTCCTTGCGCAGCGCGAGTGCCGGAGGGAGGACGCCGGTGATCTTCTCGCGCTCGATGAGGCTCTTGACCCACCAGTCCGGGTCATGGGTCGTACCAAGGCCACGGATCGGCTTGCCCGCGCCTGGCAGGTTGTCGAAGTCGCCGCGCTCGATGGCGCGCCGCACCTGCATGTCGACCCACAAGGTCTGGTGCTCGAGTCGTTGAGCGGCGGCCGAGTCGTCGTCGCCATCCTCGTCGTCATCGACGGCCGGCTCGGGCACCTGGCGGCTCAGCGCTGCGGAGGCTGCGCGGCGGAGGCGGCGCTCGGCATCGGGGCCGCTGGTCGGCTGCACCATCTCCTCCTCCCGTCCGCGCGCGACAGTCCGTGCTGTCACCGTAATAGCCGCTGTGGAGCTCGACACCTCGGCAGTTGACGGCACCCCGGCGGATGCAGGACTCGTTGCTCCAGGGGCCGGCGAGCACAGGAATCCGACTGGTCCGCACCGCCACCGACGTGGTGAAGGGACGCCCTGACCCAGCCGGTGAGTGTCTCGACCCTCCCCGGAACCCACATCGGCTCAGCGACGTCTCACCTGCCCGGGAGCATCGCGGCCGGGGTCGGCTGGCATAGTCCGCCATACGTCTGACGGGGGGTGACGACGTGAGCGAGCAGGCCTGGAAGCCGATGTTCCGCGCGTCGGACTCGACCATCACTCGGGTCTTGCGCAGCGCGTCCTTCGACTCCTCTCGCGAACGGGCGCACGAGATCATGGATGACCCCCAGGCACTGCGGCAGCTGGCGCAGGCGGTCCGGAGCTTGAACTACACCGCTGCGCCGCTGTCGGCCATCGCGGACCGGGTGGCGGCCGGCTACCGGCTACTGGTCGCGAGGGCCGACGCCGTGGAGAGCTCCTCCGGCGGCCCGATCGCGTCGACCTCCCCGGGAGGCGGCGCCCGCGAACGGCTCATCGTCGCCGCGCTGCACTACCTGGTCACCCCGATCGACGTCGTGCCTGACTTCCGAGTAGGCGGCTACCTCGACGACGTGCTGTTGCTGAGCTGGGTCTTCGGAGCCGCTGCCGCTGAGCTGGAGCCGTACCTGGTCGATGAGACCGAGGACGGCCACGAGTCCTGACGAGAGCCCCCTCAGGCGCAGGAGGCGGCTGGAGACCGGCCCGCACGTCGAGCAGGCGCGCGACCGGTCAGTCTGTGGACCCGACGGGCGCCACTGACTCAGGCAAGCCGAAGTGCGCGAACAGCCGGGTGTCCAGGAAGCTCGAGATGGCGGCTACCCGACCGTCTCGTATCTCGAGCACCTGCAGCGCCCAGGGCACCAGCCGGTCGGAGGGGCCCGGCTTGTAGTGCGCGAATCCGGGGACGCCGTTCACGGTGATGGGCAGCAGTCGGGACCCACGACACCCGATGCCTGGCCCGAGCATCCAAGCCCCGATGTGCTCGCGGCCCGCGAGCCACATGTCGTACGGCGGCATGTTCTGTGTCGCGTCCTCATGCAGCAGCGACACGAAGGCGTTGATGTCGTACCGCTCGAAGGCGTCGACGTACCGCGCCAGCAGAGCCTCCGCTTTGGCATCCATCGGATCCACTGGAGCGGCGGAGATGTCACTGGCGGCCAAGGTCGCCCGCGCACGCTGTAGGGCACTGTTGACCGATGCCACCGACGCTCCAAGGAGCTCAGCGACCTCGTCGGCCTTCCAGCGCAGGACGTCGCGCAGGATCAGCACTGCCCGCTGCCGCGGCGGCAGGTGCTGCAGTGCGGCCACGAAAGCCAGCCGTACGGACTCGCGCGCCACCGCCTCATCGGCCGGGTCGGCGGGTGTCGGCAGCACATGGCTGTCGAGCATCGGTTCGACCCAGGTCACCTCCGGCGAGCGAGCCTGCAGTGACGCCTCGACAGGCTGCCAAGCCGTCGAGGACAGGTCCATGGGACGCGCACGCCGCTTGCGGCTGGCGAGCATGTCCAGGCAGACGTTGGTGGCGATCCGGTACAGCCAGGAGCGCACCGCCGACCGACCCTCGAAGCGGTCGTACGCGCGCCAGGCACGCACCATCGTCTCCTGCACGGCGTCGTCAGCGTCGAAGGCTGAGGCGAGCATGCGATAGCAGTAGCCCGTCAGCTCACCGCGGTACTGCTGTAGATCCGCCTCAACAGGTGCCGCGTCATGGGCAGCCGTCCCCACTGCCAGAGCATCGGTCACGCCGAGATCATCCCCCTTCATCGCGTCGCAATCCAACCAGCGACAGCCGACCACAAGCCACCGACAATGTCAGCAACTGGGCGACGGTGGTGCTGGCCGTGCAGACTCCTCCTCATGATCTCGCTCGAGCTGGCCCGGCGGCTGCGTGAGACCGGGCTGCCCTGGACTCCCAGCGCGGGCGACCGTTTCGTGGTCGCCGACCGCGACATGGACACCGATGTCTTCGTCGTCAGCGACATGGTGGTCGAGGTCCGCGATCACCCGACAGGTCAGCTCCTCGCGTTCAACGGCACGACCGAGTGGGCCCTGGACAGCATCGAGACCCAAGAGGTGGTGTGGCTGCCCGACGAGCGTCAGCTTCGCGAGCTGATCGGCGACCGGTTCGCTCGACTGGAGGCCGTGCCTGGTGGGTTCGTGGTCGTCCTGGACGTCGACGGCCAGCAGGTGCGGCACGTCGATGTCGACGCCGAGCGCGCCTACGCGCGAGCCCTGCTGGCGCTGCGGGCGTGAATCACCCCGACAGCTCGTGAGTGCGCCCCGCGCTCTATCCGCGCCACTAGGTTGAGCTGCAGACACTCCAGCGTCACGAAGACCGCACGAGGGGGATACGCGATGAGCAAGCATCAGCTCCGACCACTGGGCATCGACATCGGCGGCAGTGGAATCAAGGGTGCGCCCGTCGACCTCGACGCGGGCGCGTTCGCCGAGGACCGGTTGCGGCTCGCTACGCCGAGCCCTTCAACTCCCGACGCGGTGGCCGACGCGGTAGCGAAGATCGCCGGCAACTTCGCCAAGGCGACCGGAGATGCTCCGGTCGGGGTGACCGTGCCCGCGGTCGTGACGAGAGGACTGGTGCGGACCGCAGCCAACATCGACCCGTCCTGGATCGGCACCGATGTCGAAGCCCTCCTCAGCGAGCGGCTCCGTCGACCTGTCACCGTGTTGAACGACGCCGACGCCGCTGGGGTGGGGGAGCTCACGTACGGCGCCGCACGCAACGTGGATGGCCTGGTCCTGATGGCCACACTCGGAACAGGCATAGGTTCTGCGCTCCTGCACAACGGGCGGCTCATTCCCAACAGCGAGCTCGGCCATCTGGAGGTCGACGGGTACGACGCGGAGACCCGCGCGTCCTCCAAGGCCCGCGAGGACGGCGACCTCTCCTGGGAGGACTGGGCGGGTCGGTTGCAGCGCTACTTCGCCCACGTCGAAGACCTGCTGTGGCCCGATCTCATCGTGATCGGGGGCGGGATCTCCAAGCACGCCCGGCACTACCTCCCCCTGCTGCATCTGCGGGCCCCGATCGTCGCTGCCCAGCTCGGCAACGCCGCGGGAATCGTCGGGGCAGCATGGCTGGCCGCGCAGCCCCACGCGAAGCAGTCCGCGGGCGTCTAGGGAGTCACAGCTCGCCGACCGGACTCCCGGCTGGCCGAGCGGCACGTCGGGGCTTCCCGGGCCGGTGGACGCGTCCCCATCAGGCGGAGGCGTCGGTCAGCAGTCGCCGATCGTCCTCGGTGAGCACCAGGTCCTGCATCGGCAACAGATCGGCGAGCTGCTCCACCGAGCGGGCGCTGGCGATCGGAGCCGTCACCGTGCGCTGATCGGCCAGCCAGCGAAGTGCCACGGCGGCGACCGACGTGGTCTGCGCCCGGGCCACCCGGGTCAACGCGTCGAGGACCCGGTCACCGCGGGCTCCGACGTACGCCGCGGCCCCCTCGGCCCGCGGGGAGTCGACCTCCTGCCCGGAGGAGTACTTGCCGGTGAGGAAACCTCTGGCGAGTGCGAAGTACGGCAGGCAGCCGAGGTCGTGCTCCTCGACCACAGCGGCCAGCTCCTCCTCGTACGTCGGTCGCTCCATCAGGTTGTAGTGGGTCTGCAGGACCACATACCGCGCCAGTCCAGCGTGAGCCGACGCCTGCAGCGCCTCGGCGAGCCGAGCGGCGGAGTAGTTCGACGCGGCGACGTAGCGCACCTTGCCCGACTGCACCAGGTCGTCGAACCCGCGCATCGTCTCCTCGAGCGGGGTGCTCTGGTCATCGTGGTGCGCGTAGTAGAGATCGATCGCCTCCACCTGCAGGTTGCGCAGCGACTTCTCGGCGGCGGTACGGATCTCCGTCGCCGACAGCGGATGCTGCTTGTTGTGACGTGACGCCTTGGTGGCGACGACGACCCGGTCGCGCTGCCCGTGCGACCTCAGCCATCGCCCGAGAATCTGCTCGGACGCTCCGTCGCCATAGGACTCCGCGGTGTCGACGAACGGGCTCACCGTGCTGGGCGTCGCGTCGACGTAGCGGTCCAGGACCGCCCTGGACGTCGCCTCGTCGGCGGTCCAGCCGAAGACGTTGCCACCGAGGCAGAGACTGCTCACGGTCAGGTCGGTCCCTGGGATCTGTGGCATCGCCCCACGCTAGAGGTCGGCGGTGAGCGCCGCCGACCGCCCATCGACCTTGCAGTCGCCTCAGTGCGGGCGGACCACCTCGGTGCCGTCCGGACCCGGCTCTCCGACCTCCACGTACGCCGGCGCCATCTGCTCGAGCACGCGCTGGATCTCCGGCAGCGGGAACTGCGTCGCTTCGGCGATGGCGCCCGTGGTGGTGCTGCCGCCGATGCTGCTGAGCTGCCGGACGACCTCGTAGATCTCCAGGCCCTCGGGGTTGAGCTCATCCAGGTCAGGCACGGTCGTCGGGCTCCGCCGGCTCATGCTGAGCCTTCAGAGCCTCAGCCTGTGCGCGGTCGTCGAGGATCGGCTCGTCGGCGGCGTCGGGCGACGGCTCTTGCGGCGTGGTCGTCACTGACCGTCCTCGTCCTTGGTCGGCGCGGCTGACTGCTCGTGGTTGATCTTCTCCTCCGGCGTTCGGGCGAGGTCGTCGCCCGCCGCGGCTTGGTCGACGCCTTCGACGTCGGTGACTTCGGGCTGCAGTGATGGGTTGGTCATGCTCAGTTGTACCCCGGCCGGCTGACAGAGGCATCCCCCGGTCGCGCACAACCAGTGCCTGCACGATGCTCGACGCTCAGCCAGACCCGCACCGCGCCGAAGAGGACGAGCCATTCAGACCTTCCTGCCCTACCCCGACTTCGATCGCAGCGTGCGGGTGCTGGACACCAAGCGGCTCGGCAAGCAGCGGGTCGAGACGCTGCAGATCATGCAGGTGCTGCTCGCCATGCGCTGGGACCCTGCACTCGACCGCCCGGTCGAGCACCCACCCAAGGGATGGCGCACGCATCCTGCCGTCCTGATGTGGCAAGGCCACGAGCTGGCCCTGCTGGAGTACCAGCAGCTGACCTGCGCTGCCTGGACCGAGCGGGGGTTCGGGGACACCTGTGCGGTCAAGACCGCCGGACTGGTGGCCGCCGGCTCGCCGGGACCGCAGAGCCCG
>DASQMN010000051.1:0-4590 GCA_035645475.1 Nocardioidaceae bacterium
CTCGTCCGACCCGCACAGGCGGCGTACGGCGATGACGGCGCCCCTGTGGTTCGTGAGGTACGGAGATCACGCTGATGTCGAGGCGGGCATCGCTATCGCCGAGGTCCTGCACGCCGACCCGGATCCCCTGGTTCACAAGCCAGTCGGCATCTATCTCGCCCACGCCGGCGACCGGCTGCCGGATCGGCTGACCGAGTTCCTCACCCAATACGGCGCGGCGATGCCGCGCGCGGCGTACCGCATCGCGATCCGCAAGCGGAAGCCAGCGGACCCCAGGTGACCTCCGGTACCGCCGGGTGTCGGCAGAACGACATCCCGGCCGTGCCGGTGTGAGGGACGCGCCCATCCGGGGCATCAAGGCTGCCGGGAGGTGGCGGCGGTGACGAGCTCGGTGACGAGCTTCTCCGTCTGCGGGCTCCAGCCGGCAATCGCGAATGAGACGGGCCACATGTCGCCGTCATCCAGCGCCGCGTCATCGTTGAAGCCGAGCGTCGAGTACCGGCTCGAGAACTTCGCTGCATTCTGGAAGTACACGACAATCTTGCCGTTGGCGTTCGCGTACGCGGGCATGCCATACCAGGTCTTGGGCGACAACTCGGGCGCGGTAGTGGTGACTGCGACGTGCACCCTCTCGGCGAGGGCCCGGTCCTCAGGTGGCATCTCCGCGACCTTGTCGAGTACCGCTTGCAGGCTGTCGGCTTTCTTGGCACCCCTCTTTCCCTCTGCGCGAAGCTCGGCCGCGCGCTCCTTCATCGCGGCGCGTTCCTCTGCCGTGAAGCCGCTGGAATCTTCGGTGGTCATGTGCTTCCTCCTGTGTGTGGGTGCGCTGTGGCGCTGCCATGTGGGTGTCGTCAGGCGAGGAGCTGCCCCTGGTCTGGGCCCGGTGTGCGCCGGGCCAGCGGGAGCTGTGTCAGTCGTCGGGCAGGGCGGCGAAGGCTGACTTGGCGTCGCGGTACCAGCCCATCGACTTCTTGGGGTGGCGCCAGCGGCTCTTCATGGCGTTCCGGGCGTCCTGGTGGGTGGCGTCGCCGGCCTTCTCCGCCTCCTTGAGGTGGCGGTCCTGGGCATTGATGACGTCGTCGGCGGTCTCACCGTGGTGCTCGAGGTCGCACGGTCCGCCGAGGGCCCGGCAGGTCATGGTCTTCATGGTGTCTCCTCTTGGGTTGGTGTTCTGATGTGTTGACGATCGGGAGGGGCATCGTGTGACGGGGTCAGCCGCGTGGCTCATCGCCGTCGCGGCGCACGGTTTGCGCGATCACGTCCGATGCGGCGCGGAAGGTGATGGCACGCACGAGGCCGTCGTGGACGGTGAAGTCGAAGACGACTTTGGCTGTGCCGAGCTGGAACCAGGCGCTTCCCGGCCGGTCACCGACGAACACGGGGAGCGCTGCCTGGGCGCTGCCGTTGAAGAAGGTCGCCACCTCCTCGCGTCCCTCGATCTGCCGTGGCGTGCCCATCAGGATCGCGGCGTCGTCGGCGGTCACGGTGGCGTCTGGTGCAAGCAGTCGCAGCAACCGGTCGAAGTCACCGTGCTTGGCCGCGGCCATGAAGGTGTCGACCACCTCCCAGTCGGCCAGGCGGTCCTCGGACCGAGGCTGGGCGACCTTGGCCCGCGCTCGCGAGGCCAGCTTGCGGGCGGCCGCCGGCGTGGTGTCGAGGACGGCCGCGATCGTGGGGAACTCGAAGCCGAAGCTCTCGTGGAGCACGAAAGCGACCCGCTCGCGCGGGGAGAGCCGGTCCAGCACGACGTGCAAGGCGAGGCCGACCGTGTCGGCGAGCACGACCTCGTCGGCCGGGTCGCCGACGGTCTCCTCGAGCTCGACGTCCTCCACGGGGACGGGCGTGCGCGAGCGCAGCCGGTCGAGGCACAGCCGGGTGGTCACGGTCGTCAGCCAGGCCGGCAGGCTGTCGATGTCGGCGTCCGTCCGATGCATCCGCAGCCAGGCCTGCTGCACGACGTCCTCGGCTTCGGTGTGGTCTCCGAGCACCCGGCTCGCGATCCCCAACAGGCGTGGTCGCTCGGACTCGAACAGGTTTGTCTGATCCACGGCTGTTCACCTTCCTATCGAGGCTGTCCTTCCACTGACGCGCGAATGGAGGCAGGTGTGACCTCGACCGGACTCCACTCGGCGGCTGTCGCGTCCGGGTAGCTCGACACCGTAGGAGTTGAATGAGGCCCGATGCCGACATATCCGTGTCAGCGCCTGGCACGTGAGGAGATGGGAGACGGGCACCCAGCAGCGGCTCCAGAGGGGGGGTGAGGGCTGCACCACGTTGGCGATCCCAAGCACGCCTGGTCCCGACGCACCGCTTGTCGGCGACAGAGCCACGGCTTCTGGCGTGCTTGCCCGGTCGATTCGCGATGGACGCCTCGCCACCCGGTTGCGACACAGCCACCATGATCGACGCGGCGGCATAATCGGCGGACCTGACCTAACCGCTGGCGCTCGGAGGCTCGAGCTCCTTGGAGGTTCGCCATGTCGCAACTGGGTCACCGCCACCTCCTCACGGTGAGAACCGCCGTCCGGCGTCTCCTGGTCGCCTTCGTGGCAGCGCAAGCAGCGCTGGTGATCGGACTTACTGGCGTGGACGCGTGGCGCAAGCGCATCCGCCCGCATCGCGCCAGCTTCCCCCGCACGCCCCCCGCCGACCTGTCCGTCGGGGAAACGGTGGCGACGATCTACACCTATGGCGAGGACCTCTACCAAGACATGCTCACCGCTATCCGAGACGCTGAGCGCCAGATACTGCTGGGGTCTTTCATCTTCAAGAGCGACGCCACGGGCCGCGAGTTCAAGCAGGCCCTCATCGAGGCCTCTGAACGCGGCGTCGGAGTATTCGTCGGCTACGACGGCTTCGCCAACCTCGTCGTTCCCCGACGGTTCCTACGTTTTCCAGCCTCGGTACACGTCCTGCGGTACCCGGCCCTGCGCCCCGGGGTGCTACTGCTCAACCTCCGCAAGTCAGGCAGAGATCACCGCAAGATCCTCGTTGTCGACAGTGCGATCGGGTTCGTCGGCGGTTACAACATCGGGAGTCTCTACGCCACCGAGTGGCGTGACACGCACCTGCGTCTGGTGGGCCCGTCGATCTGGGAGCTCGAGGACGCATTCGTCGACTTCTGGAACCGGCACCGCCGCTCCGACCAGCCGCGACTGATGGATCGTGGATCGCCCACATGGGACCCACACATCCGCGTCTATCGCAACGACCCGGAACAGCTGGCGTTCCCGATCCGCGCTCTCTACCTCGGAGCCATCAACCGCGCTCAACACCACGTCTTCATCTCCCAGGCCTACTTCATTCCCGATCAGGAGATCCTGCGGGCTCTCGTCGCCGCTGCTGAACGCGGCGTCGACGTCCGACTGCTCGTACCCGAAGCGTCGAACCATGTGGTCGCGGACTGGCTCTCACGCGGCTTCTACGCCCTGCTGCTGCGCGCCGGTGTCACTCTGTACCTGTACCAAGACGCCATGGTGCACGCCAAGACGGCCACCATCGACGGCCACTGGAGCACCATTGGCAGCGCCAACATCGACCGACTCAGCCTCATCGGCAACTACGAAGTCAACGCGGAGATCTTCGACGAAGACGTCGCTGCCCACCTCGAAGAAGTGTTCGCCAACGACTGCACCAACGCCCGCGTCCTGAGCGCCCACCAGTGGGAGCGGCGACCCGTGGTAGCCAAGATCAGCGAAATGATTCTGGCCCCCCTGCGGCCGCTGCTGTAGCCCGCGGCCGCCGCCCGACCGTGTGGTGGTCCTCGATCAGTGGCCATGGCGGGCGGCGTTGGCAAACGTCGCGTCGCGGACGTACTGCGCCAAGCCCGGCGCGGTGAGCGCCTCGTCGTACCTCGCGGTGTATCGGGAGTCGCTGACATACAACTCGGCAGGACCCTTGTGGAACGCGTCGTCGCATTCGACGAAGAGTTCGACCCTAGATCGATGAACTGTGCACGCGTGGGACGAGCCGGTGCGGCATGGGCGCGCTAGGGCGGAGCACGAGTCCGGACGCGACCGGTGGCACGGGTCTGCCTTCGGTGGGTCGGACGTCGAAGTCACGGAGCACTGCGGTGAGCGCCACTGTCAGCTCGGCCGTTGCGAGCTGCGCGCCGATGCACGCATGGGCGCCACCGCCGAAGGGAAGCCAGGCCATCCGGTGCCGGCGAGCCACCCGGTCCGGCGCGAAGCGGTCGGGGTCGAAACGCTGGGGGTCGGGCCACACCTGTGCTGAGCGGTGCATGGCGAAGGTGCCGACGAAGATGTTCGAGCCCGGCAGCACCTGCGTGCCGTCGATGACATCGCCGCCAGCGGTGTACCGACTGATTCCGTATGCCGGGGGATACAGCCGAAGGGCCTCCTTGAGGACCTGCTGGGTGTACGGCGTGACGCGGACCAGGTCCCCGGCTGCCTCCACGCCACGCACGGCGTCGATCTCGATCTGTACCTGCGCCTGCGTCTCCGGGTGCCTGGCGAGGAGCTGCAGGGTGAACGCCAATGCGGTCGCAGTCGTCTCGTGCCCGGCCAGGAGGAAGATCAGCGCCTGGTCCCGGACCTCGTCCGCACTCAGCGGCTCGCCCGTCAGAGGGTC
>DASQMN010000052.1:0-9212 GCA_035645475.1 Nocardioidaceae bacterium
GCCGCGAGCGGAACCCGGAATCGTCGGGGCGCTCGCCGACCCGTCCTGGCGAGTACGCGAGATGGCGGCCAAGGTCGTGGGGCAGCGCAGGTGCACCAGCGCCGCCAAGCCGCTCGAGTCGTTGCTCATGGGCGAGCTTCCGCGGGTGCAGGTGGCGGCTGTTCGCGCGCTCGCCGTGGTGGGTGAGGCCGATCAAGCCGCGCTGCTCGACTCGATGGAGACCTCCGAGTCGACCGTGCACGTGGCCCTGGCGGCTGCTCGGCGAACACTGAGGCTGCGACTCGACCACAGTCGATAAGCACTACCCGAGCACAAAGGCGCCGACCGCCCAGCAGGTCGCTGCCAGAATGGCTCCGGCAAGCTGCACCAGCAGCACCAGCCCTGCGGCGCCAACGGCCGCTCGAGTAGCCGGCCAGGCCAGGTGGTGCGGCAGGCCCCGGCCCCGCTCCGCGACGTACACCCCGGCGACAAACCCGACCGGCAGGCCGACGACGGGGAGCACGAAGAAGCCAACGGTGCCGGCGATCGCGCCTGCCACCAGGGTGGCCTTGCGTACGCCGGCACGACCCAGATGGCGTCGACCCAGGAGCCAGCCGGCGAACCATCCGACCGCGAGTACTGCCAGCGACACCGTGGCGATCGACCATCCGGCAACGCTCGAGGTCAGCACCGCCCAGGTGATGACGCCAGCAGCAATTAGCAGCTCTCCGGGCAGCACAGGTACCACGACACCGAGCACACCGACGACCACGACGAGGAGCACGAGCAGCTCACCGGCTGTGCTCACCGCATACCCTCCCGCCGTCCGATCGCGGAAACACCACAGGCCCCGGAGTCGGTCTCCAGGGCCTGCGGGTGTCGCTCGAGCTGGGAAGTCGCGCCGACTGCGTCGTCGCCGCGCGCGGGGGTCAGCGGCCGCTGCCTGCGGACGCTGCCGGGGTGCCGCCGAGGCGATCGGTCTCGTCGTGGATGGACGCCGCTACCTCGCGGAGCCGGTCACCGTGCTCACGGGCGTGGTGGGCGCAGAACAAGAGCTCTCCGCCGGAAACGAGCTCCACCCGCAAATATGCCTGGGCGCCGCAACGGTCGCAGCGGTCGGCAGCGTTGAGAGGAGCGAGGGGGGCAACTGCAGTGGTCACGTCGGGCCTCTTCTCCGTGTCGTGCTGGGGCATCGACCTGATGACCCTGTCGTGCTCTACAACAGTCAAGCACGCTAAGTGCTTCCCCCCACATCGGGCGCCCGGTGTGACCTCGCTCGCTGAACGGGCACGTCCCTGCACCAAATGGGTGGTACACCCATCTTGACCCCCCGAGCCGCATTGCGCCGGGAAGTCGGCTATTGGGCGGTTGGCGTGTCCGGTGCGCCGACGCCGCGCTCAGACATCACGGTGGATATCGCGGTCCACATCCACAGCCGGGGCCTGCCCCGCGACTAGGCTCGCCGGGCGTACGCAGGTGCACAAACCGCTGAATGCCCGCCGACGCGTCCGGCGGGGCGAGCGGTAGCGGCCACGGGCGGGTCAGCACCGTTGTCAGACCGTTGTCGCACAGTTGCCCCACCGTTCTCGAATCGTCCTCGAACCGTCGTCGAAAGGAGCCCGATGACCGTCCAGCGGGCACCGGCCGACGCCACGTACAACGCCCGGCACCTGCTGGTCCTCGAGGGCCTGGAGGCCGTCCGCAAGCGTCCGGGCATGTACGTCGGGTCGACCGACACGCGCGGGCTGATGCACTGCGTCTGGGAGATCATCGACAACGCCGTCGACGAGGCCCTGGCCGGCGCCTGCACCCGCATCGACGTCCTGCTGCATGCCGATGGCTCGGTGGAGGTACGCGACGACGGTCGCGGTGTGCCGGTCGACATCGAGCCCCGTACCGGCCTCTCCGGCGTCGAGGTCGTCTACACCAAGCTGCACGCCGGAGGGAAGTTCGGCGGGGGCTCGTACGTCGCCACCGGGGGCCTGCACGGCGTGGGAGCCGCCGTGGTCAACGCGTTGTCGTCCCGGCTGGACGTGGCCGTGGACAAGGGCGGGTCGACGTGGGAGATGTCGTTCCGGCGCGGCGTGCCCGGCACCTTCTCCGGCGAGGGCCCGGCGGCGGAGTTCGTACCCGGCTCCACGTTGCGCAAGACAGCCCGGGTGAAGCGAGGGGTGAGCGGCACCCGGGTGCGCTACTGGTCCGACCCGCAGGTCTTCATCAAGGGGGCGGCGTTCTCCTACGACGAGCTGGTCACGCGGGCGCGACAGACCGCGTTCCTGGTCCCAGGGCTGGAGCTGGTGCTGCGAGACGAGCGTGAGCCGGAGCCGAGAGTGGAGCGGTTCCGCCACGACGGTGGCATCGCCGAGTTCTGCGAGTTCCTGGCGCCGGACCCGCCGGTGACCGACGTGGTGCGCCTGCGCGGCTCGGACCGGTTCACCGAGACAGTGCCGCTGCTGGACGACGCCGGGCACCTGACTCCTCGCGACGTCGAGCGCGAGCTCGGGGTCGACATCGCGCTGCGGTGGGGGAGTGGCTACGACACCGAGCTGCGCTCGTTCGTCAACATCATCGCCACGCCCAAGGGCGGCACGCACATGGCCGGCTTCGAGCGAGCCCTGACCCGCACGGTCAACGAGGTGCTGCGCGACACGAAGCGCTTGCGTACCGGCGAGGTGGACGCCACCAAGGACGACGTGCTCGAAGGGCTGACGGCGGTCGTGACGGTCCGGCTGGCTGAGCCGCAGTTCGAAGGCCAGACCAAAGAGGTCCTCGGTACGCCGGCTGTGAGCCGCATCGTGGCCAAGGTCGTCACCGCATCGCTGCGCGAGTGGCTCACCGGAGGAAAGCCGGCTCAGCGCGCCCAGGCCAAGGCGATGCTGGACAAGGTGAGTGCAGCGGCCCGTACCCGGGTGCTGGCTCGGCAGCAGCGTGACAACCAACGGCGCAAGAACGCGCTGGAGTCCAGCGCGCTGCCGGCGAAGCTGGCGGACTGCCGCAGCAGCGACACCGACCGCACCGAGCTCTTCATCGTCGAGGGCGACTCGGCGCTGGGGACTGCCAAGTCGGCACGCAACGCGGAGTACCAGGCACTCCTGCCGATCCGCGGCAAGATCCTGAACGTGCAGAAGGCTTCGGTCGGCGACATGCTCAAGAACGCCGAGTGCGCCTCCATCATTCAGGTGATCGGTGCGGGCTCCGGGCGCAGCTTCGATCTGGACGCGGCGCGGTACGGCCGCATCATCTTGATGGCGGACGCCGACTCGGACGGTGCGCACATCCGCTGCCTGCTGGCCACCTTGCTGTACCGCTACATGCGGCCGCTCGTGGACGCGGGCCGCGTCTTCACCGCCGTGCCGCCCCTCCATCGGGTCGAGCTGTCGAATCCCAAGAAGGGCATGGCCCGCTACGTCTACACCTACTCCGACGTCGAGCTGCAGCGACGGCTGGCCGAGCTGAGCAAGCGGGGTGTGCGCTGGAAGGACCCCGTGCAACGCTACAAGGGCCTGGGAGAGATGGACGCCGACCAGCTGGCGGAGACCACCATGGATCGGCGCCGTCGTACGCTGCGCCGCCTCACCGTGGACGACGCTGCAATGGCCGACGGCGTCTTCGACCTGCTGATGGGCAACGACGTCGCGCCCCGCAAGGAGTTCATCGTGAGCAACCGCGGTCACCTCAGCGACGACGACCTGGACATCTGAGCCGCCCGGCGACGCCCGTGCCGTCAGGAGCGGGTCATCTGCCTCAAACGAGCTGGCGGAGCAGCCCGGTGTCGACGTCGTACAGGAAGCCGCCCACCCCAACGCTGTCGGGGATGAGCGGGTGAGAGCGCACCCGGGCCACGTCCTCGAACAACGCTGCCTCCTGGTCCGGAACCGCTCCCAGGTGCGTCCAGGTGGCGTCCTGACCGGCGGACTCGCTGACCCGTCGGCGCAGCTCCTGCTCGGTCGAGGTCGCCATGGCGCAGCGCGTGTGCGGCACGATCAGCACCCGGCGCACCTGGAGCAGATGCACCCCCAGGACCAGCGCCACCAGTGCGGGCTCGGTGATCCGTCCACCCGGGTTGCGCAGGATCTTCGCGTCACCGGGTTGCAACCCGATCATGCGCAGCGGGTCGATCCGCGAGTCCATGCAGGTCACCATGGCCACGCCGGCGTGTGCGACGCCGTCGAACCCGGCGAGATCGAAGGTCTCGGCGTAGGACCTGTTGGCTACGAGCAGATCATCGAAGGCGCTGGACATATGGCTCAGGATATGACGCTGCCTCCGGAGCGGCCGGGCGCACCCCGGAGCAGCACCAGGGCTGCTGCGGCCGCCAGCAGTGCGACGACCGCTGCGCCGGCGAAGACCGTGTGCAGCTGGGTGATCCCGGCCTGCAGGAGAGCGTCGCCGTACGCCGGGCAGTCCGTCGGTGAGTCCGGGCACAGGGTCGTGACGTCCGGGATCCTGCGGGCCTCGGCGTAGAAGGCACGCAAGCCGAGTGTCGTGAGCGCGGAGATGCCGATGAGCATGCCGACCATTCGGGCAACGACGACGAGTGCGCTGGCGATGCCGTGCACGTCGGCTGGAGTGGCGGCCAGCAGTGCGGCGTTGACCGGGGCGATGGCGATGCCGAAGCCCAGGCCGGCAAGGACGAGTGGCACGGTCGCCCAGGCGGTCGCCAGCGACTCGGTGTTCCAGCTCGTCATCAGAGCGAAGCCGACCGCTGCCAGCAGCATGCCGGCGGCAGTCAGCACCGCGGCGGAGAGCCGGCGGACGGCCCAGCCGCCCAGGACGGCACCGACCGGTAGCGCGACCAGGAAGCGGAGCAGCACCAGTGCGGCGTCGAG
This sequence comes from Nocardioidaceae bacterium, assembly GCA_035645475.1. Taxonomy (GTDB): domain Bacteria; phylum Actinomycetota; class Actinomycetes; order Propionibacteriales; family Nocardioidaceae; genus DASQMN01. The sequence goes on from DASQMN010000052.1 coordinate 4,809, forward strand.
CTGGGAGTTCGGGTAGACCGTGATGCGGGCGAAGGTGGGAATGTCGACCAGCGCTGCGATGAGCGCCGCACCGATCAGCAGAGAGACCACGAGCGCGCCCCAGGCCGGCCTGGCCGCAACGGCTGCGAGCGGCACCAGAGGATGCGCGGCGCGGCGCTGGCGCCAGACGAAGCCGGCTGTAGCCACCGCCGCCCCGGCCAGGAGCCAGGGGCCGGCTGGTGCGAAGACGGCCACCTCGGGCTCGGCCGACGCGAAGGCGAGCACGATGCCACCGAGCGCGATCGCGAGCAGCAGCCCACCGAGCGGGTCGGTCCTGCCGAGCGTGGCCGGCCAGGTGCGCCAGGCAACCAGGGGTGCCGACGCCGTCAGCTGTCGAAGCACGAACAGCCCGAGGAGGACAGCGGCGGTGAGGGCGATCGGGGTCAGCCAGCGGCTGGTACCGGCGACCGGCAGGAACGCCTCGCCGTAGGTGACGTCGGTGACCAGGCTTCGTGGCGCCAGCATCACCAGCGAGAGGCAGCCGACGGTGGCGGCCAGCAGCAGCGCACCAGCGACATCGAAGCCCCGGCCGGCCCCCGACCGGTCCGAGTCGACCGCCTGCTGGCGGATCTGCGCGATGCCGGCTGCCAGGGCCAGTGCCACGGCCAGGTTGAGCCAGAAGATGTCACGCCAGTCACCGACCGCCAGTACCGCCGCCCCCAGCAGCGGGCCCATCACGCTGCCGAGCTCCTGCACGGCACCGACGACTCCGAGCGGCAGCCCGCGCCGCTCGGCGGGCCACAGGTCCGCGACCAGCGCCAGCGTCGCCGGCACCAGTCCTCCACCGCCCACGCCCTGGAGGAAGCGACCGGTGACCATCGAGCTGAGGTCGTAGGCGCTGGCGGTGACCAGTGAGCCGAACGCGAAGATCACCAGCGACCCGACGAGCACCGGGAGGCGCCCACGGACGTCGGCGATGCGGCCGGCCAGCGGCAGCGCCCCGACATACCCCAGCAGGAACCCCGACACGATCGGAGCTGCGCGCTGCAGCTGGTCGCTGCTGAGTCCGGCTCCCGACATCATGTCGGGCAGCGCGAGGACGACGACATAGGTGTCGGCGGCGGCGAAGGCCACCGCCACGGCAGCGAAGGTGAGCAGCAGCCGAGCGGACCGCGAGACGGCGGCGACCGGCGCGTCGGCTGCCGGGGAGCTCACGGAGCCGTGATGGTCACGGCCTCGTCGGAGGCTTCCGCGGTGAGGTCGTAGCTGACGTCGGCTGCGCCGGGGTAGAACGGCCCGGTGATCCGGGCACTGCGGAGCACGTCGTCGTCAGTCAAGGCGTAGGTGACGTCGAAGGTCCCGCCCGCGTCGGCCGTCGGCACCACCTCCTTGACGACGTCACCGGGCAGCGTGCCGCTGATCGAGGAGAGGACGTCCTCCCCGTCTCGGGTCTCCTCGCCTTCGACCGGGTCGGCCGTGCTCGACAAGAAGTTGGACACGCCGGTCTCGTTGTCGAAGAAGGCGGCGGGGTCCGGAGCTCCCAGGGAGGCGGGGTCGACCGGGACGAAGGCTGGGGCGAAGCCGAGCTTCGCCTGGACCTCACCGTCTACCGACACGACCTCGGCGTCCTGCTGAGCGCCGGCCACGGCGACGGTGACATCGCCGTCGAACGCGGGGTCGTGGTTGCCCACCCCGGTGGCGGAGAGCAGGCCGACCGTGCCGTCGGGCAGCGCGTCGGTGGACAGGTCGATGTTGATGCTCTCGGCGTCGTCGAGGACGGCCTTGGCGGCGTCCAGCCGCTCCTGCACCGTCGCGCCGGAGGCGTCATCCGGAGTGTCGTCGCCGCTGCATCCCGCCCCAATCAGCCCCAGTACGAGCACCAGCAGAAGACACCGCGCACGCAGCGGGAACCGCGCAGATCCAGGAGAGCTCAGAGGTCGGGACGCAGGTCGGAGCACGTCGGCAGGCTACCGCCCCAGCGGGCCACCGAGTGCCGTCACCGGCTGGTCCAGCGGCGTTCCCGAACCGTCGCGACGACCCTCTGCGGGAGGGAGGTCGACCGGCGCACCGCTGCTGGCTGCGCCCAGGGCGGGGGCGCCGCCGACCCAGGCCAACAGCAGAGCGGACTCCCCTCGCAGGAAGCGGTGGCACCGCACACCTCCGGTCGCCCGGCCCTTGCCGGGGTACTCCGCGAGCGGCGTCACCTTGGCCGACCCGGTCTCGGTGCCGGGCAGTGCTGTTCCCGACCCTGCGACGGTGGCCACCACGGCGTGCTCGTCCGGGGCGACAGCACCGAAGAAGACGACGCGGGCGCCACCGGACAGCTTCATGCCGGTGATGCCGCCACCGCCGCGCCCTTGCGGGCGCACTGCGGTGAGTGGGAAGTGCAGCAGCTGGGCGTCGGTCGAGACCAAGCACAGCTCTGTGTCGTCGGCGTGCTCCTGGGTGGCGCCCACCACGGTGTCGCCGGCGGCCAGCCGGATCACGTCCCAGACGTCCTTCCCGGTCGGCGTGTCAGGCAGCACTCGCTTGACCATGCCGGCCGCAGTGCCCAGCACGAGGCCGGGCGAGTCGGGTCCCAGACCCGTCAGTGCCAGCACCTGCTCGTCGCGGTCCAGTGCCAGGAACTCGCTGACCGGAGCTCCTCCCTGCAGGGAGGGCGCCGTCGCCGTGGTGGGCAGTGCCGGGAGGTCGAGCACGTCGAGACGGTGCACCCGCCCGCTGCTGGTGACGACGCCGATCTGCCCGCGAGCCGTGGTGGACACCGACGAGAGGACCAGGTCGTGGCGGGAGCGAGGCCCCTCGGCGGTGTGCACATCGGTGCCGGCGCGAGCCAGCAGGCCGGCGGAGCTGAGCAGAACGCGACACGGGTCGTCGGTCACCTCCAGCGGGACGCCCACCGGCAGGGCGGAACCGGCCGACTCCAGCAGCACGGTGCGCCGTGGCGTGCCGTGGGCACGAACGACGTCGGCGAGCTCGGTGGAGACCAGGCTGCGCAGCCGCTCGTCGTCGGCGAGGATCGCGTCGAGCTCCTCGATCGTGGAGACGAGCTCGTCGCGCTCTCGTTCCAGCTCCAGACGCGAGAGCCGGGTGAGCCGCCGCAGGGGCATGTCAAGGATGTACGTCGCCTGCGCCTCGGAGAGGTCGAAGACCTGCATGAGCCGCTCGCGGGCGGTCTGCGCGTCGTCGCTGCTGCGAATGAGCTGGACCACCTCGTCGATGTCGAGCAGAGCCACCACGAGACCCTGCACCAGGTGCAGGCGGTCGGCTGCGCGTCCTCGCCGATAGCTCGAGCGCCGGCGCACGACGTCGATGCGGTGCTCGAGGAACACCTCCAGCAGGGAGCGCAGACCCAGGGTGCGGGGCTGGCCGTCGACGAGGGCCACGGCGTTGATGGCGAACGACTCCTCCAGCGGGGTCTGCCGGAACAGCTGCTCGAGCAGCGCCTCAGGGTGGTAGCCGTTCTTGACCTCGATCACCAGCCGCAGCCCGTGGCTGTGGTCGGTGAGGTTCTTGATGTCGGCGATGCCCTGCAGCTTCTTGGCCTGCACGAGCGTCTTGATCCGCTCGATGACCTTCTCCGGGCCGACGTTGTACGGCAGCTCGGTCACCACGATGCCCTGCCGGCGGGCCGACACCGACTCGACGCGCGTCTTGGCTCGCATGCGGAACGAGCCGCGCCCGGTCTCATACGCTTCGCGGATGCCGCTCAGCCCGATGATCTTGCCGCCGGTGGGCAGGTCCGGTCCGGGTACGAAGCGCATCAGGTCGTCCAGGCTCGCCCGCGGCGAGGCGATCAGGTGGCGCAGTGCCTGCACCACCTCGACCAGGTTGTGCGGGGCCATGTTGGTGGCCATGCCCACCGCGATGCCCGACGTGCCGTTGACCAGCAGGTTGGGCAGGGCGGCAGGCAGGACCGACGGCTCGGTCTCACGCGAGTCGTAGTTGGGCCGGAAGTCGACCGTGTCCTCCTCCAGCCCCCCGGTCATCGCGAGAGCCGCCGGAGCCATCCGGCACTCCGTGTAGCGCATGGCGGCCGGGGAGTCGTCCGGCGACCCGAAGTTGCCGTGGCCGTCCACCATCGGCACCCGCATCGCCCACGGCTGCGTCTGGCGGACCAGGGCGTCGTAGATGGCACCGTCGCCGTGCGGGTGCAGGCGGCCCATCACCTCACCGACGACTCGCGCGCTCTTCACATGGCCGCGGTCCGGGCGCAGCCCCATGTCGGCCATCGTGTAGAGCAGGCGGCGCTGCACCGGCTTCAGTCCGTCGCGGGCGTCCGGGAGAGCGCGCGAGTAGATGACCGAGTAGGCGTACTCGAGGAAGCTGGTGCGCATCTCGTCGCCGACGTCGATGTCGACCACGTGCTCCTCGAAGTCGTGGTCCGCCTGGACCATGGTGCGCTTGCGTGCCATGAACGCATCC
>DASQMN010000053.1:0-10331 GCA_035645475.1 Nocardioidaceae bacterium
CGCGACGATCTTGTGGGCGACGGCCGTGGTGTCCACGACGCTGCTCGCGGTGTCGATGCGGAGGAACTGCGAGTACGTCAGCAGGTCGTCGATGAGGGTCCGCATGCGGTCGGCTCCGGAGACCACATGGGACATGTAGCGAAGCCCTCGTTCGTCGAGCACGCCCGCGTAGCGCTTCTCGAGCAGCTGCACGAAACCGGTCATCGTTCGTAGCGGCTCGGAGAGATCATGGGACGCCACGTAGGCGAACTGCTCGAGGTCTCGATTGGACCGAGCGAGCGCCACGTGCTGCTTCTCCAGCGTCTGGTGGACTCGAGCGAGCTCCAGGGTGAGCCGGACCCGCTCGGAGACGTCCTGCACGCTGGTGGCGAGTCCGACGATCTCACCTCTGGAGCTCCGCAGCGGCGAGACGGTCAGGGACACCGCGACCTTGCGACCGTCCATGCGCTGGTGCTCGGTGTCGAACCGGTCCACGCGCTCCCCCGACAGGGCCCGGTCGTGCACCGCACGCAGCTGGGTTGCTGTCGACTCGGGCAGGAGGTCAGCCGTCGAGCGCCCCAGCATGTCCGCCGCGGGACACCCGTACAGCTGCTCGGCGGCGACGTTCCACGTCGTGATCCGGCCCTGCAGATCCTCGCTGAAGATCGCGTCCGCCGACACCTCGACGATCTGGGCGAGCAGCCCTTGTTCAGTCAGCACACTGCTCCTCCTTCGGTCTTCGAGGCAGCGGGCACGTCATTCGTGTATCGGCAGGAGGCTGAGCTGACTGAGCGATACGCGAATAACTAGCCGTGTTAGGCCGGTAACACGCTGTCACAGTTGGTGCAAGCTGGTTCCGGTTTCCTCTGTGGTCGACTGCCGCTCACAGTCGGGCGAGCCACTCCCGGGTCGCGCGCGGGGATGTGAGGGTGACGACCTCGGGGCCAGCCGGGTCGCGAGCCCAGGACCGCATCTGCGCACGCTTGCGGGCGAACGTCCGAAAGTGCCACAGCACGATGGAGTCGCTGGAGAAGGTCTGGCGAAGGGACTCGTGGTTGCCGTTGCAGACCGCCCGCTGGTCCACCACGCGCATCAACGTCCGCCGCAGCAACCGTGCGAGGGAAACCCATCGTGGATAGTCCAGCGCGACGATGAGCTGCACGCGTGCCATCGGGACGTCGACCCACGACGAGTAGGCGGTGTCCAGGACCCACCGCTCGCCGGCGCAGATGGCCGTGAAGCGTTGCCGCTGCTCCTCGACGGGCACCGGAGTCCACCCCGGCTGCCAGGTCAGGTCGTCCACCGCGTACCACGGCAGGCCGGTGCGCTCCGCGATCTCCGCGGCCAGCGTCGTCTTGCCCGATCCGGTCACGCCGTACACGAGGATCCGGTCCAGCACCCGAGGATGCTAGTCAGTCACCGGTCATCGCAGCTCGATACGTTGTGCCGATGTCCGGGCAGAACGACGTCGACTTCCCCCAGGGCACGCCTGACGAGCGAGAGCTCTTCCTGCGCTGGTTGCGGTACCTGCGTGGTGCTGTCATCGCCAGGATCGACGGGCTCAGTGACGAGCAGGCCCGCTGGCGGCCCGAGGGGGCCCTGATCACGCTGCTCGGCATCGTCAACCACCTGACGCACGTGGAGTGGCGCTGGATCGACGGCAGCATGCTCGGGGAAGAGACCAGCCGCAGCGAAGAAGAGTTCACGCCCGGACCGGAGCTCACGGTTCCCGCCGCCGTCGCCGCGTACCGGGATCGGGCGAGCGCAACCGACAGCGCGGTGCGAGCCATGCCCCTTCACCAGCCGTGCCTCGCCGAGGAGGGGGCCGACCTTCGATGGGTGCTGCTCCACCTCATCAACGAGACCGCTCGGCATGCCGGCCACGCCGATGCCACCCGCGAGCTTCTGGACGGTACGACGGGGGAGTGAGCCTGCTCCTCAGAGCTCGGCGTGGCCCTGGATGCAGGTGACCGTGCCGCCACCTGTCCACAGCCTGCCGTCGGCGTCCGTGCGCACGTGGATGCGACCGAGGCGCCCCAGCGCAGTGCCCTGTCGGGCGACGTACGGCGTGGTGGCCCGCCCGGCCTCCAGGAGCCATCCGGCCAGGGACGCGTTGAGACTCCCGGTGACCGGGTCCTCGACCGTCCTGCCGTCGACCGGGAAGAACGCGCGCACCTCGAATGCCTCCGGCGCGCCTGGTGGGTACGGCCCGACCACGCCGACGTCCAGATCGAGGACGCGGGGGCGGAGAGCGAGCACGGACTCAGCGCTGTCCAGCAAGACGCCGACCCACCCCGGCCCGTTGTCCACCCACTGGGTGTCGACGATGTCGGTCGGGTAAAGGTCCAGCACCTCGGACAGGTGGGTGATCAGCTCCGGGTCGACGGGTCCCGATCGAAGGAGCGGTGGTGCAGCGAAGGCCATCTCCGTGCCGGAGCGTCGCACTCGGACGAGTCCGACGCCGCACTCCTGGACGAGCATGTCCATGTCTCTGGCGACACCGCCCGCCGCGAGCCAGGCGTGCGCGCTTCCCAGGGTGGGGTGACCGGCGAACGGGAGCTCGCCGGCCGGGGTGAAGATCCGCAGGCGGTAGTCCGCCGCCGGATCCTCCGGAGGGAGCACGAACGTGGTCTCGGACAAGTTGGTCCAGCGCGCGAACCGTCGCATGGTGCTGGTGTCCAGGCCCTCGGAGTCGAGCACCACCGCGACCGGGTTGCCTGTGTAGGGCACATCGGTGAACACGTCGACCTGGGCGAATCGGCGGGAGGTCACCTGAGGATCGTGGCAGAGTGGCCGCGGCCCGGGTGTTGGCCGGAGTGCTGCAGCCCGGTCACAGCGACGCTGCGGCTCGCTTGACGCTGGCGATCACCACCTTCACGGCGGGACGCGGAGCGGCTTCTGGGTGGTGAGCGACCAGCAGCTGTCGCTTGAGCGGCCGGGTGAGTGGCGACACCTCGACGTTCGCCGGGAGGAAGACCCGCCCGAGGTCGCTGATCAGCGTGATGCCGAGACCTGCTGCGACCATGGCCAGCGCGGTCGCCTGCTCATCGACCTGGTGGGCGATGTGCGGCTCGAAGCCCGCCCGATGACAGGCGGCCAGAATGGCTCGGCCGTAGTACGTGTGCGGGCCGGAGATCACCCAGTCGCTGTCGGCAAGGTCGGCCAGGCGTACCGGATCGCCGTCGAACTGACCGGCCGGTGCGGCCAGGTGCAGCCTGTCGGAGCCGGCGGTCACCACCTTGAGGCTGGTGGGCCAAGCCTCGGGCGCATCGGGGTAGTCGAGGACGAGCGCGAGGTCGAGATGGCCGTGGCGAAGACTGACGATCGCTTCTGCCGGGTCGACCTGTCGGGTCTTCAGGCGAATCTCCGGGTGCCGTTTGGCCACGTCGGCGAGCACCTGGGGGATGAGACCGGCGGCCACGGTCGAGAAGACGCCGATCACCAGCTCGACGGCGAGTGAGTCGCGCACCTGCTCGACGGCAGCGCGCGCCTGCTGTTCGGCGTCCAGCATGATGCCGGCGTGCTCGGCCAGCACCCTGCCCACCTCGGTGAGCCGGATGCCGCGACCGGAGCGTTCCAGCAGCGGCGCACCGACCTCGTCCTCGAGCGCGCTCAGCTGCTGGGACACCCCGGAGGGGGAGTACTGCAGTGCCCGAGCCGCCGCGGTGACTCCGTCATGGTCGGCGACCTCCCGCAGCATCCGCAGTCGGTGCAGGCTCAGTTCCATGCAGGAATAGTAAACGTTTGATTCATTTTCCTTCACTGGATCTGCACGTCTGTGCCGGGCAGACTCGACGTCGTACCACCTGCTCGACCCACGATCTACCCAAGGAAATGATGTCAACCCTGATCAGCACGGCCGGCTGGCTCGGCGGTCTCGCGATCGTCACCGGCTACGTCCTGCTACTCACCCATCGCATCGGCCCCGACGCCCGCCGGTTCCTGCTGCTCAACACCGTCGGCGGTGGCCTGCTGACAGCCAGCGCCTTGTACGCCGGCGCATGGCCGAACACCGTCATCAACCTGATGTGGTTGCTGAGCGGTCTGTACGCGCTCGTCGTGAAGCGCGGCCACCGGCCCGAGTCTGCGGAGCTCGAGCCCGTCGGCGGCGGGCACGAGGACATCTCGACGCTGGAGCTCGCCGTTACCAGATGACTCCGCGGAGGTGACCGGGGCAGCCGAAGAGGCTGAGCCGCTGTCCCTACCAGCCGATGCCCTTGAAGATCGCGAGAGTGATGCCACCGGGGCTGTGGATGGCCTCACCGTCGTTGATGATCGGGGTCATGAGCGAGTTGCGGTTGCCCTGCCGGTAGGTCCCCTCGTTGAGGTGGGAGTAGCTGCTGCCGTTCGACCAGCTGCGGGGGGCGTACAGGCGGGCTCTGGCCCCGCGGTTGGCGTTGCGTACCGCTGCACTGTCGAAGTAGAGGGCGTTGCCGGTCAGCTGGTTGGCCAGCGAGGTGGAGTTGTCTGGGAAGCCGAGCAGGCCCTCTCCCGCCTGGTTCTCGGTGAGCCGGTCGTAGCCGAAGGGCAGCCTGTCTGTTCGGACCGTTCCCCGGTCACCGTTGACAGAGCCAGCCCCGAGGAACCCCAGTCCGTGGCCGAGCTCGTGCATGACGACGCTCTGGAAGTCGTACCTGCCGTTCGGGGTGCGCCCGTCGGTGCCGAAGTACCAGTTCGGCTGATTGCTGCTGAAGTCCGCGATGATGTCCGGAGCGGAGCTCAGCTGCCGTCCGGACCGCTTGTTGGCGACCGCGTCGACGTACCAGGTCTTCGGCTGCGGAGCGCCTGCGAAGTCGTGCCAGATGAAGCTGGGGCCGGCTTGCCCGAGCACGTTTCTGCCCAGCGGCTCGAAGGTCGCCTTGACGGTGATCGGTACTGAAGAGCTCACCCTGGCCGCCCACAGGTCCACGGCGGCCTGGAAGGCTCGGCGCGCCGCCGGGGTGAAGCCGTTGTAGTTCACGTCGAACGTGGCGCCGCCGGCTGCCGCCTGGCTCCGCAGAGCGGTGGCCGTCCTTGGCGGCGCGACCAAAGTTTGGCGAGTACCTTCACCAGCGAGGACTGTGGTCTGGACGGCCGAGCGGGAAAGCCCCTCGGACCGCGACACCCGGTCCTGCGAGTCCTGCCCCGCTGCCGGCGACAGGGACAGCGCCGCCAAGGCAACGGGCAGGACACTGAGTCCGGCAACGGCTCGCAGGCGTCGGTTCATGTGACTCCCTCAGTCGGTAGGCCCACGCTGCGGCGTGGGTCTTGAGCGAGCATGCCGTCCGTCGCCTGCTGATGCCATCCTCCATTTGGGTCACGTGAGCCCGCGAAGGCACCTGTGCGGTAAGGCGCAGCCCGCGTTGCCCACCCGGACACGGGACCGTACGTTGCCCCTGACACTCCGGAGGTGAGCATCACCCCGCAACCCGACGTCTCCGAACAGACGCGGCTCAGTGCAGCGGACCTGCTCGCGCAGATGTCGAGGCCGCTGCGCGCCATGGTCGGCACCGAGTCGGCAGGCGCCGCCGTGATGCTGACAGCCACGGTCGTCGCGTTGGTGTGGGCAAACTCCGGGTGGTCCGAGAGCTATCAGGAGCTGTGGCACATCGAGGCGGCGGTGACGCTGGGCCAGCACGAGGCCCATAGCAGCCTCGGTCATCTGGTCAACGACGGACTGCTCGCACTCTTCTTCTTCGTGATCGGCTTGGAAGTACGGCGAGAGCTGTCCATCGGCGAGCTGACAGACCGTCGCGGCTTCGTGCTGCCGGCTGTCGCGGGCATCGGCGGCATGGTCATCCCCGTCGTGCTGTATCTGCTCCTGGCACCGTCCGGGGAGGCGGCGCAGGCGTGGGGTGTGGTCATCGGCACCGACACCGCTTTCCTGCTGGGAGCCCTTGCGCTCGTCGGTCCTCGGGTATCCACTCAGCTGCGCATCCTGCTGCTCTCCATCACCGTCATCGACGACATCGTGGCGGTCAGCGTGATCGGGCTGGTGTATTCCGACCCGCTGCAACCGACGATGCTGGCCTTGGCGGCGCTGTGCGGCGTCGGGCTCGTGGTGCTGAGCGTGTTGGGAGTGTGGCGGGCACTGCCCTATCTGGCACTGGCTGTGGCCATGTGGGCAGCGACCGTGCAAGCCGGTCTGCACCCCTCGTCCGCGGGCATGGTCGCCGGGCTGCTGATCGCTGCTCACACCCCTCGTCGTGAGGCGGTGGAGGGCACCGCGACGGTGTTCCGCGCATTCCGGCAGTCCCCGATGGTCGCGGCGGGTCGCTCGGTTCGGCAGGGCATCCAGCAGGCACTGTCGGTGAACGAACGCCTGCAGGCTGCCCTCCTGCCTTGGTCGAGCTTTGTGGTGGTCCCCCTGTTCGCGCTGGCCAACGCCGGCGTGGACCTGAGAGACGGGGTGCTCAGCGATGCCCTGACCAGCCGGCTCACCCTCGCGGTTGTGCTCGGCCTGGTGCTGGGCAAGTCCGCCGGGGTCGGTGCGGTAGCGCTACTGGGTGCTCGAGCCGGGCTAGGCCGCCTCCCTCAGGGCGTTGGGCCGGGCCACGTCATGGGCGGAGCGGCACTGTCCGGCATCGGCTTCACGGTGTCGCTGCTCGTCGCCGATCTGGCGTTCACTGACGAGACGCTCAGGACGCAGGCCACCGTCGGTATCCTGTTGGCGGCGCTGCTGTCGATCCTCAACGGCTGGGTGGTCTTCTGGTACGCGGCGGCGCACCGGGGCGAGGGCGACGCAGCGCTCCCTTCGCTGCTGGACCGGCCGGTGCAAGCCGAAGTCGACCACATCCGCGGCCCGCTGGACGCCCCGTTGACTCTGCTGGAGTACGGCGACTTCGAGTGCCCGTTCTGCGCGAAGGCGACCGGAGTGACAGCGGAGCTGCGCTCGCGCTTCGGAGATGAACTCAGGTACGTCTTCCGGCATCTGCCGTTGAGCGAGGTGCATCCGCACGCCGAGCTCGCCGCCCGCGCGGCCATCGCAGCAGATCAGCAGGGCAAGTTCTGGCCGATGCACGACATGCTGTTCGCCCGGCAGAGCGAGCTCGAGCTGGAGGATCTGCTCGGTTACGCCGGCGACCTGGACCTGGACATCGAGAGGTTCGCCCGTGCCCTGGACGATCCCGCTGTCGATGACAGGATCCGCGCCGACCTGGCGAGCGCCGAAGCCAGCGGAGCCCGTGGCACCCCGACCTTCTTCATCGCCGGACGCCGGCACGTGGGGCAGTACGACGCCGCGTCGCTGGCCGCTGAGCTCATGGAGAGCCGGTCGCCAGAACGGGGACACGACGAGGCTTCGGCGCCCCGCTAGATGCAAGAGCGGTGCGCCTACTGCAGGTAGCCGCTCCACGACCGACGGCGATCGAGTGGCGGCCTCGTCGGCTTCCTCCCCGAACTCGCGCTTCGCGCGGCGCTGCCGCAGCAGGTCCCAGCACTGGTCGAGCTCCTCCTCGGCAGCGGCGAGCTCAGCGTGCTCCGTGGCGGGGGGTGTCATGCCGACCTTGCGCCTGCTCCGGGTGTGAGTACCGTCAGGGCGATGCGGCCGTCCCTTCCTTACCTGCGATGAACAGCGTCACGAAGGGGTTCGTCGGTCGCGGGGGTAGGAACGACGTCCAAGTCCCGCCGGGCCAGTACCTCACCTCCGACTTCCCGGTCCTGTCCGCCGGCCCCACTCCGGTCGTCTCCCAAGACGCATGGGAGCTCGTCGTCCGGACCGAGACGGGAACCGAGCACCGGTGGGACTTCGCCGAGCTCACCGCCCTTGGTGTCGTCGGCGTCGAGGCGGACCTGCATTGCGTCACGGGCTGGTCCAAGCTGGCCACCTCCTGGCGAGGTGTGTCCCTGGATGCGGTGCTGGACAGCGTCGGCCACACCACCTCAGAGCACGTGCTGGCGCACTCGTACGGCGGGTACACCACCAACATGCCGCTGCAGGACCTGCGCGACGGGCAGGCCTGGCTGGTCTTCGAGTACGACGGGCGCCCGCTGACTCCTGAGCACGGTGGTCCCGTCCGCCTGCTGCTTCCGCACCTGTATCTGTGGAAGAGCGCGAAGTGGGTGCGGGGGCTCACCCTGATGTCCGAGGCCACCTCCGGTTTCTGGGAAGGGCTCGGCTACCACTCCTACGGGGACCCGTGGCAAGAGCAGCGGTACTGGGGCGACTGACCTGGCGCTCGGCGACTCTGCAGAGCACGCGCGCCGAGACCGAGACCGCCAGAACCCTGACGTGGCATGTTCCCGGCTGGGCCGGCCACCTGCCCGGGCAGCACGTCGACCTCCGCCTGACGGCACCCGACGGCTACACCGCCCAGAGGCCCTACTCCATCGGGTCCGCGCCTGCGGAGGACACCTTCGACCTCACCGTGGAGGCCGCATCGGGCGGCGAGGTGTCACCCTTTCTGGTCGAGGATGCCCGTCCGGGCGTGTCCGTCGAGTTTCGGGGACCACTCGGCGGTTGGTTCGTATGGCGTCCCGAGCAGCCCGACCCGGTGCAGCTGATCGCCGGCGGAAGCGGCCTCGTGCCCGTGATGAGCATGCTGAGGACCCACCGCGCCGGACACCGCAACTCCGAGATGCGCCTTCTGTACTCCACCCGGACGCCGGCCAGCATGCTGTACGCCGACGAGCTGACTGAGCAGCCTGCCAGGGCAGGGGAGACCCTCGACGTCGTGTACACCCGCGGACGCCCGGCGTCTCATCCGCGTCCACCACGACGCCTCGACGCCACGGATCTCGCGAGGTACGTCATTCCGGCATCGCGAGATCCGCTCTGCTACGTGTGCGGACCAACGCCGTTCGTCGAAGCCGTCACCGCGGAGCTGCTGGGCCAGGGCCATGACAAGGACAGAGTTCGCGCCGAGCGCTTCGGTGCGGGAGGGACGTGACCGCATGACCTCGACACCACGGTTCCTGGACGGCAGCGCCCTGGCCGGTGAGCTCGCAGACTGCCTCGGTGCCGAGGCGACTGCGGCATCCGGGCAGTGCCTGAGCTGCTCAGAGGAGCTCACCCTCGCTCAGGCACACGCCTATCTCGGCGGGCCCGGAATGGTTCTGCGCTGCCCGGGCTGCCAGAGCGTCCTGCTCCGGCTGGTGCGCTCACCTACCCACAGGTGGCTGGACGTCCGGGGGCTGGCCTATCTGCAGGTGGAGACGCCGACCTGACCGCCCGCTGGGGGCGGGGCGCATGTGTCCTCGCCTTGGACATGGTGGCTGTTCCAACAGCGGCGTCGCGCATTTCTCTCACGTCATCGGGCGTCGAGCCGAGCACAGCGGATCACAGGGGCGGCACCGGTTGGCCCAGGATGGCGGGCCGGTTGGAGTGCGGGAGCCTGCCGTGCTCGTCGACCACTCGATACTCGGCGGCGGCCTCAGCGGCGACGATCCAGCGGCCGGTCAGGCGCATGACGTCGGGGTCGGACGCCAGGGCGGCAACGACCCGCCCGACGAACAGCGGAGTCTCGCGGTTGGTCTCGGCCTCGAAGTACTGCAGGTTTGCCTGAACGCTTTCGGTCAGCACCAGTCCGGGGTACAACGACACCGACGCAACGCGATGTGGACGCAGGTCCTCGGCCATGTCCTGGGCCAGCCGGTCGATGGCGGCGTGGGCGACGCCGTACGGAACGGGCGGGACGAACACCTGACCTGCGAACGAGGACATGCTCAGGATGAGGCCTCCCCCCGTGCGCACCATCAACGGTGCCGCCAGCGCCGAGGTGACGTAGTGGGCTCTGACCCCGATCCTGTGCATCGAGTCCCACAGCGCCAGCGGCTGTTCCCAGAACGGCCCCGGGTTGAACTCGGACCCGTCTGTGAAACGCTCGTAACCCCCCCAGGCGCTGTTGACCAGGACGTCGAGGCGCCCTTGCTCGATCTCGACCTGCTGCACGACGGCAGCGATCTCGTCGTCGTCGCCGGCGTCGCACCGGACGGCGATCCCCGTCCCACCCAGCTCGGTGACCTCGGCGGCCGTGGCCTGAACTGTGCCGGGAAGCCCGGCCGCGGACGTACCCTCCTCGACCGTCCGCCCAGTGACGTAGACCGTTGCGCCGGCCTCACCGAGCCCACGAGCGACGCCACGCCCGACCCCCCGGCTGGCACCGGTCACCAGCGCGACCCGGCCGGTGAGACTGCTCGCCGCTGGCTCGTCCTGCACGCTCACGGACGTATCGTCGCGCAGGCGGTGCGGCGGCCGCCCTCAGGGCAACCCTGAGAGGGAGGGCCGTTCAAGACCGGGGGGCGACTGGGCGGCATCCCTGATGTCAGCGGGGCCGGTCGGGCGCCAGACTCAGCAGCATGATCGAAGTCGAGTCCCTCACCAAGAAGTACGGCGCCTTCACCGCCGTCGACGATGTCACCTTCACCGCTGAACC
>DASQMN010000054.1:0-23512 GCA_035645475.1 Nocardioidaceae bacterium
CGTCACGCTGATCCAGCCCTCGTGCACCGGCCGCTCGTCGAGGAGCTCCCAGTCGCCCGGCGGCTCGTTCAAGCCGGTGGAGCGGCCGCGGCGCCGCTGTTGTCCGGCCCGGGCGACCCGGTTGCGGTCGGGTCGGCCACACCGCGCTCGGTGATGGTGACGCGGTCACCGGCCAGCGCCCTGGCAACGGCGTCGTCGCTGAGCCGGCGGAACTTGCGTGGCTGCGGTCGCGTGCGGTCCAGGACCGCCGCCTCGACCTGGTCAGCGGCGATCGCTCGCGGCTCTCCGACACCGTCGGTACTCATCGCGTCCACGGCGAGTCGCACAGCGTCCTCGAGGCTCAGGTCGGCAGCCCAGCGCTGGTCGAGGTGCTGGGTGGCGCCTTCGGTCGAGCCGCCCATGACACCGAAGTTGCGTACGTCGGCCACCGACCCGTCGTAGGTGAGGCGGTAGATCTGGTCGGCCTCGGGCTCGTCACCGATCTCGGCCACGAACAGCTCGACCTCGTACGGCTTCTCCCCGCCGGTGGAGAAGATGCCACCGAGGGTCTGTGCGTAGGCGTTGGCCAGGCCACGCGCCGTCACGTCGCGCCGGTCGTAGGAGTAGCCCCGCAGGTCCGCGAGGCGTACGCCGGCGATGCGAAGGTTCTCGAACTCGTTGTAGCGCCCCACCGCGGCGAACGCGATGCGGTCGTAGATCTCGCTGATCTTGTGCAGCGCCTGCGAGGGGTTCTCGGCCACCAGCACGATGCCGTCGACGTAGGCCACGACCACCACGCTGCGGCCCCGGGCGATGCCCTTGCGGGCGTAGTCGGCCCGGTCCTTCATCATCTGCTCGGGCGAGACGTAGTACGGGGCGCTCACGGTGCTACCTTCCTGCGGCGTCGGTACGGATGCCCGCTCGCTGCGTCGGCGCAGCGATCGAGGCGGGTCACAAGATCGGCGCGGACGGGCCGTCGGGGCGTTCACGTCGGCCGGACACGATGTCGTCGGCGATGCCGGCGACCTCGTCCTGCCCGACCCGGCGGATGCCGTCGGCTGTGACGGACATGATGACCGGGAAGATCCGTCGCATGAGATCGGGCCCGCCGGTGGCCGAGTCGTCGTCGGCGGCGTCGTAGAGCGCCTGCACCGCGACGGTGGCGCACTCGTGCTCACTCAGGTCGTCGCGGTACAGCTTCTTCAGCGCACCTCGCGCGAAGAGCGACCCCGAGCCGACCGAGTGGAACGCCTGCTCCTCATAACGGCCACCGGTCGCGTCGTAGGAGAAGATCCGCCCGTGAGCTGCGGCTTCGTCGTACCCGGCGAACAGCGGCACGACAGCCAGTCCCTGCATCGCCATGCCGAGGTTGCCGCGGATCAAGGTGGCGAGCCGGTTCGACTTGCCGTCCAGGCTGAGCGGGGTGCCCTCGATCTTCTCGTAGTGCTCGAGCTCGACCTGCAGGAGCCGCACCATCTCCACGGCGATGCCTGCAGTACCGGCGATACCCACGCACGAGTAGTCATCGGCGGCGAAGACCTTCTCGATGTCGCGCTGAGCGATGATGTTGCCCATCGTGGCGCGGCGGTCGCCGGCCATGAGCACCCCGCCGGGGAAGGTGGCCGCGACGATCGTCGTGCCGTGCGGCGCCAACGCGCTGAGGTCACCGGCCGCAGGTGTAGTACCAGGCAGCAAGGCCGGGTCGTAGGACCCGAGGAACTCGCTGAACGAGGCCGATCCGACGGCGTGGAACGACCCGGGGAGCCGGCCGGACGATGATGCCCTTGCGTCGAGCTGGTTGCCTTGCGTGGCGCTCACTGGCCGCCCTTCTGGATGAAGCCGCGAACGAACTCCTCGGCGTTCTCCTCCAGCACCTCGTCGATCTCGTCGAGGATGGAGTCGACATCGGCGTCGAGCTCGGCCTTGTGCTCGCTCGCCGACTCGGTCGTCCCCTCGCCCGCGGACTCCTGCTCCTCCTGCTGACGCCCGCGCGTCTGCCGCTGCTGGCCACCTTCACGCGCCATGAGCCACCTCCTGGAGTTCTCGTACGCACTTGGTGCGCCTTCCGTCGACCCTAACGCGCAGCGCCGGCAGACGAGCGGACACAGGGATGCTCGGCCGCGCAGCGAGTCAGCGGACGGTGAGGGCTGTGAACAGCTGCTCGGCCGTCTCGCACTGGTCCAGCAGGGCGCCGACGTGGTCCTTGGTGCCGCGCAGCGGCTCGAGCGTGGGCACGCGCTGCAGCGACGCACGCCCGGGCAGGTCGAAGATGACCGAGTCCCAGGACGCCGCGGCCACGTCGTCGGGGTAGCGGCTCAGACACTGCCCGCGGAAGTAGGCACGCGTGTCCTCGGGCGGCTCCATCACGGCTCGCGAGACGGCGGCATCGTCCACCAGCCGCTCCATGCGCCCGCGCTGCACGAGCCGGGAGTACAGCCCTTTGTCCGGTCGTACGTCGGCGTACTGCAGGTCCACCAGGTGCAACGTCGGGGAGTCCCAGTCCAGCCCGTCACGATCGCGGTAGCCCTGGAGCAGCGACAGCTTCGCCACCCAGTCCAGCTCGGTTCGGCACAGGGCTGGGTCGTCCTCCAGCCGGTTGAGTACCGACGACCACCGGGCCAGCACGTCCTTGGTCTGCTCCGCCGCTTCGTCGGGGCCATGCTGCCCGGAGTCGACGAACGCCTGGGCCTGCTCGAGGTAGGCCCACTGCAGCTGCACCGCCGTCATGCTGCGCCCGTCGCGCAGCTTCACCAGGTGGCGCAGCGACGGGTCGTGGGACACCGCACGCAGCTCACGCACCGGCTGCTCGACGGCCAGGCCCTCGTCGAGGAAACCGCGCTCGATCATGGCCAGCACCAGCGAAGTGGTGCCGACCTTGAGGAAGGTGGACACCTCGGCAAGGTTGGCGTCGCCGATGATCACGTGCAGGCGCCGGTAGCGCTCGGGGTCTGCGTGCGGCTCGTCGCGGGTGTTGATGATCGGCCGCTTGAGCGTCGTCTCGAGCCCCACCTCGACCTCGAAGTAGTCCGCGCGCTGGCTGAGCTGGAAGCCCGGCTTGCGACCGTCCTGCTCGAGCCCAACCCGCCCGGCGCCGGCGATCACCTGACGGCTCACGAAGAACGGGACCAGGTGGGTGACGATGTCGGCGAAGGGGGTGGCGCGCTCCATCAGGTAGTTCTCGTGCGCCCCGTAGGAGGCGCCCTTGTTGTCCACGTTGTTCTTGTACAGCAGCAGCCGGTCGGCACCCGGAAGAGCGGCCGCGAGCTCGGCAGCACGGCGCATCACCAGCTCGCCGGCCTTGTCCCAGAGCACGACGTCGCGGGGTGTGGTGACCTCGGGGGTGGAGTACTCGGGATGGGCGTGGTCAACGTAGAGCCGCGCACCGTTCGTGAGGATCACGTTGGCCAGGCCGAGATCCTCGTCGGTCAGCAGAGCGGGGTCGGCGGCCTCGCGGGTCAGGTCGAACCCGCGCGCGTCGCGGAGCGGGTTCTCCTCCTCGAAGTCCCACCGAGCCCGTCGCGCTCGAGAGGCAGCGTGGGCATAGGCGTTGACGATCTGGCTCGAGGCGAGCATCGGGTTGGCTCCGGGCTGGCCGGCCACGGAGATGCCGTACTCGACCTCGGTCCCCATCACCCGGCGCACACTCACCCGGTCAGCCTAGGCACCCGAGCGGTGGCCGGCCGTGCGCCCCACACGCGACTCACACCAGGCGCCGGCCAAGGTGCACGCTCAGTGGCGCGCAGGCGTAGTGCCCGAACGCCGGGACGTCGGCGTACCCACTCGAGCGGTACAGCGCCAGCGCCTCCGGCTGCACCATGCCGCTCTCCAGTACCAGCCAGTCGGCACCGGCCTCGCGCGAGGTGCGCTCGAGGTGCCGCAGCACCGACCGGGCCACTCCGCGCCCTCGCGCCGACGGAGTGACGTACATGCGCTTGATCTCGGCGACCAGCTGGTCCGGGAACGGGGACACGGAGGTATCGGTGAGCAGCCGCCAGCCTCCGGTGGCAACCGGCGAGGCATCCAGGTAGCCGACCCAGAAGCCGCCCGCGTCACCCTCGAACTCGGCCACGTCAACCGGCGACGCGTCCCGGCCCCCGTACCTGGCGACGTACTCGAGCTGCACCTCCTCGATCAGCTGCTGGGCGTCGCCGTGCTCGTAGGGGACCCGGCGCAGCTGGAAGTCGTCCACCGGAGGATTCTCCGACGGCTCGGTGCGATGCCGTCAGTCGGGGCGTGCGGTGCCGTGTCGCAGCCGGTATCCCCACGCGGTGATCGCGTTGACCGCGCCGATGCCGGTCCAGGCCGCCACGACACCCCACACGCTGTCGTTCGTACCACTCGCGATGGCGGTGATCGGCACTCCGGCGACGAGCGACAGGTACGCCAGGCTGATGGGGTAGCGCGGCTCCGGTCGCGGCACGGCGGTGGCCCCGGGGGGCAACACCCCTGGCGGGTACGCCCGAGGCTGACCGTGTCGCCGGGCCAGCTCGTCCGACACGCGGGCGGCGACCAGCATGTCCACTCGCTCGACGAACGCGTCGGCCAGCACCTGGTCGTAGTCGGCTCCCAGCTCGCGGCGTGCGCCCAACGTTGCGTGCAGGTCCGAAGCGGCTTCTCGCCGGGCGTGCTCGTCGCGGCCCAGACCGGAGACCCCCGTTGCCATGGTGCCGCCTCTACAGGTACTGACCCGTGTTGGCGACGGTGTCGATGGACCTGCCGGGTTCACTGCCCTGCTTGCCCGAGATCAGGGTCCGGATGAACACGATCCGCTCGCCCTTCTTGCCCGAGATCCGAGCCCAGTCATCAGGGTTCGTCGTGTTGGGCAGGTCCTCGTTCTCCTTGAACTCATCCACGCACGCCTGCAGCAGGTGCTGCACGCGCAGCCCCTTGCGGCCGTGGTCGATAAGGTCCTTGATGGCCATCTTCTTGGCTCGGTCGACGATGTTCTGGATCATCGCCCCGGAGTTGAAGTCGCGGAAGTAGAGCACCTCCTTGTCGCCGTTGGCGTAGGTGACCTCGAGGAAGCGGTTCTCCTCGGACTCGGTGTACATCCGCTCGACGGTGCGCTGGATCATCCCGTTGACGCAGGCGAGCCGGTCCCCGGCGAACTCGGCGAGGTCGTCGCCGTGCAACGGCAGCTCGGGGACCAGGTACTTGGAGAAGATGTCTCGGGCGGCCTCGGCGTCGGGCCGCTCGATCTTGATTTTCACGTCCAGGCGGCCGGGCCGAAGGATCGCCGGGTCGATCATGTCCTCACGGTTCGAGGCCCCGATCACGATGACGTTCTCAAGGCCCTCCACCCCGTCGATCTCGCTCAGCAGCTGGGGAACGATGGTGTTCTCCACGTCGGAGGAGACACCCGAGCCGCGGGTACGGAACAGCGAGTCCATCTCGTCGAAGAAGACGATGACCGGGGTGCCCTCCGACGCCTTCTCCCGGGCGCGCTGGAAGACCAGCCGGATGTGTCGCTCGGTCTCGCCGACGTACTTGTTGAGCAGCTCGGGGCCCTTGATGTTGAGGAAGTAGCTCTTGCCCTCCTCCCCTGTCTTCTCCACGACCTTCTTCGCCAGCGAGCTCGCCACCGCCTTGGCGATCAGCGTCTTGCCGCACCCGGGCGGGCCGTACAGCAGCACCCCCTTCGGGGGCTTGAGCTGGTGCTCGAGGAAGAGGTCGGGGTACAGGTACGGGAGCTCGACGGCGTCGCGGATCGCCTCGATCTGGCCGCCGAGACCCCCGATGCTGCTGTAGTCGAGGTCCGGGACCTCCTCGAGGACGAGCTCTTCCACCTCGGTCTTGGGAATGCGCTCGTAGACGTAGCCGGCGCGCGCGTCGAGCAGCAGCGAGTCGCCGGGGCGCATGCGCTCGTCCGCCAGCGACTGCGCGATGCGCACGACGCGCTCCTCGTCGGCTCCGCCCGCCACCAGCAGGCGCTCGCCGTCGGCCAGCACCTCCTTGATGGTGACCAGCTCGCCCACTTGTTCGTAAGCCAGCGCGGCGACGATGTTGAGCGCCTCGTTGAGCATGACCTCCTGGCCACGGCTCAGCCCGTCGGCCTCCACCGACGGGCTGACGTTGACCCGCAGCTTGCGGCCACCCGTGAACACGTCGACGGTCTCGTCGTCGTTGATACCGATGACAGTGCCGAAGCCGGTGGGCGGCTGCGCGAGCCGGTCGACCTCCTCCTTCAAGGTGAGGATCTGGTCGCGGGCCTCGCGCAGCGTGGCGGTCAGCCGTTCGTTCTGGGCGGTCGTCGATCCCAGCCGGGCCTGGGCATCGGCGAGGCGCTGGTCGAGCGCGCGGCTGCTGCCCGGCGCCTCGGCGAGGCGCCGGCGAAGGTGCTCGACCTCGGCACGCAGGTAACCGATCTCGCGTAGCTGCTCGCCTGAGTGTCCGTCCGTGACCATGCCGACCTCCTGAAAGCGTCGCCTCGTCGTGTGACCCTACCCGCCGATCTGGTCACAGGCAGGTTCGGCGCGACGTGTTGCCGGATCGTCATGGAAGCACCAGTAGTCACGGTTCGGTGACACTGAGTGCTGCGTTGGAGCGGCTCCTGCTGTCACCCCTCGCCGGTGTCGAGTGCCACATCGGCAGGTCGCGGCCCGGTGTAGTCAGGCCCGTAGGCGCCGGGTGCCGGCCGCCGTTTGCGTCGTGGCGGGCGGTGACCCGGCGCCATGCGTCGCGCCGTCACCAGGAAGGCGGTGTGTCCGACCATCTTGTGGTCCGGGCGTACCGCCAGCCCCTCGACGTGCCAGGATCGTTGCAGCGTCTCCCATGCGTACGGCTCGGTGAAGCCGCCGTGTGCTCGCAGGGTCTCCACCGTGCGGGCGAGCTGGGTGGTCGTGGCGACGTAGGCGCACACGATGCCGCCAGGCGTCAGCGCTTCGGCCACCACGTCGACACACTCCCAGGGCGCCAGCATGTCCAGCACCACGCGGTCGACGTCGGTGTCGTCGAGGCGCTCGACGAGGTCCCCGACGGTCAGCCGCCACGCGGGGTGCGGCCCGTCGTGGAACTGCTCGACGTTGCGCGTCGCGACATCGGCGAAGTCGGGCCTGCGCTCGTACGACGAGACCAGGCCCGTCGGGCCGACTGCTCGCAGTAGCTGCAGGGTCAGCGCGCCGGAGCCGGCGCCCGCTTCGACGACGCGTGCCCCCGGGAAGACGTCGGCCATCGCGACGACCTGCGCGGCGTCCTTGGGGTAGATGACGGCCGCGCCACGTGGCATGGACACCACGTACTCCCCGAGCAGTGGCCGCAGCGCGAGGTACTCACCGCCCGATGAGGACGCTACGGCCACGCCTTCGGGGCCGCCGATGAGGTCATCGTGCTCGACCGAGCCACGGTTGGTGAAGAAACGGCCTCCCGGTTCCAGCCGGATGTTGTGGCGGCGACCCTTGGCATCGGTGAGACGCACCCACTCGCCCGGGCGGAGTGGTCCGCGATGTACGCCGGAGTACGCGGAACCTGTGGAGGTCGGCCGGGTGTCGGGCGTACGGGCATCCGGCGAGTCCGGCACAGGGGGCATGCCCGCCAGCGTATGGGCGCTGCTGGAGCGGTGCGTCAGCTGCGACTGAAGGCCGCACTCACGTCGGCGGCGACCAGCACCCCGAACACGGACCCGTCCGGCTCCACGAGCAGGTACTCCGTGGCAGGCAGCTGCTGCATCGCCCGCACCAGCTGGGCACCGCTCAGGTCGGCGGAGAGGGTCATGCCCGGTTCCAGCGTGCGAGCGACTGAGCCGGTCGACAGCCATGGGCGCCGGTCCTCCGGAGTGGCCAGCAGCGCCTCCTCACTGACGACCGCCGACGGCAGGCCCCGGTCGTCCACGACGAGCAGAGCTCCGGCGTCGGCCTCGCGGGCGCGGCGCACCGCCTCCGCGAGTGGTACGCCCGCGGGCACGCCCAGCGTGCGGCGAGCGAGCGGGCGCGCGTTGAGGCGGGGCAGCCTCTGCATGGCCTGCGCCTGCCGCAGCGACTGGGTCGCGGCGGCCCACAAGAAGGACGCCAGCACGGCGGCGAGGACGTAGTCGAGGATGTTGAGGTTCCAGCCGAGTAGCTCGCCCAGCACCAACGGGTAGGCGAGCACGAGGATGGCGACCAGCCGCCCTGCCCACGCAGCGATCACCGTCGCGCGATGCGGGCGCCCGGTCGCCGCCCACGCCCCGGCCCGCAGCATGCGGCCGCCGTCCAATGGCAGCCCCGGCACCAGGTTGAGCACCCCGATGACCAGGTTGGCCACGGCAAGGGTCTCCACCGCGAAGTGCAGCAGACCGTCAGACACAGCACCGGCGGCCACCCACGCCACCGCAGCCACGGCCAGCGACGTGAGCGGGCCGACCACCGAGGTGAGGAACTCATCGCGCGGCCGTCGCATCTCCCCCTCGATCTCGGTGTGACCGCCGAGGAAGGTCAAGGTGACAGCACGCACCTGCATGCCGAGCGCCTGGGCCATCAACGCATGGGAGACCTCGTGGAGCAGGACGGAGAAGTACAGCAGGACCGCGAAGGCCACGCCGGCGACATAGCCGAGAGCCCCCAGCCCGGGCGCGACCTGCTCGATCCGTGGCTGCAGGACGAACGCGATGAGCACCGCCACGAGCAGCCAGGAGGACCGCACGTGGATGCCGACGCCTCCAAAGGAGCCGATCCGCAGTGTTCCCGGCTCCCGGGTCGGACGATGGGCCGTGTCTTGCACACAGCCACGCTAGCGACCAAGGAAAGCAGTCGCGCTGTCCACGACGGCGGCACCGGCCATGATAGGCGGGCGGCGGCCAGCTGGCACGGAGTCGTCGGTACGTCTATACAGCGCGGCAGCAGTCGTTGTGTCGCGGCAGTTCTGTCGGGGGCCTCACCTAACGTGCAGGGCATGACCACCGACGTGCTGCACTCCGCCGAGGACGGACCGCCCCGCACCGTCGTGGACGGCGTGGACGTGCTCGGCAGCCTGTCGCCGAGCCGCGCCAGCGACTTCATGTCCTGTCCGCTGCTGTACCGCTTCCGTACCATCGACAAGCTGGACGAGGCACCCAGCCCCGCCGCAGCGCGCGGGACGCTGGTCCACAGCGTCCTGGAGCGGCTGTTCGACGTGCCGCCCCCGGATCGCACGCTCGGCGCAGCGGTCACCATGCTTCGCCCCACCTGGGAGGAGGTGCTCGCCGGCGAGCCTGAGCTGGCCGCGATGTTCGCCGACGAGGGCGCCGAGGACCTCCCCCGGTGGCTGGCCGAGTGCGAGGCGCTCCTCGGCACCTACTTCGAGCTGGAGGACCCTTCCCGGCTCGAGCCGGCCGAGCGCGAGCTGTACGTCGAGCACGTGCTTGACAGCAAGCTGCTGCTGCGCGGGTTCGTCGACCGGGTCGATGTCAACGGCGCCGGTGAGATCCGGGTCGTCGACTACAAGACAGGCCGATCCCCCGGCGAGCTCTTCGAGGCCAAGGCCCTGTTCCAGATGAAGTTCTACGCGCTCGTGCTCTGGCGCACGCGGGGAGTGCTGCCGTCACTGCTGCAGCTGGTGTACCTAGGCAACGGCGAGATTCTGCGCTACGTCCCCGACGAGGCCGACCTGCTCGCCACCCAGCGCAAGGTCGAAGCCCTGTGGCGCGCCATCGACCGAGCCACCCGCACCGGGGACTGGCGGCCGCGGCGGTCCGCGCTCTGCGCCTGGTGCGACCACCAGGCACTGTGCCCGGCGTTCGGGGGTACGCCTCCCCCGCTGCCCCAGACGGCCGAGCGTGCAAGGTCGAAGCCCCAGCCGCTCAGTGCGTGACTGCTGTCTCCGGGTCCTCGGCGACGTCGTCCGGTGACGTCGACCTGGGACGGATGGTTCCCGCCTCGATCTCCGCCGCGTAATGGCAGGCGACGCGGTGCCCGGGGCGCAGCTCGAGCAGCGCCGGGCGTTCGTCGTCGCAGCGCGCGGGCTGCCGGAAGGGACACCGGGTGTGGAAGCGACAGCCGCTCGGGGGGTCGGCCGGCGAAGGCAGGTCGCCGCTCAGCAGGATCCGTTCCCGACTGTCCTCGACGAGCGGGTCCGGCACGGGCACCGCCGACATCAATGCCTTGGTGTACGGGTGCAGCGGCGACTCGTAGAGGTCCTCCGCGTCGGCCTGCTCGACGATGCTGCCCAGGTACATCACCGCCACCTCGTCGGAGACGTGGCGTACGACGGCCAGGTCGTGCGCGATGACGAGGTAGGTCAGACCCAACCGTTCCTGCAGCTCCTCGAGGAGATTGAGCACCTGCGCCTGGATGGACACGTCGAGTGCTGAGACGGGCTCGTCGGCGATCACCAGCGAAGGCTCGAGTGCCACCGCTCGGGCGATGCCGATGCGCTGACGCTGGCCGCCGGAGAACTCGTGCGGATAGCGGCCCCCGGCGTTGCGAGGCAGCCCCACCAGGTCGAGCAGGTCGGCGACCTTGGTCTGCCGGTCGTAGGCGATGCCGTGCGCGCGCAGCGGCTCGGTGAGGATGGTCTCGACGCTGTGCCGCGGGTTGAGGCTGGCCATCGGGTCCTGGAAGACCATCTGCATGTTGCGGCGCATGTGCCGCATGTCCTCGGCAGCGAGCTTGGAGACGTCGGTGCCGTCATAGGTCACCGTGCCGCCGGTGGGCTCGACGAGGCGCAGGATCGCCTTGCCCAGCGTGCTCTTGCCGCAGCCGGACTCACCCACCAACCCGACGGTCGAGCCTCGCCGCACTGCCAGGTCGACTCCGTCGACAGCCTTGACGTGCCCGATGGTGCGGTCGAGGATCAGGCCCTTCTTGATCGGGAACCACACCTGGAGGTCGTGCACGTCGAGCAGGACCTCGCCGGCACCCGAGGCGTCCGGTCCGGCTGCCGGCGTGGCGGGGCTCATTCGTGCGCTCCAGGCGCCGGGCCGGAGCTCGGTCCGGGCGTCAGCGGGTGGTAGCAGCGAAGCGCTCGCGGCCCCATCGGGTCGAGTCCTGGAGTGGAGCTGGTGCAGTCGTCCCCGACATTGGCGCATCGCGGGGCGAAGGCACAGCCTTGCGACCACGGCAGGGTGTCGTTGGGTGACCCGTTGATGGGGGTCAGCGGGGTCCCTCGCACCGAGTCCAGCCGCGGGATGGACGCCAGCAGGCCCCCTGTGTAGGGGTGTCGAGGCTCAGCGAACAGAGGACGGCGCGGCGCCGACTCGACGATCCGCCCGGAGTACATGACGTGCACCTGGTCGCAGAGGCCGGCTACCACGCCCAGATCGTGCGTGATGAGCACCAGGGCTGTGCCGGTGTCGGCGACCAGCTGCCTCAGCAGCTCGAGGATCTGGGCCTGGATCGTCACGTCGAGGGCGGTGGTCGGCTCGTCCGCGATCAGCAGCCGCGGCTCGCAGGCCAAGGCGATCGCGATCAGTACCCGCTGGCGCATGCCGCCGGACAGCTGGTGGGGGTACTCCCCGACCCGCCGTGCCGGGTCGGGGATGCCCACCCGCTGCAACAGGTCGACGGCTCGGGTGCGCGCGTCCGCCTTCGAGGCGTCGGTGTGGCGGAGCAGCACCTCCTCGATCTGCACCCCGATCTTGACCACCGGGTTGAGCGAGCTCATCGGGTCCTGGAACACCATGGCGATGTCGCGGCCACGCAACGCGTTGCGCTGCTTGGCCGGCATCGCGAGCAGGTCCTGGCCGGCGTACGAGACGGAGCCGTTGACCTCGGCGCCTCGTCGCGGCAACAGCCCCATGATCGCCAGAGACGTCACGCTCTTGCCCGACCCGGACTCTCCGACGAGGCCGACGTGCTCGCCAGCGGACACCGAGAAGCTGACCTCGTCGACAGCATGGACGGGCGCCTGTCCGCGACGGGTGAAGCGCACCGACAAGTCCTGCACGTCGAGCAGGGGGCCGCCGGCCGTGGCGTGGCTGACGGGACTGTGCAGGACAGAGGTCACGCGATCACCTGCGCTGCTTGGGGTCGAGGGCTTCACGCATGGCCTCACCGAGCAGGGTGAAGCCCAGTGCGGTGATGGCGATGCAGATGCCGGGGTAGAACGACAGCCACGGCGCGACCTGGAAGCGCTCCTGACCCGACACGATCATCCGCCCCCACTCGGCCACGGCCGGGTCCGCGCTGCCGAGGCCGAGGAACGTGAGCGCCGCGACCTCGATGATCGCGGTCGCGAGGTTCAAAGTGGCCTGCACGATCGTGGGCCCCAGGGAGTTGGGCAGGACGTGGCTCATCACGACGGTACGGCGCCGTAGCCCCAGGGCATTGGCAGCGAGCACGTAGTCGGACCGGTTCTGCGACAGCATGCTGCCTCGCAGGAGCCGAGCGAAGATCGGCACCTGGGCTACCCCGATCGCCACCATCAGCGCGACGCTCGACTTGCCCATGGCGGCCGCGATGCTGATCGCGAGCAGCAGCGACGGGATCGACAACATGATGTCCACGATGCGCATGAGCACCGTGTCGACGACACCACCGACGCCACCGGCGATCGTGCCGACGATCGTGCCGATGACCAGGCCGATCAGCGTGGAGACGACGCCGATGATCAGGGACTGGCGAGCGCCGTAGATCAGCTGGGTGAGCATGTCCGAGCCCCACCGGTCGATCCCCAGCAGGTGCTCGGAGGTAGGGCCTTGCACGAAGTACGGCGTGGACAGGTCGGTCCACTCCACCGATGCCGGCTCGTAGGGCGCCAGGACGGGCGCGAAGACCGCCACCAGCACGAAGAGCAGCATGATGGTGGCCCCGATGATGGCCATCGGACTGCGCCGCAGACGCTTGAACGCGCCTTGCCACAGGCTCTCCCCCGGCGGGCTGCCGGTCGCCTCCACGCCCGGGGTGGCCGCACCAGGCGCGTTCAGCGGCGTGTTGATCGGAGCGGTCATGAGGTACGCACCCGGGGGTCGATGAGGCCGTAGGACACGTCGACCAGGAGGTTGACCAGTGAGTAGATCAGCGCGATGAACAGGATGAACCCTTGGAGGACCGGGTAGTCACGGGCCGAGATGGCCTGGAACAGGTAGTCGCCGATGCCGTTCAGTGCGAAGACGGTCTCGGTGAGCACCGCTCCGCTGAGCAGCAGGCCGAGCTGCAGGCCGATCGTGGTGACGACCGGCAGAAGTGCGTTGCGCAGCACGTGTCGGCGGTTGATCAGCCCCGGCGCCAGCCCCTTGGCCACTGCCGTGCGTACGTAGTCCTCGTGCACGACCTCTGACACCGACGCTCGGGTGATGCGAACGATGATCGCCAGCGGGATGGTGCCCAGTGCCAGGGCCGGCAGGATGAGGTGCTGCACGGCGTCCCAGCTGGCCGCGAGGTTGCCGGTGAGCAGGCCGTCCAGCACGTAGAACCCGGTCGGATGGTCAGGGTTGATTCGATTGTCCTGCCGGCCGGCTGTGGGCAGCCACCCGAGCTCCAGGCTGAAGACGTACTTGAGCAGGATGGCGAGGAAGAAGACCGGCATCACCACCCCGAGCAGCGACATCGACACGATGGCGGTGTCGGTGCCGCCGCCGGTGCGCCGGCCCGCGTAGTAGCCGAGCGGGATGCCGAGCAGCACCGCGAACAGCAGTGCGACCAGCGTCAGCTCGATGGTGGCGGGCAGCCGTTCGAGAAAGACGCCGACGACCGACTCCTTGGTCTTGATCGAGGTGCCGAAGTCGCCCTGCAGCAGCGCGCCGACGTAGGACAGGTACTGGCGCCAGATCGGCTCGTCGAACCCGTAACGCTCGTTGATCGCGGCGATGCCCTCCGGCGTCGCCCGCTGGCCCAGCAGACTGCGTGCCGGGTCGCCGGGCAGGATGCGTACCCAGAAGAAGAGCAGCACCGACAGGCCGATCAACGTGGGCACCAGCAACAGCAGTCGCCGGATCACGAAGCGCAGCATGCGGGCACCCTTGCAGAGGTCGGACGATCAGGGAACTGCTCGGCGGCCCGGGCCGGGGAGCCGCCGGCATCTCGCGGTGGTGCGAGACGCCGGCGGTTCGGCGCTGGACCCGGTCGGTGGGCTAGTCGGTGCCGATCACTCGGTGACGACCACCTGGTTCCACGGCTCGTCCTGGACCGGGCTGGGGATGAAGCCCTGCACGCTCTCGGCGAAGGCCAGCGACGGCACCGGGTGAGCGATGGGCACGCCGGGCAGGTAGTCCATCACCTGCTCGTTGATGTCCTCGTACAGCGGCTGCTGCTCCTCCACCGTGGGCAGCTGACGCGCCTCGGTGAGCGCGTCGAAGAGCTCCTGGTTGTTGAAGCCCCACTCCATGGTCTCGGCTCCGAAGAAGACGCCCAGGAAGTTGTCGGTGTCGTTGTAGTCACCGGTCCACCCGAGCAGGTGCAGGCCGTGGTCCTTGGTGCCCTGGATCTTGTCCAGGTAGTCCGGGCTCCACGCGTCCGAGACCGGCTTCACGGTGATTCCGGCCGCCTTGAGCTGTGTGCGCAGCACGTTGAAGGTGTCGACCGGCGACGGCATGTACGGCCGGCTCACGTCGACCGGGTAGTTGAAGTCCAGCGTCAGGTCCTCGGCACCGGCCTCGGCGAGCAGCGACTTG
Organism: Nocardioidaceae bacterium; assembly: GCA_035645475.1. Classification (GTDB taxonomy): domain Bacteria; phylum Actinomycetota; class Actinomycetes; order Propionibacteriales; family Nocardioidaceae; genus DASQMN01. The sequence goes on from DASQMN010000054.1 coordinate 14,480, forward strand.
GCCTTCTCCACGTCGTACTCGTACTCGGTGACGTCCTCGGAGTAGCCGTTGATGCTGTCCGGAACGAACTGGTTGGCCACAACCGAGCCCTCGGGCAGCGTCTGGGCCACGATCTCTTCCTTGTCGATCGCGTGTGCGATGGCCTGGCGGACCTTGATGTCGGCCAGCTCGGGCACCGCCTGGTTCATGCCGAGGTACAGCACGTTGAACGCTGGCCGGTTCACGATCTGCTGGCCGCTCTCCTCGAGCGCGGCGATGTCTCCGGGCGCCACGAGGTCGTAGCCGTCGATGTCGCCGTTGGTCAGCGCGTCACGCCGAGCCCCGGGATCCTCGATGGTCGGGATGACGACGTTCGGGGTCTTGGGAGCGGCGTCGGTGTTCCAGTAGTCCTCGTTGGCGACGAGCCTGACCTCCTTGCCGCGGTTCCACTCCGAGAACTTGTACGGACCGGTGCCGGTGGGGTGGGCCGTCGCGTACGGGCTGCTGGTCGGGTCCTCGCCGTCGGCGACCGTGTCGTACTTCTCCAGCGCCGTCGGACTCTGCATCGAGAAGGCGGGAAGCGACATCGAGGCCACGAAGCCGGCGAAGGGCTGGTTGAGGGTGATGGTGACCTCGGTGTCGCCGTTGGCCTCGCAGGACTCGTAGATGCTCTCGGTCTTGCTGTCCGCGAACCCCTTGAACAGCGACAGCCAGTAGTAGGAGACGTCGGCGCTCTGGGCGGGCCCCTTCGGCTGGTTGTTGAAGTACTCGAAGTTCTTGCACACGGCTTCGGCGTTGAAGGGGGTGCCGTCGTGGAAGGTGACGCCCTCCTCCAGGGTGAAGGTCGTCGACTTGCCGTCCTCCGAGCTCTCCCATTCGGTCGCCAGCCCTGGCGTCGGGTCGGGGGTGCACGGCTCCACCGCGACGAGGCCCTCGAAGATCTGCCGGGAGATGCGGAACGTCTCGCCGTCGGAGGCGTGGAAGGGGTTGAGCGTCACCGGGTCGGCTGAGGCGGCGAAGACGAACGTGTCCGCGCCGGAGTCGGGAGCGTCAGCGGCCGAGTCGGCGAGCTCCTTGCACTGTGTCTCGGCTTCACTGGCCGCTGCGCCGGAGTCGGCGGTCGTCGGGTCCTCGCTGCTTCCACAGGCTGACAGGCCGAGGGCCGAGGCGGCGGCCACCGCGGTGAGCAGCGTGGTGCTGCGCCGGAGGGGCATCTTCATGATGACCAGCTTTCGTTCGAGGGCTACCGCGCGCACCCTAGGCCCGCATGACCGGCGGGAGGCAACACAAAACGCGCCCTCGAAGCGGGTCGTTACCCAACCTCCACCTGGCGCGGCGCCAGGTCGTGGACCGCGACGCCGGCCAGCGTCGCCAGGACGGTCCATTCCGGCCGGGCTTCCACGTGGACCATGTTCGGCACCACGATGACCCGGCACCCGGCGGCGTGGGCTGAGGCGGCCCCTGGTGGGGAGTCCTCGATGGCCGTGCAGTCAGCCGGCGCCACGCCGAGCATCGCGGCCGCAGTGAGATAGGGCTCCGGATGCGGTTTGCCGTGCCGTACCGAGTCACCGGTCACCACCGCAGCGAAGACGTCGTCGCCCAGCGCGTCGACGACGGCGCGTGCGATGGGCTCGTACGACATCGTGACCAGGCCGCACGGCACGCCGGCTTCCTGCAGTGCGGTGAGGAGCTCACGTGCCCCCGGGCGCACCACCAGCTCTCGCTCGATGGATGCCACGACTGCCGGCACCAGCTCGTCGACGACCTCGTCCACGCTGAGCGGCAGGCCCATGCCCTCGACGATGAGGCGGCCCGTGGTGCGCAGGTCGTTGCCGACCAGGCTCAGCGCGTCGGCGTGGGTCCAGGTGGCTCCATGCCGCTCGGCCAGCGCGTACTCGGCCGCCATCCAGCTCGGCTCGGTGTCGACCAGGGTGCCGTCCAGATCCCACAGGACGGCCGCCGGGAGAGGGCGTGGCCCGGTAGGCGGGTCGATGGACGGGTCGGGCGGCTCGGTCGGCACCCCGCCAGCCTGACAGCGGGCGTGGGTGTCCGTCGCCTCGGGGTGGTGCCTTCTGCACGTTCGGGTGGTCGGGTGGCCGTGCGACGGCGCAGCTCCGACGGCGTCGAGCGACGACGTCTCCGGCTGTGCTTCCAGGTCAGGGAGGTGTCCGCGTCAAGTAGCGGACTAGCGGCTCCGCGAAGGAGGGCCGTCGTACCCTGTCGGCGTGGAAGCTGCGGAGTCCGTGCCGGCGCTCGTCGACGCGGTGATGATCGCGGCCTTCGAGGGCTGGAACGACGCCGCTGAGGCCGCCTCCGGGGTGGTCGAGCACCTGGTGGAGGTGTGGGACGCCGAGCTGGTCGCCGAGATCGACCCCGAGGACTACTACGACTTCCAGGTGAACCGGCCGATGGTCACCGGCTACGGCAGCGGCACGCGAGTCATCACCTGGCCGACGACTCGGCTGTACGTCGCCCGACCGACCGGGGCGTCGCACGACGTACTGCTGGTGCGCGGGCTGGAGCCCAACATGCGCTGGCGGGGTTTCTGCCGCGAGCTCGTGGACGCTGCCGACACCGCCGGCGTGCGGATGATCGTGTCGCTGGGGGCACTGCTCGCCGACAGCCCGCACACCCGTCCCATCCCGGTGACCGGTGTCAGCACCGATGCCCGGATGGTCGAGCAGCTCGATGTCGAGGCTTCGCGGTACGAGGGACCCACCGGGATCAACGGGGTGTTCCAGCAGGAGGCCGCGCTGGCCGACATTCCCAGCGTGTCGCTGTGGGCGGCGGTGCCCCACTACGTGGCACAGCCGCCGTGCCCGAAGGCGACGTTGGCGCTGATCGGACGCCTCGAGGAGCTGGTCGGGGTCTCGGTGCCCCTCGGCGACCTGGTCGAGGAGGCGCAGGCCTGGCAACGCGGCGTCGACGAGCTGGCCAGTGAGGACGCCGAGATCTCGGAGTACGTCGAGTCACTGGAGCAGGCTCGAGACACCAGCGACCTCCCCGAGGCCAGCGGCGAGGCCATCGCGCGGGAGTTCGAGCGCTACCTGAAGCGCCGCGACACCGACACCTGAGCCGCTTGCCTTGCCACGAACGGCCACCACGAGGGGGTTTCCGCTACAGGCTCACGCCGAGCAGGGCGTCCACGGCGGTCCGTACGGTCGCGGAGTCGGTGGGCTCGCGAACAGCATCAGGCGCCAGCGCGTCGCGTGCCCAGCGGTCGACGGACCCTAGCGCCCGGGGCGCGTCCAGGTCGTCCGCAAGCGCTGAGCGCATGTCGGCCAGCACCTCGTCTGCACCCGTGCCGGCACCTGAGTGCAGCGCCGCTCGCCAACACGCGAGCCGGTCGACTGCCTGTTCCAGGTCGGCGTCGGTCCACTCCCAGTCGCTGCGGTACTGGTGAGCCAGCAGAGCGAGCCGGATCGCCATCGGGTCGACCCCCGAGGCACGCAGCGCCGACACCATCACCAGGTTGCCGCGCGACTTGGACATCTTGTGCCCCTCGAAGCCGACCATGCCGGCATGCACGTACGCCTGCGCGAAGGGCCGCTCCCCCGTTGCCAGCTGGGCTTGGGACGCCGACATCTCGTGATGCGGGAACACCAGGTCGTTGCCGCCACCCTGCACGTCGAAGCCCATGCCGAGATGCTGCACGGCCAACGCGCTGCACTCGGCGTGCCAGCCAGGACGCCCGCGACCGAGCGGTGAGTCCCACGCCGGCTCCCCGGGCCGCTCCACCTGCCAGAGCAGCGGGTCGACCGGGTCGCGCTTCCCCGGCCGGTCGGGGTCGCCGCCACGCTCGGCCGACAGCCGGCGCATGGTCTCGACGTCGTAGGCACTGACCGCCCCGAACTGCTCGTCGGCGCGCACGTCGCAGTAGACGTCCCCTTCGAGCTCGTAGGTGACGCCCCGCTCACGCAGCTGCTCCACCAGGCGCGACACCACCTCGACCGACTCGACGACCCCTACGAGCAGGTCCGGAGCCAGCACGCGCAGCGCGCTCATGTCGGTGCGGAACAGCTCGACTTCTCGGGCCGCCAGGTCGCTCCAGTCGACACCGGTCGCGCTGGCTCGCTCGAGCAGGGGATCGTCCACGTCGGTGACGTTCTGCACGTAGCGCACGGCGTGCCCACCGTCGCGCCACACCCGCTGAGCGAGGTCGAAGGCGATGTACGTGGCGGCGTGCCCCAGATGCGTGGCGTCGTACGGCGTGATCCCGCAGACGTACAGCCTCGCCTCACCGGGTGGTGTCGCGTCGACGACCTGGCCGCGAGCGGTGTCGTACAGCCGCAGGGCCGGCCCCTCGCCGGGCAGCGACGGCACCGGCGGGGATGACCAGGACTGCATGCGGCGAGCGTAACCGCGCACGGTGCCGGGGCTTCGCTGGTGGGCGGATCATCAAGCACGACAGCCCTCGGCGCGCGCCTGCGGCACCAGTCCGGTGTGGCACGACTGACGTGAGGCGGCCGACGCCTCAGAAGGCCGGCCAGGGGATCGCATGCCAGTCCGACCGGGGCATCGGGTGCCGCCCGCGGCGCAGCAGCCGTTCGACCCGCCACCGCAGCCGTGAACGCTCGTCAGGGGTCAGCAGCGGGACGAGCACCGCTGCCTGGTCGCTGGCCAGGGCGGTGCGCAGGCAGCGCAGCCCGTCCGCGTCGGCGTCAGCAAGCGGCTCCCCCGCCCAGCCCCACAGCACCGTACGCAGCTTGTCCTCCACGGCGAAGGTCACGCCGTGGTCGCAGCCACGCACCTCTCCGTTGCCGCTGACCAGCACGTGGCCGCCCTTGCGGTCTGCGTTGTTCACCACGGCGTCGAACACGGCGAGCCGGCGCAGCCTCGGGTCGTCGGCGTGCACCAGACTCACCGGCTGGTCACGAGCGTCGAGCGCATCCAGCACCCGCAACCAGCCGGGCTCGATCTCGTGGGGTCGCACGATGTCGACCATCGCCTGCTCGGGGTCCTCCTCGACCCACAGCTGCAGCATGCCCGGCCCGAACGGCCCCTCCCCCATCACCGTCGGAGGCAGAACGTCCCACCCGAGCAGTCGGGCCACCTCGTACGTGGCGACCTCCCTGGCGGCGAGCGTGCCGTCAGGGAAGTCCCACAGCGGCCGCTCCCCACGCACCGGCTTGTACACGCACGCGCACGTCAGACCGTCGAGCTCGGCGGTGGCCAGGAACGTCGCGTTCGAGGCGGCAGCGAGTCGGCCCTGCACCTGCACGCGGCCGGTGGAGAGCACCTGCTCGATCGCCGCGTCGTCAAGGGGACCGTCGGCGGTCCCCGGTACGAGGGGCTCGGGTGCGGCGGGCACAGCGCCGTCCTCAGGCGCGAGGAGTACGCAGGTAGCCGTTGGACCGGGGGCACAGGTGCCCGGACGGATCCATCGGCCCACCGCAGAAGGGGCACTGCTCGCGTCCGGCGGAGACGACCAGCTTCGCGCGCCGGGCGAAGCCACGGGCCATCGGCGCGCGTACGTGCACCACGACCGCCTCGTCGGCCTCGATCTCGTCAGCGTCGTCGACGGCAGCCGCCGCGGCGTCCTCCGCGTCGTCGTCGGTGTCGCTCGCTTCCTTCACCGCGAACGCCTCGATGACCACCACGCCGTCCGTCCCGTCCCAGGACAGCGTCATGGCCCCGACGCGGAACTCCTCCTCGATCGGCTGGTCCAGCGGGGCAGTGTCGGTGACAGGTTCGGCCAGCAGGTCGGCAACCTCGTCCGGTGATGAGTCCTTGGCCACCTGGTCCAGCAGCTGCTCGATGCGGTCGGCCAGCACCTGCACCTGCTGCTTCTCCAACACCACCGAGGTGATGCGCACGCCGGCCCGGGCCTGCAGGAAGAACGTGCGCTCGCCGGGAGCGCCGACGGTGCCGGTCACGAACCGCTCGGGCGGGTCGTAGCGATGGATCAGCATGAGGGAACGGTACGGGGCCGGGCGCCGCCGCTCACCCTCCACCGCCGACGGCAGCGTCAGAGGCTGACGGTCCTGCGCCGCGCTTGCCGCCCGACCTGCTCCTCCGGCGACCCCGCCGTGGCGACGGGATCAACCCGGTCAGGTCGCTGCCGGTGTCGTTGAGGTGGGCGACGAAGGGACGGTGCTCGGTGTAGCGGATGACGCAGACCGACGCGGGCGACACCATGACCCTCTGGAAGGCGTCGAGATGCAGACCGAGGGCGTCGGCGACGACCGCCTTGATGACGTCACCGTGACTCACCGCCGCCCAGATCGCCCCGGTGCCGTGCTCGGTGCTCACCTGCACGTCGTGCCTGCGGACCGTCGACACGGCGCGGTGCATCATGTCGGCCATTGCCTCACCGTCCGGAAACGTGACAGCGCTGGGCTGCACCTGCACCGTGCGCCACAACGGCTCCTTGGCGAGATCGGACAGTGACCGCCCGGTCCAGGACCCGTACCCGCACTCGACCAGTCCCGAGTCGCGTAGCGGCACCGGGCCATCGCTTCGAGCGGCGCTGATGGCCTGCGCGGTCTGCACGGTGCGCTTCAACGGACTGGTGACGATCCTCGCGAGAGGCAGCACCGCGAGGCGCTGCGCCACAGCGACGGCCTGCTGTCGACCGACGTCGTCGAGGCCGACTCCCGCGGCTCGGCCGGCCAGGATGCCGTCAGCGTTGGCAGGCGTGCGCCCGTGCCGGACGAGGATCATCGTGGCCACGGGTCACCCTAACTGCGCGCGGCCGGCTCCGATGCCCGCCTGTGACCGGCGGCGACCGGCATGATGACGCCGTGATCATCGACTGCGCGGTCTACCGCAGCGGAGCGCGCCTCGACGCGCCCCCTGGCGAGCTCGACCTGCCGGCCACGGTCCAAAGGTTGGGTAGCGACGACTTCGTGTGGCTCGGTGTCCACGAGCCGGGTCCCGACGAGCTGGCCGACGTGGCCGACGCCCTGAGCCTGCACCCCCTCGCGGTGGAGGACGCGGTCAAGGCGCACCAGCGACCCAAGATCGAGCAGTACGACGACGCGACCTTCATCGTGGTCAAGACGCTCACCTATGAGGACCGCCTCGATGCCGTGGAGACCGGCGAGGTCGCGACGTTCCTCGGCCCGCACTACATCGTGACCGTCCGGCACGGGGCGGGCGCCACTCTGGAACCTGCTCGTCGCCGGGCCGAGGTCGACCAGCACCATCTCGGGCACGGTCCGCACGCGGCCTTCTATGCGATCTTGGACGAGGTCGTCGATGGCTACGCCGAGGTCGCCGCAGCGCTCGAGCAGGACGTCAACGAGGTGGAGACGTCGGTGTTCTCCAGCGAACGCACCCACGACTCCGAACGGATCTACCGGCTCAAGCGCGAGCTGCTGGAGGTGCGCCGTGCCGTGACCCCGCTGCGTGACCCACTGGTCCGGTTGCTGCACAGCGACGCCGGGATGGCGAGCAACGAGGCGCTGCCGTTCTTCCGTGACGCGGTGGACCATTTGATGCGGGTGGCCGAGACGGTGGACACGCTGGACTCCCTGCTCGACAGCGCGCTGTCGGCACATCTGGCCCGGCTGTCGATCCAGCAGAACGACGACACCCGCAGGATCTCCGCGGTCGCGGCCCTGTTCCTGGCTCCCACGCTCATCGCGGGGGTCTACGGGATGAACTTCCAGCACATGCCCGAGCTGGCGTGGAAGTACGGCTACGGATTCGCGCTCTTCCTGATGGTCGCGGTCTCGTACGGCCTGTACCGCGCGTTCAAGTCGTCGGGGTGGCTGTAGGGCTCACGCCGTCAGCACTCCAGCCGACAGCAGAGCGAGGACGCCGGCGCCCAGCACGATCCGGTAGATGACGAACGGCGCGTACGAGCGGGTCGAGACGTACCGCAGCAGCCACGCGATGGTGGCGTAGCCGACGATGAACGAGATGACGGTCGCTGCCAGCGTCTCCAGACCGCTGTAGGCGTTGTCGTCGGACAGCGCGGTGGGCAGCTCGAAGAGGCCGGCGCCAACCACGGCTGGGATCGCCAGCAGGAAGGCGAAGCGGGTGGCCGCCTCACGCTCGTAGCCGAGGAAGAGGCCCATGCTGATGGTGGCCCCCGACCGGGACACGCCAGGGATCACCGACAGCGCCTGCGCGAGCCCCATCAGCACAGCGCTGCGCCAGCCGAGCTGGGAGATCGGACGCGACTTGCTGCCCACCCGCTCGGCGACGCCCAGCACGACCCCCAGGCCGATCAACGTGCAGCCGATGATCCAGAGGTTGCGGAAGTCGGTCTCGATCACGTCCTTCAGCGCGATGCCGACCACGACGACCGGCAGGGAGCCCATGATGATGTACCACCCCATCAGGGCGTCGCGCTTGCCGCGCAGCTCCGGCTTCACCAGCGAGCGCAGCCACGCCGAGGCGATGCGCCAGATGTCGGCACGGAAGTAGATGACCACGGCCAGCTCCGTGCCGATCTGGATCACGGCGGTGAAGGCCGCGCCGGGGTCCTCCCATCCGAGCAGCTCCGGAATGATGCGCAGGTGGGCCGAGGAGGATATCGGCAGGAACTCGGTGAGGCCCTGGATCAAGCCCAGGAACACCGCTTGCAGCAGGTCCACGTCAGTCGCCGAGCCCGGCGTCGTCGAGCGCTCCAGCCATGGTGCGCAGCGTGTGCTCGCGAGCGGGGGCGTCCTTCCCGATCGGGGCGACGTTGAGCGTGGTGACACCGGCTTCGGCGTACGCGGCGAGCCGGTCTCGGATGCGCGCCGGTGACCCCAGCAGCGAGGTCGCGTCGATGAGCTCGAACGGTACGGCCGCCATCGCGTCTCGCTGGCGCTGCTCGAGGTACAGGTCCTGGACCTCTTGCGCGGCCTGCTCGAAACCCATTCGCCGGGCCAGGGCGTTGTAGAAGTTCTGGCTGCGGCTGCCCATGCCGCCGACGTAAAGCGCCGTGTACGCCCGCAGCGAGTCGGCGCAGGCGGCGAGGTCGTCGCCCACGACCACCGGCACCGTCGGCGTCACGTCGACGTCGCTCACGGCACGCCCGGCGCGCTCGGCACCTGCGCGGAGCGGGTCCATGGACACCGCCGCATGCTGGGGGGCGAAGAAGATGGCCAGCCAGCCGTC
>DASQMN010000055.1:0-1700 GCA_035645475.1 Nocardioidaceae bacterium
ATGACGTCGGCCGTACTGATCTCCAGGTCGCTCATCACGCACCCCTTCCGGGTCCTCAGCAGGTACCGGACCTCCATCGTCCGGAACTGGTCCTAGCGTGCCGTCCATGACCTGGTTCCGCGACCGAGCCTTGCCCAGCACGCTCGAGCGCGCTCTGCGTCGGCTTGAGGGCCTCCCCGTCAGGCAATGCACCGCACCGGGCTGGCACCAGCGCTGCCGAACGTGATCTGACCGCACTGGAGAGGGAGAACTGTCATGGACATCGTGCTCATCGCCGGCCTGTGGCTCGACGGGTCCGCCTGGGACGACGTGGTCCCGGCGCTGGAGGAGCTGGGCCATCGCCCGGTTCCGCTCACCCTTCCCGGCCAGGGTGACGGCTCGACGGCGGCAACGCTCGACGATCAGGTGGCGGCGGTGCTCGCCGCCGTGGACTCAGCGCCCGAGAGGGCGATGGTTGTCGGGCACTCCGCCGCCAGCACGCTGGCATGGCTGGCCGCCGACGCGCGGCCGGAGAAGGTCGCCAAGGTCGCCCTCATCGGCGGGTACCCGTCTGCACACGAGCAGCTCTACGCCGACTTCTTCGAGGTGACGAACGGGTCCATGCCTTTCCCCGGCTGGGAGCCGTTCGAGGGCCCGGACTCCGACGACCTCGATGAGCAGGCGAAGGGCAGCATCGCGGCTGCCGCCATCCCCGTACCCGAAGGGGTGGCCAAGGGGGTGGTGCGCCTGGCCGACGAGCGACGCTTTGACGTGCCGGTCGTGCTGGTCTGCCCGGAGTTTACGCCTGCACAGGCACAGGAGTGGATCGATGCGGGTGAGCTGCCTGAGCTGGCGAAGGTCAAGCACCTCGAGCTGGTCGACATCGACTCCGGTCACTGGCCGATGTTCAGCAAGCCGGTGGACCTGGCCGGCGTCCTCGCGTCTGCGGCTGACGTGGCCTGACATGGCGCCCGGACCACTCCTCGCCGAGGCGGGAACGACGGCGCCGTACACGACCAGGCCGCTCGATGGGTCCACCTGGGATGCCTTCGCCGAGCTCGTCGAGCGCAACAACGGGATCTTCGGCGGGTGCTGGTGCATCGGCTGGCACCCCGAGTGCGGTCAGAAGGGGATCAGCTATCGCACGGTCAAGGAGGAGCGGGTACGAACGGACCGTGCACACGCCGCTCTCGTGCTCGACGCAGACAGTGCGGCTCAGGGCTGGTGCCAGTACGGCGACCCCGATGAGCTCCCGAACATCAAGCACAGGCGCGCGTACGAGAAGGAAGCGCCCCCGCGGCCGGACTGGCGTATCAGCTGCTTCTACGTGGACAAGGCCCACCGCGGTCAGGGCATCGCACGACTGGCCCTCGAAGGCGCCCTCGACCAGATTGCCCGAGCCGGTGGCGGGCTGGTCGAAGCCATCCCCGAGGTGACCGCCGGTCGCGAGGCGCCCGGCCGCTTCCTGTTCAGCACGTCGGTGGAGCTGTTCGAGCAGTACGGCTTCACCCGCGGCCGGCAGGTCGGCAAGCATGCCTGGATCGTGAGCAAGGTCGTCGATCCGGTCTGAGCGTCGCTGGCGACATCGGCTCTCACCGCGTCAGAAGTCGCACAGTGGGTACGGTGCCGACGCCAGCGGACCCGCACGGACAAGGACGTTCGACCGGGAGACGCCGGCAGCAGGCAGCACGAACCGGCGGCGACCGAGAGGCACCATCGAT
>DASQMN010000056.1:0-2275 GCA_035645475.1 Nocardioidaceae bacterium
TGCTCCCCGTAGTGGCGCAGGAACAGCTCCTCCAATGTCGGCGGGTGAGCAGTCAGTGAGCGAATGCCCAGCGCTGACAACGCCGCGACGGCAGCGTCGAGGTGGTCGGAGTCGACGTCGAAGGCGACCCTGCCGTCCGCGAATTCTGGATTGTGGACACCTGGTACGTCGGCGATGTGGGTGGCCGGCGCAGCGGTCTCGGCAATCACCGTCGTGCGCGTGAGGTGGCGAAGCTCGGCGAGCGTCCCGGACTGCACGACAGCTCCGTTGCGGATGATGCTGATCCGGTCGCTCAGTGCTTCCGCTTCGGCCAAGATGTGGCTGCTGAGCAGCACCGTCGCGCCGTCGGCCTTGACCTCTTGGACGCAACGCTGGAACTCGGCCTCCATCAGCGGGTCGAGCCCTGACGTGGGTTCGTCGAGGAGGTAGAGCTCGGCATCGGACGCGAACGCCGCCACAACGGCGACCTTCTGCCGATTGCCCTTGGAGTAGGTCCTCGCCTTCTTGCCCGGGTCGAGCTCGAAGCGCTCGAGCAGGTCGGCGCGCTTCTTCTCGTCCAGACCACCGCGCATCCTGCCCAGCAGGTCGATGACTTCGCCACCGGTGAGGTTCGGCCAGAGGTTGACGTCGCCGGGCACGTAGGCGATGCGGCGGTGCAGGTCGGCCGCCTCCTTCCACGGGTCCCGGCCGAGCATCCGTGCGTTCCCGCTGTCGACACGCAGCAGCCCGAGCAGCACACGGATCGTCGTCGACTTGCCCGCCCCGTTCGGGCCCAGGAAGCCGTGCACCTCGCCCACCCGCACGTCGAGATGGAGGCCGTCGAGGGCACGCGCAACACCGAAGGTCTTCACGAGGTCGCTCAGCTGGATGGCAAGAGTCATGCCCACAGCATGTCACGAGATTCAGCACATTGTGAATCTAGTAAAGTATAGTCGGGTCATGGGTGATCTGTACCAAGCAGTGGAACGCCTAGGGCAGGTCCTCGAGGACAGCGGCGTACCACGAATGCCTGCCCGGGTCTTCGCATACGTCCTCGCGGAAGACAGCGACCGGTACACCGCTGCGGAGCTCGCCGAAGGGCTCCAGGTGTCACCCGCCGCGATCTCAGGCGCTGTTCGTTATCTGACCCAGACGCGCCTGGTCGTCAAGGAACGCCGACCCTCAGGCCGCGGAGACCTGTACCGCGTAGTGGACGGGGACGTGTGGGGGGCCATCATGGCGGCCCGAATTCCACAGATGGACCACTACGTCGCCTCGATGGAGCAGGCAGTGTCCTTCCTGGAACCCGGCAGCCCCGGCCGGACCAGGGTCGAGGAGACACTCGAGTACTTCGCCTTCGCCCGGGACGAGATGGCCCAGCTCGCCGAGCGCTGGGCGAGGCACCGCGCCGACCGAGCCCAGTCGACCGGCGCCGCACTCGACCGCGTCACACGCTGAGTCCCTCCCGCATGACGCGTGCTGCGCCGGCGACTACCCCAGCTGGTCGCGGCGGCGTGTCAGGTAGACGCCCTCCGCAGTGTTGCCCGCCAGCGCGATGGCGCGCGCGTACGCCGCCCTCGCCTCCTCGTTGCGGCCAAGCCGTCGCAGGATGTCGGCTCGGGTCGCGAAGTAGGCGTGGTAGTTGGCCAGCTCGCTCTGGAGACGGTCGACGATCGCGAGCGCGACGCCCGGGCCAGAGACCTCGGCGACCGCAACAGCGCGGTTCAGGGCGACGACCGGGGACGGGTCGAGCCGGACGAGCTGGTCGTACAAGGCCACGATCTGCGACCAGTCGGTGTCGCGCACATCGCGGGCCGAGGTGTGCACCGCGTTGATCGCCGCCAGGACCTGGTATCGGCCCGGCGGCTGACCGGTGGCCACACGCTCCCTCACCAGCCGAAGGCCTTCGGCGATGAGCGCCTTGTCCCAGGCTCCACGGTGCTGCTCGGCGAGCGTGACCAGCTCGCCGCTCTCCGCGACCCGGGCGGCGCGACGGGCCTCGGTGAGCAGCATCAAGGCCAGGAGCCCGGCCACCTCACCGTCCTCCGGAAGGAGTTCGCGCAGCAGTCGGGCGAGACGGATGGCTTCGGCCGTCAGGTCGGCACGCACAGGGTCGGTGTTCGGACCGCTCGCCAGGTAGCCCTCGTTGAAGACCAGGAAGATGACGGCGAGCACACCGAAGACTCGGCCCGGCAGGTCTTCCGCGGACGGCACCCGGTACGGGATACGAGCAGCCTTGATCTTCGACTTAGCACGGGTGATCCGCTGTCCCGAAGTGGCTTCCGCGGACCTCGCC
>DASQMN010000057.1:0-4282 GCA_035645475.1 Nocardioidaceae bacterium
CGGGATGGGCGGTGGAACGGGAGTACTTGTTGGCCGAGAGCCGAGAGAACGAGGCGATGGCACGACTACTTCCGGATGTCTGACATATTCCTTCCAGCCATGTCTGCAGAGGCCAAGCACACGCAGGTCAGACAAGGGTAGAAGAGTTTCCCGCACGTGCGACGAGGGCGGGACGTGCGGACTTGGGTGTGGAGAAGGTGACTGAAGAGTGCTCGCCCCAGCGGATTGGGGCAGGGCGAGTCTAGGCCCTCGGGTGAGCGCCTTCGCTTTGCCGCGGGACGCGACGGTGTCGGCCGCGTGGGCGGGTCCGGGCGGGCACCGCCCTGGTCGCGCGCTGCGAGTTCTCGATCGTCATCGCCGAGTTGGCCGTGGCGGCCCGTTACTCAGGCTTGCATCCTCTGCTGAGGCGGGCTCGGGACAGTCGAGTCCCCGGTAGCGGGACTTCCCCGGTCAGCGAGCCTGCTCGCGTATGCCCTCGTAGTGAACAAGCGCAACGCCGCCGGCCGCGGTGAGCACCGAGCCGACCAGCGCCCCAGCCGCCCAGCCCGACCGCACCTCATCGCCCAGCAGCACCACGCCCACCACGGCCGGCACCGCCGTTTGGAGCACGATCATCGGGGCGGTGGCGACGGTGATCGAGCTGCGCTGCAGGGCCAGGGAGTAGAGCAGGAAGGCCAGTCCGCCGCTCAGTCCCAGCGTGTACGTGACGGGGGAGCCGATCACTGACGAGACGGTCAAGTCGGGCAACAGGCGCGACGAGACGGCGCTGGTGGCGAACCCAATTCCGGCGAGCAGGCTCAGCATCACCGCTGAGACCACGCCCCGTCCTCGCGTGGCGACGAGGCCACCGGCGATCATGGCGGCCGCGACGGCGAACAGCGCCACGGACGACGTGGCGGTGGCACGTTCCTCGCCCGTCTCGCCGGCCGCCGCGGTCAGCAGCGCAAGACCGAGGCACACGGCAGCGACCGCGCTCCACTCCATCGCCCCCAGCTGGTCGTGGAAGATGCGGACGGCCAGCAGCGCCGTGACCGCCAGGCTAGCCGCAATGCCGGCCTGAGCGAGGAAGAGGGGCAGCGTCCGCACCGCCACCAGGTGCAGCACGAACCCCAACAGGTTGAGCAGGAGGGCAGCGACGAACGGTGGCTGACGCAGCAGCCGGCCGACCGTACCCAGGTCGAAGCCTGAACTCGACGAGACGCGCCGGGAACCGATGGCCTGCAGGATCGACGCACCGCCGAACACGACCGCTGCGGCGAGCGCAGCAGCGAGGCCGAGGAGCATGCGGTCAGTCGCCGGGGCCGGTGGCGGACGCGGGCTCCGGCCCGTCCAGACCGGCAGCCGTCAGGGACGTCATCGGCTGGCGGCGGCGCTGGGTGGCGGTGACCGTGAGATAGATGCTCAGTGCGGCGTAGTAGACGAGGTAGAGCAGCGACACGGCGACCACGAGCGGGTGCGGGTCGGGCACCTGCACCAGCAGCACTGCGTAGGCGACGAGCCAGACCGCCGTCAGCGCCAGCGTCGCGCTGCGGAACGCCTTGGTGCGCGAGGGGTAGAGGTAGCGCACCGGGATGAACACCAGAGCCGTACAGACGAGCAGGATGGCTGCGGTGATCGCGGTCGAAAGGTCGAGCACGACGACGTAGAAGGCGACGACGTTCCAGTAGCTCGGGAACCCGAGGAAGAAGTGGTCAGCGGTCTTGGCGTCGACCCGGCAGAACTGGTAGCTCGAGGCCATCAACGGCAGGGCCGCGAGTGCCGGCCCCAGCCACCCGGAAGGGAGGTAGCCACCCGCCCAGAGCAGCACCATCGGGGCGAAGGCGTACGTCAGGTAGTCGACGATGTCGTCCAGACGTGCGCCGTCGAACCACGGCAGCGCCTCGCTCACGCGCAGGCGGCGCGCCAGCATCCCGTCGGTGCCGTCGATGACCAGAGCGGCGAGCAGCAGCCACAAGGCACCGATGGTGTCGCCGTCCATGGCCACGATCACGATCAGCAGGGCAAGGACCGAGCCGCTGGCGGTGTATGCGTGCAGAGCCATGCCAGCCAGCCGTAGCCGCCGGGACGGGACGAAAGTCGGGTCCGCCGTCTCGTGTGTGATCAGGGGGACTCCAGAGCCGGTCGGAAGGTACAGCGGCGCACCAGATCGTCTCACGGTAGCGGCGCCGCGAAAAACGGCGTCTTCCAGCCTACGGCCGTGGACGCAGTCGCATCACTGCCCAGATCGCGCACCGGACGACGCACGTGGCTGCACGGTTGCGGCACACTGCACGGGTGAGGAAGCTGGCTCTGGGTCTCGCTCCTGTCGCCGCGGCCGTGGCGGTCGGTGCGCACGACCTGCTGCAGAAGAAGCACGCGCTGCTGCGGAACTTCCCGGTCATCGGTCACGGGCGCTACCTGCTCGAGGCGATCGGCCCGGAGCTGCGGCAGTACATCGTCGCCGGCAACGACGAGGAGCGACCGTTCAGCCGCGACCAGCGACGCTGGATCTACGCCTCGTCCAAGCTGGAGAACAACTACTTCGGGTTCGGCAGCGACAACGACCTCGAGCACACCTCCGGCAACGTGATCGTGCACCACCGCACCTTCGCGCGGGCCGCGCCGACGTACGGGGCGCAGGGCCAGGAGGCTCGGTTGCCGTGCGCCAAGGTCCTCGGGAGTGCACGCGGTCGTAGGCACGCGTTTCGGCCGGACAGCGTGGTCAACATCTCGGGGATGAGCTTCGGCTCCCTGTCGGGCAACGCCATCGAGGCGCTGAACCGGGGAGCCGCGCTCTCCGGATGCATGCAGAACACCGGAGAAGGCGGCTTGTCGCAGTACCACCGCCACGGCGGCGAGCTGATGTTCCAGATCGGCACCGCCTACTTCGGGTGCCGCGACGACGACGGCCACTTCAGCTTGGAGCGGCTCAAGCGGCTCGTCGCCAGCGCGCCCGTGCGTGCCTTGGAGATCAAGCTCAGCCAGGGCGCCAAGCCCGGCCTCGGTGGCGTGCTGCCAGCCGCCAAGGTGTCGCCCGAGATCGCCGAGACCCGGGGTGTGCCTGTGGGGCGTGACGTGATCAGCCCGTCGCGGCACACCGAGTTCACCGATGTCGACAGCCTGCTCGACTGGGTCGAGCTGCTCGCAGCCGAGACCGGCTTGCCGGTCGGCATCAAGTCAGCCGTCGGAGATCTCGGCTTCTGGATCGAGCTCGCCGACTCGATGCTCGACCGCCAGCGAGGGGTCGACTTCATCACCATCGACGGCGGTGAGGGTGGCACCGGCGCAGCACCGCTGATCTTCACCGACGCGGTGTCGCTGCCCTTCCGGCTCGGGTTCAGCCGCGTCTACGCCGTCTTCGCCGAGCGTGGACTCCACGAGGACGTCGTCTTCGTCGGCGCCGGCAAGCTCGGGCTGCCCGACAACGCCCTGGTGGCCTTCGCGCTCGGCGCCGACATGGTCAGCGTGGGTCGGGAGGCGATGCTGTCCATCGGCTGCATCCAGGCGCAGAAGTGCCATACCGACACCTGCCCCACCGGCGTGGCCACCCAGGACCGGTGGCTCGCGCACGGCCTCGACCCGGCGTTGAAGTCGGTGCGGGCGGCCAACTACATCAAGACGCTGCGCCGCGACCTGCTCAAGGTCGCCGAGGCGTGCGGGGTGGAGCACCCGGCCCTGGTCGAGCCGGAGTCGATCGAGATTCTGGAGAACCTCAGCGAAGGCAGGCTGCTGGCGGAGGTGTACGGCTACCGCGAGGGGTGGGGCATGCCGTCGCGCGCCGACACTGATGAGCTGGTTCGCCTCATGCACGCGACATCGGAGCCCGAGGCACCCGTCGAGGGGCCGTCGCAGGCCTGACGTTCACAGGCCGTTCGTCCAGTGCTGACGTCCTGTTCCCCGGCGAGTCCGCTGCCCGGCGACGCGTGTGATGGTTGACACAGTACGAGCGCGAGCGTCAGTATCCAGCACCGATGGATGACGCCGCAGCCCGCTGGCGAGTCCAGACCTGTCACTGAACATGTCGTCACAGCGTCGTGCGACATCGATCCCAGCATGCCCGATGAGTTCGGGCACGATCACTTCCCTTTCTTGCAGAAGAGAACTGTCGATGTCGACACAAGCGGCAGAAGTCGATGAGGTGGACTCGGACGACGAGCGCCGCCCGCTGATGACCAACAGCAACATCGCCTGGATGAACCTCGGGTTCTTCGGCGTGCAGTTCAGCTTCGGGCTCACCCAGAGCGCGGTGAACCCGATCTTCCTGTTCCTGGGGGCCGAGGCGCACGACCTGCCGATCCTCAAC
>DASQMN010000058.1:0-16035 GCA_035645475.1 Nocardioidaceae bacterium
AGCATGGTGTCCCGGACGTGCTCGAGATTCTGTGCCTGGATCTCGATGTCCACCGCTGTCCCACCGATACCGGCGGACCCCTGGTGCATCAGCACCCGTGCGTGCGGTAGCGCGTGCCGCTTGCCGCGAGTGCCGGCCGACAGCAGGAACTGACCCATGCTGGCGGCCAGTCCCATCGCGAGCGTGCTGACGTCGTTGGGGATCAGCCGCATCGTGTCCATGATCGCGAGGCCGGCGCTGACCGAACCGCCTGGCGAGTTGATGTAGAGGCTGATATCGCGCCGGGGGTCCTCGGCCGAGAGCAGCAGCAGCTGCGCGCAGATGCGGTTGGCCACGGCGTCGTCGACCTCCTGGCCGAGCACCACGATCCGCTGGTACAGGAGCCGGGCGGACAGGTGGTCGTCGAACGCCATGGCTGCAGGTGGGCCGGCCGCCATCCGGAAGGCCGTCGGGACTGAGGTGATCATGGTGGCGCTTCTCCTTGGCTGTGCTCGCCGGGACCGACCCGCGAGAAGGTGTCTCCCTTCACGATCAGCGAGACAGGCAGCCGGGACCAGAGCACGCTGCTGGGGGCGGATCTGCCCTGCGCGGATCTGCGCTCAGCGGATCCGTCGACCCGGTGGTGGCCGCGCCTGTCGACGAGCTCTCCCGCGGCGTCCGGGTGACTTGCGTGGGTCTCGGTTCTCACGAGGGGGTGCAAGCGGTGCGTGCAGAGCGGCCGTCCGCGGTGATGCAGCGCGGACAGCGCAGGACGACGACGCGGAGCGACAAGCTCGAGCACGACTAGAGCCGGCGATGGGGATTTCGTCACAGGAGAAAACAGAACGCGAGCGTTGCCGTGCAGATGGTCAGCATGCCGGTGGCGTTGAGGAAGAGATTGCGACCCAGGTCGCGCATCCGCACGTGCATGGCAATCGCGATGATGAAGTAGAGGACCAAAGACCCCGTCGTCAGAGCTCCCAGCACAGGGATCCAGACTCCGGCCAGGAGCCCCACCGCCGCGGCGAACTTGATGACAGGCATCAGCGGCCAGTACCTCTGCGGGAAGCCCACGTCCGTGAAGCATTCCGCGATGAAGCCGGCCGGCTTCAGGCACATCAGCCCGTCCACGGCGCTGATCACGGCAAGGACAACGACCGGCCACGTCGGGTCCGGGAGCGGCGTCATACCGCACCGTACCATACCGTATGGTACGGTCAGGCAGCGTGAGGGATCGATGGTTGGACGAGGGTTTGGCCGTGCTCGCGGACCAGGGCGCGAAGGGTGTCCGAGTAGACCGAATCGCCGTGCGACTGGGGCTGACGAAAGGGTCGTTCCATCACCATTTCGACGGCGTCGACGGATATCAGCAGGCACTGCTGGGCCGGTACGAAGCCCACTCGATGGAAGCGATCGCGACAGCGGTGTCGGCGGTATCCGCCCTCCCACCGGAGCGGGCGCTGATGGCATTGCCCTCCCACGTCCCGCTCGACACCAGGATCGATGCCGCCATACGGGCGTGGGCCGTCGAGCACGAGGGGGCACGAGTAGCCCAGGCTCGAATCGATGCCGCCCGGCTCGAGGCGCTCGTCAGTCTGTGGCGTCAGATACTCCCCGACCCGGCGCAAGCCCGGACGGCCGCGCTGATCCCACACCTGCTGATGATCGGTGCGTCGGTTGCCCGGCCCGGACCGTCCGAAGAAGAGCTGCACCAGGTCTTCTCGCTGCTGGCCACACTCGTGCCATCGGTTCGATGAGTCGATGGATGCTCGGATAGCCTCCGTCCAGCGTGGTCTCCGCTCCTGCGTACGTCAATCGTCGCCGAGGGGTGCGAACACTCCCCCCGCTGCACAGCTCAGGCGAATCGGAGGTCCAGCCGAGCGGGAAGCGCCGAACTAAGCGCTGGACGTACCTGTCGCAGACGGCGCGTCGGGGTACAGCAGCGTTCCAGCGTCGACCATCCGAGCGACCTTGGCGGCAGTCTCGTCCGGTGACATGTCGTGGTCGGGGATGACGTGAGCGTCCGCGACATCGGCTCGGCGCATCTCCCACCACATGTGCTCAGCGGCCGCAAGGTCCTGGAAGCCGTGACCGACTCGGGTCCTGACACGTTCGAGGCATGTCGCCAGAGGTGGGAGCAGGAGCGCGTAGTGCAGTCGAGTGAGGCCCGCCGCTTGCAGGAACTCCTCGACTAACCACGGTCCCACTACTCCGTCGTAGACGACGTTGCAGGCCTGTGCCAGTCGACCGGTCGCCGCGGCTGCTGCCTCGATGACCGCGACGTTCTGCGCATGCGCTTCGGTGAGCCAGGGCGCAATCGCACCGCTACGCAGGAACGCGAAGAAGTCGTCGCCTGCCACGAGGGCGCTGGGCTCGAACTGGTTGACCAGCCTGTCGGCCATCGCGGACTTGCCCGACCCTGGCGGCCCGGTGACCACGACGACGACCCCCATGTCGGGAACGTAGTACGTCGCCTCGACGAGGCCCAAGCAGCCGGCCTCTGAAGGGTGGTGGTCAGTCGGTTCGGTGCCGCGAGGCCACGACGGCGTCCGCTGCTCGGGCGACAGCTTCTTCGGCGGGACGGCTTGCGGAAGCCCCTCCGGGCGGCGCACTACGCTGCTGCGGGTGAGCCGAATCTTCACGACGAGCGTCGCGTCGGTGTATCCGCACTACGTGACGAAGGTGGAGAAGAAGGGGCGCACGAAGGCCGAGCTGCATCAGGTGATCGAGTGGCTGACCGGTTTCGACGAGTCAGCGTTGGCTGGGCACTTGGAATCGGGCACGACCTTCGAGAAGTTCTTCGCCGATGCACAGCTGAATCCGCAGGCGTCGTTGATCACCGGTGTGGTGTGTGGAGTCCGCGTCGAGGATGTCGACGATCCGTTGATGCGGAGTATTCGCTACCTGGACAAGCTGGTCGACGAGCTCGCCAGGGGCAAGGCGATGCCCAAGATCTTGCGGACCTAGCGGCGCGACCTCGGGGGCTGACGTCGGTTCTCATGCCGCCTCGGTCGGACGTTCGGGCACGCGACGCCAACCGATCGGACTATTTCTCACAGGTCGATGTATGCGGTCGAGTATTCCGGCTGATACTCGCAGGAATGAGTCCATTACGGTCAGCAGCCAAGCCCTTCGCCCATGATTCGCAGCGAAGCACCGGCTCGTGGCGGGCTCGAGCCGTAGCGACTCTGTCGTCGCTGGCCTTGCTGGTCGCCGGTGCGGTGTTGGCCGCACCCGCACAGGCTGACAACCGGGTCACCCCAGGGAACTTCACCGGTTACGGCTTCGATCAGTGCGTCGCGCCGACTCAGACTGCGATGGATCGGTGGCTGACCGCTTCGCCGTACTGGGCGGTCGGCATCTACATCTCGGGCGACTCCAGAGGCTGCCCCACGCAACCGAACCTGACGCCGGCGTGGGTCACCACGCAGCTGCAGAACGGGTGGCGACTGCTGCCGCTGACGGTGGGTCCGCAGGCTTCCTGCACGACCCGGGAACGCTACTTGGGTCAGGTGCGCATCAGCCCCGACCCGGCCAGCGCCTACGCGGAAGCGCGACGCCAGGGCCGCCAGGAAGCGGCCAAGACGGTTCTGGCTGCTCAGAAGCTGGGGATCTCCCAGCGAAGCACCCTGTGGTACGACATCGAGGCCTTCGACACCAGCGGCACCCGGTGCAGGGAGTCGGCGTTGACCTTCCTGTCCGCGTGGACGACGCGCCTGCACGCCTTGGGCTACGTCTCCGGGGTCTACTCCAGTGCCGCGTCGGGGATCAAGATGCTCGACGACGCCGACACCTACACGCCCGGCGATTACACCATGCCGGACCAGGTGTGGATCGCTGAATGGAACGGTCGCGCCGACCTGGCCTCCACCTACGTGCGGTCCGAGAGCTGGATGCCGCACGCCCGGGTGCACCAGTACCTCGGCCCGCACACCGAGACCCACCACGGGGTCAGCATCGAGGTGGACAGCAACTACATGAGCCTCGGCCAGGGCTCGGTCGCGCCGGCCGAGATCGCAGTGTGCGGCGGAGTGCGGATCAGCTACCGCGACTACTTCCGCCTGCAGCATGGCGACACAAGCCGGCGGGTCGCGGCACTTCAGTGCCTGCTCCGGCGCAACGGGACCTACTCAGGCCGCATCAGCGGTTCGTTCGACGACGCAACCGGGCAGGCGGTGCTGGCCTACCAGCGAGCCCGCGGACTCGCCACCGGCGGTGGGGTCACCTTGTCGACGTGGACATCGATCCTGTCCTCGGGCTCACACCCGGTGCTGAAGTACGGCTCAGCCAAGCGCGCCGTACGACGCATCCAACGCGCCCTGAACGCCGCGGTGGACGCCCACCTGCCAGTCAACGGGCTCTACTACGCGGACACCGCCGCGGCGGTCCGCACCTACCAGGCACTGCGCGATCTGCCACAGACCGGCGTCGTCACCGACGCCACCTGGGCCGAGATGGAGCGCGGCGAGGTGCTGCGGCCCGTGGCTCCCCCGCGGGCCGAGTTCACCGTCAGCTCGTACAACGTGTTGGGAAGCAGCCACACCGTCGGCAGCACCGAGTACGAGTCGGGGACCAAGAGGATCACCCGCGGTGTCGATCTCCTGGCCTCGTACGGCACCGACCTCGTGGGATTCAACGAGCTGCAAAGAGATCAGCTGAACACGTTCCTCGATGTCACCGACGGCCAGTACGACATCTACCCGGGTGCCGAGCTGGCCGTCCGCGACAGCGTCAACTCCATCGCCTGGATCGCCGGCATGTGGGACCTCGTCGAGAAGCGGACGTTCCTCATCCCCTACCACGAGGGAACCATGCGTAGGCAGCCGATCGTGCTGCTGCGACACATTGAGACGGGGCTTCTCACGTACTTCGTCAACGTCCACAACCCGGCGACCAACCGCGATCACCCCGGATCCGACCCGTACCGCGTCGAGGCCACCAATATCCAGGTCGACCTCATCAACGAGCTGAGCCGCACTGGGGTTCCGGTCGTCCTCCTCGGGGACATGAACGAGCGCGCGTACTACTTCTGTCGAATGACCGGCGAGGCTCCGATGAAAGCCGCGCGCGGCGGTACCAACATCGACGGTGAGTGTGACGCGCAGCGGCCGGTGTCAGTGAGCTGGATCTTCGGCTCGATCCCCTTGGGACTCACCAACTACATCGAGGACGAGACCGCCCGCGAGGAATTGATCACCGACCATCGGGTCCTGTTCAGCGACGTCCAGATCGACGGCGCACAGTTCCCGAAGGCGGTATCTGCACCGGCTCCCTGACGGTTTCCCAACTAGATCGACATGTCCGCCGCCCAGCGACCCCGTTTGAATCAGCCAGCGTTCCGAGAGCGCAGTACTTGCAGACCGACTCACTACTAGCCTGGCGCTGCCGTGACCGAGTCGCTGCGTTGTCGGCCCTCTCCCTGCATCGCCGGGCCGAGCTCGTCGGTCGGTGGGCAGCCGCAGGACTCCCGCTGCACGAACGTGGGGGCGAGCTGCATGGTTCGGGTGGCGCGAGAGGGCTCTGCCAGACGGTCCAGCAACATGCTCACCGCTCGCATGCCGATCTCCGCAATGGGCTGGGCTATGACCGTCAGGCGGGGCTGGAACAGATCAGACCACTCGAAGTCGTCGAAGGCCACAAGCGCGATGTCTCGGGGAACGGTCAAGCCCCGCTGGCGTAGCGCGCGCATGGCCCCGATGGTCATCCGGTTGTTCGCAGCCACTATGGCGGTCGGCGGTTCGGGAAGGTCCAGCACCTGGAGCGTTGCCTCGAAGGCGGGACCGACATCACTGGCGCCGGATACGACGATCGCGGGGTCGTAGCTCAATCCTGCCTTCTCGATGCCCTGCCGATATCCAGCGACTCGTTCGTCAGTGGTGGACAGCGCCTCGAGACCGCATATCAGCGCGATTCGACGGTGACCGTGCCCGACGAGATGGTGGACCAGCTGAGCGGCCGCCTCGACGTTCTCCGTGCCCACTTGGTCGAACCGATCCGAGGCGAGCCGGTCGACCAATACAGCCGGGAGCTTGTGTCGGGTCAGATATCCCAGGGCCTCGTGTGCGCGGCCACCGGTCGGTGCGAGCAGGTATCCGTCTGCGCGGCGCTGGTGGAGCAGTTGGATGGTGAGCAGCTCCACCTCGGGATCCTCTCGGGTGTCCGCCAGAAGCATGCTGTAGCCCGCCTGATGAAGTTCGGACTCGATCACGTGGACGAGGTCGATGAAGTACGGATTCGAGATTGCAGAAATCGCCAGTCCGATGGTGCGGGTATTCGCAGTGACGAGTGAGCGGGCAATCGTGTTGTGGATGTAGCCAGTGTGCTCAATCGCATCGAGAATGCGCCGGCTGGTCTCTGCGCGTACGTAGCGGGTGTCGTTGAGAACATGCGAGACGGTCGTGACCGACACGCCAGCCCGCTTCGCCACGTCAGCCATCGTGACCATTGCGTTCGCTCCTCCCAGACCCGGACCTGGACGAAACCCTACCGGTAACAATTCGGACGCAAGCGCTTGCGCAATCGCTTGCGCGCTGGCATGCTCACGCCGCATCAGGAGTCGATCGGTCCGCCGGCCAGGCTCGCCAACGCGCTCAGTCGTGGAGGTTCTGGTGTCCCGCCATCCAGTGCCAGGTCTCCTGATCCAACGCGCCCGGACCCTGGCGCACTCTGGCGGCCGCCGTCTTCTGGGCATCGTCGGTCCACCGGGCGCCGGCAAGTCGAGCCTTGCGGAAGGGCTCGTGCAGGAACTGGCGCCGCTTGCATGCCATGTGCCTATGGATGGCTTCCACCTGGCCAACACGGAACTAGCGCGATTGAGGCTGCAGGAACGTAAGGGCGCCCCCCAGACATTCGATGCGGGCGGATACGTCGCCCTGCTGGAACGTATAGCGGCCTGCGATGAGGAGGTTGTCTACGCGCCGGAGTACCTCCGCGAGATCGAGGAGCCCGTCGCAGGATCGATTCCGGTGCCTTCCAGCGTTCCGTTGGTGGTCACCGAGGGCAACTACCTGCTACTTGACCAGGGACCGTGGGCCCGTGTGCGGCCGCTCCTCGATGAGGTCTGGTTCGTCGATGTCGAAGCGGAGACCCGCCGGAGCCTGCTGATCGGGCGGCATATCCGATTCGGCAAGGAACCTGAGGCCGCACGTGCCTGGGCGCTGGGCACGGATGAGCGCAACGCAGACCTTGTGGCCGCCACGAAGCACCGCGCCGACCTCGTCGTGCCCCTGGCGCTGGCAGCCCTCCCCCGAACTGCGGACGACACGCTGCACGGGCCGGACTCGTCAGCTCCCGATCAGGCTTCCGCAGGAGGGTGGCGCTCCGATGACCCAGACGTCAGAGCGAAGAAGGTTGCCGAGGCCGGGCAACAAGCCGCGCGAGCTGATCTGGCAGCGCGCCAGTGAGGACGGTCGTGTCGATGGCAGACCTGGCCAGTGAGGCAGGCGTCGCCGTGACGACGCAACTCCGACTCCATGTCGCTGGACGACTGTTCCAGCGGTCACCGATTTCCCCATACCGAGCCCGGCTCGGGCCCAACAGGAGGTAACAGTGTTCAAATCGAAGCGCAGAGCGACCGTGGTGCTGACTCTGCCCAGCGTGGTCGGAATGGCGCTCGCCGGCTGCGCCGGCGCCGGTGGCGGAGGAAGCACCGGTGGTGAGGAGGGCTCGGACTCCCTCAACGTGCTCATGGTCGGCAACCCGCAGATGGTGGACATCGAGAAGCTGACCGAAGACACCTTCACAGCCGACACCGGGATCGACGTCAACTACACGATCCTGCCCGAGAACGAGCTGCGCGACAAAGTCACCCAAGACATCGCCACGCAGGCCGGGCAGTACGACGTCGTCACCATCGGCGCTTACGAGGTGCCGATCTGGTCGGAGAACGACTGGCTTACCGAGATGGACACCTACGCCGACGAGGACGAGGACTACGACAAGGACGATC
Organism: Nocardioidaceae bacterium; assembly: GCA_035645475.1. GTDB lineage: Bacteria > Actinomycetota > Actinomycetes > Propionibacteriales > Nocardioidaceae > DASQMN01. The sequence continues at coordinate 7,928 of DASQMN010000058.1, forward strand.
TGCTCGACCCGATCGTCGAGGCGCTCTCCGGGTCCGACGGCAAGCTGTACGGACTTCCGTTCTACGGCGAGTCGTCCTTCTTGATGTACCGCAAGGACATCATGCAGCGGGAGGGCATCGAGGTTCCCGAGCGTCCGACCTGGCAGGAAGTGGCCGACATCGCCGCCGAGGTGGACGGTGCCGAGCCAGGGATGAAGGGCATTTGCCTGCGCGGTCTCCCCGGCTGGGGCGAGATGTTCGCTCCGTTGACCACCGTCGTCAACACCTTCGGCGGCACCTGGTTCACCGAGGACTGGGAGGCTCAGGTCAACTCACCCGAGTTCACCGAAGCGGTCAACTTCTACGTCGACCTCATCGAGGCCCACGGGGAGCCGGGAGCCGCACAGGCCGGCTTCACCGAGTGCCTCAACGCCATGAGCCAGAGCAAGGTGGCCATGTGGTACGACGCCACGTCGGCCGCTGGCTCGCTGGAGGACCCGAAGGTCAGCAATGTCGCCGGCAAGGTCGGCTACGCCTTCGCTCCCACGGTCGAGACCGAGAGCGCGGGGTGGCTGTGGTCGTGGGCCTGGGCCATGCCCAAGACCACGGAGAACGCGGACACCGCCGCGGAGTTCATGCTGTGGGCCTCCAGCAAGGAGTACGAGCAGCTGGTCGGTGAGGAGCTCGGCTGGGCCCGGGTGCCCGCCGGCAAGCGGGAGAGCACGTATGAGATTCCCGAGTACAAGGAGGCTTCGGCCGCCTTCGGCGACAAGACGCTTCAGGCGATCGAGGAAGCCAAGCCGACCGACCCGGGCGTGCAGCCGCGCCCGACAGTGGGCGTGCAGTACGTCGCCATCCCGGAGTTCCAGGACCTCGGCACCAAGGTCTCCCAGGACATCGCCGCCGCCATCGCGGGCCGCGGAACGGTCGAGGAGGCACTGGACAACGGCCAGGCGCTAGCCGAGGAAGTGGCGGCCGAGTACCAGGAGTAACAAGCCGAACGCCGGGGTGGATCCGCGACTGCTCCACCCCGGCGCCCGGGCATCGGTCACACGCGACAGGAGAAGCCATGCCAGCATCAGCCCCAGCGGCGGCACCCGCTCCCGCCCCGCCCACAGGTGCACCGCCTGCTGCATCCAAGGCGGGAAGGTCCGACGGCAAGTGGCTGCGTCGGGCGCCTCTTCTGCCAGCCCTGATCTTCACCATCATCGTCACCCAGATTCCCTTCCTGGTGACGATCGCCGTGTCGACGTTGAACTGGAACGTCCTCGAGCCGGGCGACAACGACTTCATCGGACTCGGCAAGTACGAGTCGTTCGCCGGCCTGGGCAACTACTCCACAGTGTTCACCGATGAGCGGCTTCGTACGGCTGTGATCAACACGGTGGTGCTGACGGCCTCTGTCGTCGTCATCAGCTCGCTGATCGGTCTCGGGCTCGCTGTCCTGCTGGACAAGAAGTTCTTCGGCCGCGGCCTGGCTCGCACCCTGCTTATCGCCCCGTTCCTGGTCATGCCGGTGGCTGCCGCCCTGTTGTGGAAGCACGCGCTCTACAACCCCGACTACGGGCTGTTCAACGGCGTGCTGAACTGGCTCTACCAGCTGTTCGGGGCCGGTGAGGGGCCTGTCATCGACTACATCTCCTCCACGCCCATGCCGGCTGTCGTCGCCGCGCTGGTGTGGCAGTGGACGCCGTTCATGATGCTCATCCTGCTGGCTGGACTGCAGTCCCAGCCTGGTGACGTCCTCGAAGCCGCCAAGATCGACCGTGCCGGTGGATGGCAGATCTTCCGGTTCATCACGCTGCCGCACCTGCGTCGCTACATCGAGCTGTCAGCGCTGCTGGGCTCCATCTACGTCGTGCAGACCTTCGACGCGATCTTCACCATCACCCAGGGCGGCCCCGGGTCTGCGACCACCAACCTGCCCTATGAGATCTACCTGACCATGTTCCGGAAGTACGAGTACGGCGAGGCGGCGGCAGCCGGCGTGGTCGTCGTCATCGGCACCATCATCCTGGCGACCTTCGCGCTACGCGTGATCTCGTCCCTGTTCAAGGAGGAAACCGCGAGATGACCGCTGTACTCGACGATCGCTCCAAGCCGACGACTCCTCTCACCGACTCCTCGGAGGGCGGGGAGCAGGTGCCCCGTCGCAAGCGGACGAAGCATGAGCACGCCGGCTCAGCCGGCTGGGTGTGGGCGCTCGGCTCCTGGATCCTCACGCTGCTCTTCTTCGCGCCCGTCCTCTGGATGGTGGTGACGTCCTTGCACACCGAGGCGGACGCAGCCACCAATCCGCCGTCACCGTTGGCTCCGATCACGTTCTCCAACTACGGCGCGCTGTTCGACCGGGGCGTCGCGCCGTTCCTGATCAACTCCGCCACCGCGAGCCTGGTGTCCACACTGCTCGTGCTGCTGCTGGCCGTGCCGGCGGCGTACGCCCTGTCGATCAAGCCCGTCGACAGGTGGACAGACGTGATGTTCTTCTTCCTCTCCACGAAGTTCCTGCCTCCGATCGCCGCGCTGCTGCCGATCTACCTGATCGTCAAGGACGTCGGGATGCTGGACAACGTCTTCACCCTGGTCATCCTGTACACATCCATGAACCTGCCGATCGCGGTGTGGATGATGCAGTCCTTCCTCGCCGAGGTGCCCAAGGCCATCATCGAGGCCGCCGAGGTCGACGGAGCCGGGCTGATCCGGACCCTGGTCAGCATCGTGGGTCCGATCGCAGCGCCAGGGCTCGCGGCCACCAGCCTCATCTGCTTCATCTTCAGCTGGAACGAGTTCATGTTCGCCGTGAACCTCACCGCCGTGCAGGCACCGACAGCACCAATCTTCCTGGTGGGCTTCATCTCGAGCCAAGGGCTGTTCCTGGCCAAGCTCTGTGCCGCTGCCACGCTGGTCTCACTCCCTGTGCTCATCGCCGGCTGGGCTGCGCAGGACAAGCTGGTGCGCGGGCTGTCCCTGGGAGCGGTCAAGTGAGCGGGGACTGTCCGAAGCGACGGAGGAGCTGACCAACACGGCCGTGCGCCAGCAGTCTGGGTGAGCATTCCGCCCAGCTGGAACTTGTCTATGGTCGGGCCGCATGAGCGTGAACCGTCGGCGCCTCTCGGGCGACCCCCCGTACTGGCGCACCGGCACTCAGATCATGTGGCGGTACGGCGACGGGCCACTCGCCGCCGGTGCAGCGATCATCCGCGATGGGGACACCTTCGTGCCGCACTTCGCGGAACCGGTGACCGTCGTACGCGACGACGCCGACTCCCTCATCGCATGGCTGGCCGCCGGGACGCCGGTCCTGCAGGCGGCGCGAGCTGACGGGCTGGGCAAGCGCGAGGACGAAAGCACACTCTTCACCGCGGACACGGTGCAGGCCACCGATGTGTGGACCGACTACGACGTTCTCCGCATCGCGCCCACCGGCCGACGCTGGTCGGTGTGCGTCTTCTTCGCCGAGCACACCCGAGCGTTCGCCGGTTGGTACGTCAACCTCGAGGAACCTCACCTCCGTGACGGGAAGGCGGTGTACACGAGAGACAACGTGCTCGACCTCGTGATCGAGCCGGACCGGACCATGGCCCGAAAGGACGAAGACGAACTCGCACTTGCCGTCGACCAAGGCCTGTTCGACATCGACACCGCGGCCGCGATCGAGGCGGACGCTGCCGAGGTGGAAGCTCTCGTCGCTGAATGGGACTCGCCGTTCTGTGACGATTGGGAGCACTTCCGGCCGGATCCCGCTTGGCCCATTCCTCGACTGCCGGAACCCCTGAGTCACTGACCCGGGGATGCGTCAATCGGTCGTGTTGGCGATGGTCTGTTCGCATCAATGTCGTGACGACACGTTGCACGCTGTCGGCATGAGAACTCGGCAACCCCCCGCGCGGGGTGTCCATCTCGCGGTCGAGGGCCACGTCCCGGTCGGGCACCCACCGTTTCGGTCTGGACGGACGCTCGCTGCCGGCGGACTCGCCGGCACACGCGACCAGGACCATCGCACGTGACGGTGGGGCGTTACGCGCAACTGATCGGATCGTGCGTCGTCTTGGCGGCCGGCGTCGTCCTGCTGCTGCGCTCAGCGCTGGGGTCGGACGGCTACTCGACCTTCGTCAATGGGGTGTCGCGGGCCACGGGCTGGTCGTTCATGGTCGTCAACCTCATCGTTGGCGTGACCCTGGTCCTGCTCGCCTGGGCCCGTGGCGCGCGGCCGGGAGTCGGCACGGTCGCCCAGCCGCTCGTCGTCGGATTGACGGTGAGTGCCGGGCTGCAGGTGCTCGACGAACCTGCCTCGACGGGGGCCCGCGCGCTGCTGCTCGTCCTCGCGCTGCCGGTGTTGAGCGCCGGCGTCGCGGGCTACCTCAACACGTCGACGGGGGCAGGCCCCGCGGAGGCCGCGGCGCTGAGCTTCGATCCCCCGGTGCCGTTCCGCTGGGGATACAACGTCTTGCAGGCGGTCGGCGCCAGCGTCGGATGGCTGTGCGGGGCCGACATCGGACCGGGCACCGTCGCCGTGGTGGTGGCGATCGGTCCGGCGGTTGCTGCGCTACGCCGGATGCTGCCGAGTTGGGACCGCCCTGCGGCCACCATCTGACATGGACGCCGCGCGGTTGCCGCGCAGTGCAGCGCCTGGTGACGCCGCCGGGATGCCTACTGAAGCAACAGGTGGAGTCCTCGCTGCGTGAAGGTGATCCGGGAGCTGCCCCTGCAAGGCTCGACGTTGGTGCTGAGGGAAGCGGTGGTGGAAGACCTGCCCGCCGTCTTGGAGCTGCTAGCCGACGATCAGCTCGGGGCGACCCGCGACGGCGCCAGCGACGCCGCGGAAATGGAGCCGTACCTGCGCGCCTTCGAGGCCATGGACTCCGACCCTGCCCATCTGCTTCTCGTTGTGGCCGACGACGGGCAGGTGGTCGCCACCATGCAGGTGAGCTTCATTCCGGGGCTAGCCCGGCGCGGTGCGCTACGCGCTCAGATTGAGGCAGTGCGGGTCAGTCAGGACTACCGCCGCAAGGGGCTGGGGGCTTCGATGTTCGACTGGGCGATCGGCGAGTCACGACGCCGCGGTTGCGCCTTGGTCCAACTGACGACAGACAAGTCGCGATCCGACGCGCACCGGTTCTATGAGCGCCTCGGCTTCGTCGCCTCGCACGAGGGACTCAAGTTGACGCTCTGATGCCCGTGGTGGGCCGAAAGGTCGATGCTCAATGCGCCGCTGACTGGGCAAGAGACTGGGTCATTCCGCCTTTCAGGGCGCCCGGCCTGGCCACCGTGGTGGAAGACTTCCGACGTGGCTGACACGTGGGTGCGGGTGTCACGGGCGGATGGACGTGCGCTGGTGGCGCTGGTAACACCTGTGGCGAGCCCCTGATCGAGGTGCATTGTCTTCTTCCGGCCAGGGCTTCGCAGGGCTACAGCCTTGATATAAGGATTGCCGCAGGCTGGAGCGACTGCTTTCATGCAGGTCGTGACGGCGGGGGGTCTGTTCTCGTGCTGACCGGTGACCGGGTGGTGCTGCGGCCTGTCAACCCTGACGACGTGGAACGGCTGTGGCTCGCCAAGCAGGACCCGCTGACGTGGGCGCGCACCACGGCCGCTCCGCTCGTCCCCTCGTCGCTGGAGTCAGTCCGGGCCTGGTTTGCCGATCGTGGCGGCTCCAAGTCGGACGCGGCCTTCTCCGTTGACGTCGAAGGCGGACTCGCCGGCCAGGCCTCGCTGTTCGGGGTGGATGATCTTGCGCGGACCGCCGAGGTCGGACTGTGGCTACTTCCCGAGATGCGCGGCCGGGGACTGGGTCAGGACGTGCTCCGGGTGCTCGTCGACTACGGCTTCCGGTCCCGCAACCTCCGCCGCGTCCACCTGCAGACGCTGGCCGGAAACACCGCCGCACTGCGCTGCTACACCGCGGTCGGCTTCCTTGAGGAGGGCCGGCTGCGCGAGCATGCCTGGGTCGAGGGGGCTTACGACGACATCGTCCTCATGGGACTCCTGCGCGCCGATCGAGCCCGACAGCGTTGATCACCCGTAAGCCTCCCGCTGGCTCGCCGCCATGACGACCGTCCACCTTCTCGACGAGTCCGACTGGGACTGGCGACGGCAAGGCCCGCCTGTGCGAGTACTGCGCACGTTCGGGGTTCGGCAACCCGCGTTGCGTCGACTTCCCGGCGGAGCGGGGCACACCTGGACCGACGGGCGCGTGGTGCTCAAGCCCGTGGGCTGCGTCGCGGAGCACACGTGGGTATGTGGCGTGTACGCCACATGGGACAGCGACGTCATTCGAGTTCCCGAGCCGGTCGCACCTCGGAGCGCCGATGGCGATGGCTGGTCGGCTGAGGGGTGGGGCGCACACGTGTTCGTGCCAGGTCGGGATGTCGACCTGGTCCGCGAGCTCGCACTCGTCAAGGAAGCGAGCGACGCTTTCCATCACCTCGTGCAGGACTTACCGCGACCTGACTTCATGGATGTCCGCGACGACCCGTGGGCCTACGGCGACCGCCTGGCATGGGAGTCAGCAGAGCCCGAAGGAGACGACGAGACGCTGGGCGTGATCCGACGACTGGTGGCTCATCTGGCCCCGGTCACCACCCCCGAGCAGGTCATCCATGGCGACATCCTCCCCAACGTGCTGGCATCCGACGGGTCGCCCCCGGCGGTGATCGACTGGCCGCCGTACTTCAGGCCGCTCGGCATGGCGAACGCGGTGGCCGTCACCGACGCTGTGACCTTTCACGGGGCGTCGTTGTCCTTGCTGGACGAGTGGGAGACAGGCGAGGACTGGAGCCAACTGCTGGTGCGTGCCCTGATCTACCGACTCGGCCCCACCGCACTGTTCGCTTCCCGAAATCGACTGATGGGCAGCCTGGTCACGCACGTCGAACGCGTGCGACCCGTCGTGGACAGCGTCCTGTCGCGACTATGACCGGGCCATCGAGAGCGCCGGTCGCCCGCGGCGTCATAGATCGCGCGCCGACGATGCCGCGTCCTAGCCTGCGTCTCATGGCCGCGCAGGACGTCATCACTCCATACGCCGATCTCGACGAGCTCCTCGCTGAGCTGGTCGGCCACTGGCAGCGGATACTCGGCGGGAACCTCATTGGCGCCTACGTCCAGGGATCGTTCGCGCTCGGGGCTGGTGACCAGCAGAGCGACTGCGACTGGATCGTCGTGACGGACGGCGCGCTGACCGGGCCGCAGATCACCGAGCTGCGGGATCTCCATGACGAGATCCCGACCCGGGAAGGGCACTGGTGTCACGACCTCGAGGGCTCCTATGCACCGGTCGCCGAGCTCGCCTCGGTCGACCATCTTGGCCGCCAGTGGGCGTTCAACAACCACGGCCATCGCACCTTGGAATGGGACGACCACTGCAACCGCGGTTACACCCGGTGGATCCTGCGCGAGCACGGCATCACACTCACCGGCCCAGCACCGCGGTCGTTCATGCCGGTGGTACCCGCGCCGGTGTTGCGTCGTGAAGCGAACGCGTCGCTGGCCACTCTCCTGGACGATCTGGCCACCTGGATCGACATCGACACCCTCGCCTGGGGTCAGCGCTACGCCGTGGTCACGGCCTGCCGCGTGCTCTACACCCTCGACACAGCCGGGGTCGCGAGCAAGGCGGGCGCATTGGAGTGGGGCATGCGCACACTCGAGCCGCGCTGGCGGCCGTTGCTGGCACAGGTCCGCGACGAGCGCCGGCTCGGCTGGGACCCGCACCAGCCGCCGCAGCAAGGTGAGGCCGACGCCGCTCGCGCGTTCGCGGCGTACGCGACTGGGTGGAGGAGTGGAGAGGCCAGACCGACGTGACCGCGGCCCCGACGCACGTTGAGTCCCCGCTCCCTGCGCACCTGATCAATCAGTCAGGACCCGCTTGAGCAGCTGGGTGAGCGTTCGGAGCTCGGCGTCGTCGAGCTTGGACGAGAAGTGCTGCTCGATCGCCGCCACGTAGGCCGGTGCCGCTCTGCGGAACCGCTTGAGCCCTTCCGCGGTGAGAGTCGCGTAGGCGGAACGACCGTCTTGCGGGTTGGGTTCGCGCACCACCAAGCCGGCTCTCGCGATCTCGTCGACCATCCGGCTGACACGGGTGCGACTGAGGACGACTCGCTCCCCCAGATCCGTCATCCGGAGCCTCC
>DASQMN010000059.1:0-7496 GCA_035645475.1 Nocardioidaceae bacterium
ATCGCATCGATGAGCAGATCGCCAAGGGAACGGACCGCAAGGTGTGGTTGCCCTCGGGCGGCTCACTCGTGATCGACCGTACGGAAGCCATGACGGTCGTCGACGTCAACACCGGCAAGTTCACCGGATCTGGCGGCAATCTCGAGGAGACCGTCACCAAGAACAATCTCGAGGCGGCCGAGGAGATCGTGCGCCAGCTGAGACTGCGCGACATCGGCGGCATCATCGTCATCGACTTCATCGACATGGTGCTGGAAGACAACCGCGATCTGGTCCTGCGCCGCCTCGTGGAGTGCCTGGGGCGCGACCGCACCCGCCACCAGGTGGCCGAGGTGACGTCGCTGGGACTGGTGCAGATGACCCGCAAGCGCATCGGTACCGGACTGCTCGAAGCGTTCACCGAGACCTGCACCTGCTGCCAGGGTCGCGGGTTCCACGTGCTCAGCGAGCCTGTCCTCCCCGATCCCGGCGTCGAGGAGGACGCCACCCCGCGAGGTCGTGACTCGGGGCGTAGCCGCGGTGGGCGCAGCTCGGCTGGCCGCAGCCGGTCCGACGACAGCGGTGAGGCGTCGCCACCGGTGCGCACGCCGGCCCTCGACCCCCGACTGCGACCCAAGCCGCACCCACCCGAGCCGACGCCGGAGACGGCCGAGCCAGCAGCAGCCGGAAAGCCGACCGACGTGGCGGTGGCCGTCGCCGGCTCGCACGACGAGCCCGACGGGTCGGATCCGCACGACGTTGCCGTGGCCGTGGCTGTGGCCGCGACCGAGGACGCGACGACGGCGCTGCCATCGCCTGAGACGGCGCTACCTGAGACGGCGCTACCTGAGACGGCATTACCTGAGACGGCGCCCGATGAGCCAGCGGCGGACAATTCCGCACCGACCGAATCGGCGCCCGCTGAGACGCCGGAGAAGCCGAAGCGTGTTCGTCGCTCGCGAGCGAAGCTCACAGCTGAGAAGCCCGTGGTCGAGAGTCCTGTGGGCTCGGTGTCCACCGAGCCCCCGGCGGACGGATGACCTGCTTTTGACCGTTGGGCTCAGCGGTCCGTAGACTTGAACGCTGGTGTGCTTCGCGCGCCCGACAGCAATCCGCACCGAACCCGCATTGTCAGACGGCCTGACCCCCGCCCTCGGCCCGGCCGAGTGAGCGCGGATGTCCCGGCTGGCGGCATGACCATGAGATGAGAGTGACTTCCCCGTGTACGCGATCGTGCGCAGTGGCGGCCGACAGCAGAAGGTCGCGGTCGGCGACGTCATCGAGATCGACAAGAACGCGACCGCGGTGGGTGACTCCCTCAGCCTGCCCGTCGTCCTGGTCGTGGACGGTGACCAGGTGACGAGTGACGCTGCCACCCTCGCGAACGCGTCGGTCAATGTCGAGGTGCTCGGCGCCACCAAGGGCCCGAAGATCACCATCCTGAAGTTCAAGAACAAGACCGGCTACCGCAGGCGTCAAGGTCACCGCCAGCACTACACGCAGGTCAAGGTCACCGACATCACCACCGCCTGACCACGCTCAGCAGGCACACTCGCAGCACGCACTGCCAACCACGTAGGAGCACCGACATGGCACACAAGAAGGGCGCGGCCTCGACGCGCAACGGCCGCGACTCCAATGCCCAGCGGCTAGGGGTCAAGCGCTTCGGCGGTCAGGTGGTCAATGCCGGCGAGATCATCGTGCGCCAGCGGGGGACCCACTTCCACCCCGGTGACGGAGTCGGCCGTGGCAGCGACGACACGCTGTTCGCGCTGGTCGGTGGAGCGGTCGAGTTCGGGCAACGCCGCGGCCGCCGGGTGATCAACATCGTGCCGTCGACCGAGAGCGTCGCCGTACCGGTGAAGTGACACCCGACAGCCGGTGAACGCGGTCGCCCATCGACAGTGCGGCTGCCGCTGGCGTACAGGTGGCTCAGACGGCTGTCGTCAGGACGACACTCCGCAGAAGCCCGTCGTGCCGACTCGCGGTCGCATCTCGTCGGGTGGCCTGCTGACACCGCCGAGTGTGGTCACGTCCAGTAGATCTCGCCGGGATGTCGCGTCGTCTGTGACCCTGTGACCGCTGTGACCGCTGACCTGTGCCGCGAGCCGGCACCACCCAGCCCCAGGAGCGCAGATGGCCATTCCGACCTTCGTGGACCGGGTGAGCCTGCAGGTCTCCGCCGGTCGGGGCGGGAACGGCGTCGCCTCGGTACATCGCGAGAAGTTCAAGCCGCTCGGCGGACCTGACGGGGGCAACGGTGGGCACGGCGGTGACGTCGTGCTGCGAGTGGACGGCGACGTCACGACGCTCGTCGACTACCACCACGAGCCGCACCGGCGGGCCCAGCACGGCGGTCATGGCAGCGGGGGCCACCGCAACGGTGCGCAAGGTTCGTCGCTGGTGCTGCCAGTGCCCGACGGCACCGTCGTACGAGACGAACAGGGGCAGGTGGTCGCCGACCTCGTCGGGGCGGGCACCGAGCTGATCGTCGCCGCCGGTGGACGAGGTGGGCTGGGCAACGCGGCCCTGGCATCCACCAAGCGCAAGGCTCCAGGATTCGCCTTGCTCGGGGAACCCGGCGACGAACGCAGCATCCAGCTCGAGCTCAAGGTCGTTGCCGACATCGGTCTGGTCGGCTTTCCCAGCGCGGGCAAGTCGTCTGTGATCGCGGCGATCTCCCGGGCACGGCCGAAGATCGCCGACTACCCGTTCACCACGCTGGTTCCCAACCTGGGGGTGGTGACCGCCGGGTCGACCACATTCACCGTTGCAGACGTCCCCGGGCTCATCGAGGGTGCGAGTGAGGGCCGCGGCCTCGGCCACGACTTCCTCCGTCACGTCGAGCGCTGCGCAGCGCTGGTGCATGTCGTCGACTGCGCGACGCTGGAGCCCGGCCGTGACCCGCTCACCGACGTGGACGTCATCGAGCGTGAGCTCGAGCGGCACGGTGGTCTCGAAGATCGTCCACGCCTGGTCGCGCTGAACAAGATCGACGTGCCGGACGCCCGCGAGCTCGTCGATCTCGTGCACCGCGAGCTGTCGGACGGCCGCGGCTGGCGGGTAGTCGCGGTGTCGGCCGCCACCCACGAGGGGCTGTCCGAGCTGACCTACGCCATGGCCGAGGTGGTGGCCGCCAGCCGGGCGGCCCGACCACCGGCGGAGCCGCAGCGCATGGTCATCCGGCCATCGGCCGACCCCGGACCTGACTTCGACGTTCGCCGCGTCGGCGAGCTGTGGCGGGTAACGGGTGAGAAGCCGGAGCGCTGGGTGCGACAGACCGACTTCGGCAACGACGAGGCGGTCGGCTTCCTCGCTGACCGGCTGGCCCGCCTCGGTGTCGAGGCACGTCTGCTCGAGCTCGGAGCCGAGGTCGGGGACGGGGTCCTCATCGGACCGGAGGACAACGCGGTCGTCTTCGACTTCGACCCCCAGGTGCAGGCCGGCGCCGAGACACTGATGACGCGTCGTGGGCAGGACCCGCGGCTCGAGGGCCGCTGAGGCGATGGCCCCCCGCCGCGTCGTGGTCAAGGTGGGCTCGTCCTCCCTGACCCGCACTGGTGCCGACGGTCGTACCGGCATCGACGACGCCTCCGTCGACGCCCTGGCCGACGCGGTCGCGGACGCCCGCGACCGCGGCGACGAGGTCGTGGTCGTCAGCTCGGGCGCTATCGCTGCGGGTCTCGCACCGTTGGGACTTCGCCGCCGTCCTCGTGACCTGGCCACCCAGCAGGCCGCCGCATCCGCCGGCCAGGGGCTGCTGGTTCGCCGTTGGAGCGAGGGCCTCAACCGACGGGGGTACCCGGTCGGGCAGGTGCTGCTCACGGTTGACGACGTCACGCGCCGCGGGCACTACCGCAACGCCTACCGGACGTTCGCCCGGCTGCTCGAGCTCGGTGCCGTCCCGGTGGTCAACGAGAACGACACCGTGGCGACCAGCGAGATCCGGTTCGGGGACAACGATCGGCTCGCCGCGCTGGTGGCGCACCTGGTGCACGCCGACCTGCTGGTGCTGCTCTCCGACGTGGAGGGGCTGTACAGCGGTGACCCACGGGACCCGGACGCGCACCTGCTTCGAGAAGTGCACGGTGAGGCCGACCTGGACGCGGTCGATGTCACCCGCCCGGCCAGGACCGGGCTGGGGACAGGCGGCATGGTGACCAAGCTGGAGTCGGCCCGCATCGCCACCGGGGCAGGCATCGCCGTGGTGCTGACCAGCGCCGGTCGAGCAGCAGAGGCGCTGGCCCCGGCGGCCGGTCGAGGCCCCGGCCCAGGCACCCTGTTCCACCCAACCGGGCGACGGCGCCCCACCCGGCTGCTGTGGCTGGCACACGCCACCCAGGCTGTCGGCACTCTGACCCTGGACGCGGGCGCCGTGCGTGCCGTGGTGCAGCGACGTGCATCTCTTCTGCCTGCGGGGGTCATACGCGTGGCAGGTACCTTCTCCGCCGGTGACCCGGTCGACCTGGCCGACGAGCAGGGTCGCACCGTGGCTCGTGGCCTGGTCAACTACGACTCGGTCGAGCTGCCGCGGCTGCTCGGTCGGAGCACGGTCGACCTCGCGCGCGAGGAGGGACCCGGCTACGAGCGTGAGCTGGTGCACCGGGACGACCTCGTGCTGCTGCACTGACCTGACCCAAGCCCGCCACCGTTGCGAACCCTCTACGGCGAAGTGCCCCCGCACCCCCCTGTCGTCGTCCACACTGACGCGAGGGAAAGGAACGGTGGCGTGGCGCAGACACGGCTTTGGCACGTCACGTTGACCGTAGCGGGAGACTCCATCGACCCGGCTGAGCTGAAGCGTGCGCTGCGCCGACTGGCCGCCCAGCACGGCTTCCTGCACTCCCTGAGATACGCCGACTCCTGCGCCGAGGTCACCTACTGGGAAGAGGCCGGGAGCATGCTCGACGCGGCTGCGATGGCCATGCGCCTGTGGGACGAGCACCGTCAGAGCGCTGACCTGCCCCCCTGGAAGGTGGCCGGCCTCGAGATTCTCGAACAGTCCGTCATCGCCGTGCGGTCCAACGGGTTGCGCAGCGACTCAGGCGGTCCGCGGCTGGGATCGCGCACCCCGCAACCGGTTCGGTTCTGAGCAGACGGTCTCTCCATCGACCGTGCGCGGGCAAGGCGCCCAGACAGCACTACGATGCGTGCATGAGTGCGTTGTTGCCCCTCTCGTCCCTCGCGGCCTCGTCGGTGCTGGCGGCGGAGGAGACCCGCGAGCTCCCGATGCCTGCGTGGGCGATCGGGGGGCTGACCCTGCTGGCGCTGCTCGTGCTGCTGATGCTCACGCTCAGCTTCGGCAAGGGCCGGGACCACACCTGAGGCGCTCGGGCGGGTCCGCGTGAGCGAGCCGAGCACGCTGCACGCGGCTTCCCTCCCTGCCGGCGTTACGCGCCGTCTCGGCGTGATGGGTGGCACCTTCGATCCGATCCACCACGGACACCTGGTGGCCGCCAGTGAGGTCCAGGCCTGGTTCGGGCTGGACGAGGTGGTGTTCGTACCGACCGGTCAGCCGTGGCAGAAGAGCGACCGCGCGGTCTCGCCGGCCGAGCATCGATACCTCATGACGGTCATCGCCACCGCGTCCAACCCGCGGTTCTCGGTCAGCCGGGTGGACGTGGACCGCCACGGTCCCACGTACACCGTCGACACCCTGCGCGAGCTGCACCGCCAGCACCCCGACAGCGAGCTCTACTTCATCACCGGTGCCGACGCCCTGACCCAGATCATGACCTGGCACGAGCCCGAGGACATGTTCTCACTGGCGGAGTTCGTGGGCTGCACCCGGCCGGGTCACAGCATCGACGACGTCATGCTGCGCGACCTGCCGCGCGACCGCGTCCGCATCGTCGAGATTCCGGCGCTGGCCATCTCCTCCACCGACTGCCGCGAACGGGTGGGCCGGGGAGAGCCGGTGTGGTACCTCGTACCGGACGGCGTTGTGCAGTACATCGCCAAGCACAGCCTCTACGCCGCCGACCCCGGTGGCCTCGCCGACCGAAGGGCCCGATGACCGCCACCGACCACGCACTGCTCCTGACCCGCGCCGCCGCCGAGGCCGCCGCCGACAAGCTGGCTCGCGACGTGATCGCCTTCGACGTCTCCGAGCAGCTCGCCATCACCGACGTCTTCCTCATCTGCTCAGCGTCCAACGACCGCCAGGTACGCGCGGTCGTCGACGCGGTGGAGGAGCGCCTGCTCACCCTGCAGACGCGTCCGGTACGCCGAGAAGGCCAGGCGGAGGGTCGCTGGGTGCTGCTGGACTACGCCGAGATCGTGGTGCACGTTCAGCACGAGGACGAACGCGCTTTCTACTCCCTGGAGCGCCTGTGGCGGGACTGCCCGCTCATCTCGCTACCTGAGGTGGCTGGCGCCGAGCCGACCGGGGCGGGGGAGTGACTCGCCGAGTCGTGGTGTGGCGGCACGGACGTACTGACTGGAACGCCCGCGGTATCGCGCAGGGCCAGTCCGACGTGCCGCTCGACGACGCCGGACGTAAGCAGGCCCTCGAGGCCGCGCCCCTGGTGGCGCGCTACGGCGTCACCCGCATCGTGGCCAGCGACCTCGTCCGTGCCCGCGACACCGCTCAGACACTCGCCGACGTGACGGGCTTAGTGGTGCAGACCGACGCCCGGCTGCGCGAGTTCGACCTCGGCGCCCGGGAGGGGATGAGCACCGAGCAGTCATTCGAGCAGTTCGGTGCGGAGATGGCCGCCTGGCAGCGGGGTGAGGAGGCGCGCTTCGGCGACAGCGAGACCCTGTCGGAGTCGGCCGCCCGCTTCGCTGCTGCTCTCGACGAGGTCGCCGCCGAGACGGGGCCGACCGAGGTCAGCGTGGTCGTCGCGCACGGTGGCGTCATGCGAGCCGGGATCTGCGCCTGGCTGGGGCTGCCGCAGTCCCTCTGGGGCCGGTTCGGCGGCTTCGGGAACTGCCGGTGGGCCGTGCTGCAGGAGCAGGCGGGACGCCGGGGTCATTGGCGCATCACCGAGTGGAACACCGGAGCCGTCCCCGAGCTGGACGACAGCCACGACCAGCATGCTGGTCGTGAGGCTGCGCCGGTCGACGAGTCGGACCCGATCCCCAACGCTGACGACGTGTGAGCCTGCGGCGGCGGTTCGGCACGTACGTGGAGGCGGCTATGCTGTGGTCGCTGTTCGGCGGGACCGACAGCGTGAGGGGCTATGGCGCAGTTGGTAGCGCGCTTCCATGGCATGGAAGAGGTCTGGGGTTCGAATCCCCATAGCTCCACCCCTTTGACCAAGCGGTGCAGTCGCAGGCGCCCGACTGCCCGATCAGCGCCACTCGCTTTCCCAGACCTCTACGGCAGGACTGGCATCAACCATGACCGTGTTGCTGCTGGTGCGCGAGAAGCTCTTGGGCATAGTGTGGCGACGCTCACATCACCGTGGGCCCTGGTGCTGACGGGGGAATCCCTTGCTGCTGGCGGCTGAGGACACGTTCAGGCTCGACGCGAACTTCGTCGACTACCTGCTGGTCGGAATCTACTTCGCGTT
>DASQMN010000060.1:0-15241 GCA_035645475.1 Nocardioidaceae bacterium
TGGCGGAAAAACGGGGGATCGAGGCTGCGGACGTGTGGGCCTTTGGGGACTCACCGAACGACCTGCCGATGCTGGCCTGGGCGGGACGCTCGTACGCGGTCGCCAACGCGCACCCGAGCGTGCTCGCTCAGGCGACACATCGCTGTGGCGCCAACACCGAGCACGGGGTGGCGGAGGTTCTGGAGACGCTGACGCGCTGGTGACTGGCGGGGCCACCTCAGGGTGTCAGTGGGCTCGGCGGCCATCCCGCTAACCGAAGGCCTGCGCCACCGCGTCGGCGAAGAGGTCCGCCTCGTCCACGTCGAGCCCACGCGAGGTGAACCAGGCGCACACGTTGTGGCAGTCACGCTGCAGGAATTCCATGCCTCGCGGATTGGCGACCAGGTCGACCACCTGCGGCAGGTCGATGACCACCACGCGGTCCTCGACGGCCAGGACGTTGTACGCGGACAGGTCACCGTGAGCCCAGCCGTGCCGTGCGAGCAAGCCGACGAAGTCGCGCAGCTGCTCGTACCAGTCGGCGAGCCGAGCTCTTTCGGGTCGCTCCTGCGCCAGTCGCGGCGCCGCCTGGCCATCGACGGTGATGAGCTCCATCATCAGCTCGGTGTCGTCGACCTGTACGGGGTACGGCACCGCTGCCCCCGCGCGCCACAGCGTGGACAACGTCTCGAACTCGGCCCACGCCCACTGTCCGGACGCCGCTTCCCGTCCGTACGCCGTGCCCTTGGCGATGGCTCTGGCGTCCCGCGTGCGCCGGGTGCGGCGCCCTTCGGTGTACGCCGCGCTGCGGTGGAAGGAGCGATGGTCGACAGATCGATATCGCTTCGCAGCGAGCAGCGACGAGCGGGTCGGATCACCCGGGACGGCTCGCTCGACCACGAAGACCTCGGCCTCCTTGCCGGTCTTGAGCAGTCCGAGGTCGGTGTCGATCGCGGCGTCGTCGGTGACGACCCACGAGGGTCGCGGCTGTGGGCCGTGCTGACCGCGTGCCACCGAGGACCACGTCGACCAACGCTGGTCGTCGTCGAGCTCATCGGCCGCGACATAGAGGAACGGTGCAGCAGTGGCCGGATCCGGCTGTGCCGGCAGGGACTGAGGAAATGCGTCGAACAACTGAGTTCTCCTGGGAACTGCCGCCCAGAAGGCGCCGACGCGCGTACGTGCGTCAGGCAGCCGGGAAGCGGCGAGGGACGGGGACGTGAACGACCCCAGGGGCGTTGATGGACATCCGTCGCCTCCTCCGCTCGTGGGTCGAGCCCTGCGCCGACCACTGCACGACCACGCTGCAGCATCAGCCGGCAACGGCGCAACCGGTTTATCCACCCGAGGACAGGAGTCGCCGGGGCTGTCCAGGGCCGAACGCAGGCGCCAAGATGAGCCCATGAGTGGGGGTAGCTACCAGCAGACGTACCGGCGCAGCATCAATGACCCCGAGGGCTTCTGGGGCGAGCAGGCAGCGCTCGTCGACTGGGTGAAGCGGCCCCGGCGAGTGCTCGACGACACCAACGCCCCCTTCTACCGCTGGTTTCCCGACGCGACACTCAACACCTGCTTCAACGCGCTTGACCGGCACGTGATCGCCGGTCGGGCAGAGCAGATCGCCCTGATCTCCGACTCGGCCATGACCGGCGAGCGTCGCACGATGACCTACGCCAGGCTCCTCGAGGAAGTGGCGTCCTTCGCCGGTGCCTTGCGCCAGCTAGGCGTCCAGCAGGGCGACCGGGTCGTCATCTACATGCCGATGATCCCCCAGGCAGTCACCGCGATGCTCGCCTGCGCGCGGATCGGAGCGGTGCACTCGGTGGTGTTCGGCGGTTTCGCCGCCCCTGAGCTCGCCGCCCGCCTGGACGACGCGCAGCCGAAGGTCGTGGTGTCCGCCTCCTGCGGCCTCGAGCCCGGACGGGTGGTGGCTTACAAGCCCCTGCTGGACAAGGCCATCGAGCTGGCCACTCACCGACCCGAGCGCTGCGTGATCGTGCAACGCCCGCAGCTCGAGGCAGAGCTGACGGAGGGCCGGGACGTCGACTGGGGTCTCGCTGTGCGCGCGGGTGCGACCGACCCCGCCGAGGCTGTGACGGTAGCCGCGACCGACCCTCTCTACATCCTGTACACCTCCGGGACGACCGGGCGGCCCAAGGGCATCGTGCGCGACAACGGCGGCCATGCCGTGGCTCTGACCTGGTCGATGGCCAACATCTTCGACATCCGTCCCGGCGACGTCTGGTGGACCGCATCAGACGTCGGATGGGTCGTCGGCCACTCCTACATCGTCTACGCGCCGCTCCTGGCCGGGGCCACCACCGTGCTGTACGAGGGCAAGCCGGTCGGCACACCGGACGCAGGCGCCTTCTGGCGGGTGATCGCCGAGCATCGCGTGAGCGCGCTGTTCACCGCCCCCACCGCCATGCGGGCCATCAAGCGGGAGGACCCTGATGGGCAGCTGCGCACACCGCACGACGTGTCATCGCTGCGGCACCTGTTCCTGGCCGGCGAACGACTCGACCCGGAGACGTACGGCTGGGCAAGCGAGCAGCTGGGCGTGCCCGTCGTCGACAACTGGTGGCAGACCGAGACCGGCTGGCCGATCGCGGCGAACCTTCGCGGGCTGGAACCGATGGCGTTGAAGCCCGGGTCGCCCAGCGTTCCGGTACCGGGATATGACGTGGTGGTGCTCGACGAGCGCGGTCAGTCCGTGCCTGCCGACACCGAGGGAGCGATCTGCCTGCGCCTTCCGCTGCCTCCGGGGACCCTGCCGACGCTGTGGGGTGACGACGATCGTTTCGTCGCCTCCTACCTGTCCGCTCACGAGGGCTACTACCTGTCCGGTGACGGTGGCCGCTTCGATGCGGACGGCTACCTGTACGTCATGGGGCGCACCGACGACGTGATCAACGTCGCCGGGCACCGGCTGTCGACCGGGTCCATGGAGGCCGTCCTGGCTTCGCATCCGGCGGTTGCCGAGTGCGCGGTCGTGGGCGCCGCCGACGAGCTCAAGGGGCAGCTGCCACGTGGGTACGTGGTGCTCAAGGCGGGCGTCGACATCGACCCCGACCAGTTGCAGAGCGAGCTCGTCAGCGCGGTACGGGAGCAGGTCGGTGCCGTCGCAGCGTTCCGCTCGGTGACCGTTGTGCCCGCCTTGCCCAAGACCCGCTCCGGGAAGATCCTGCGCAAGTCGATGCGCGAGATCGTCGACGGCGTGGAGTCGCCGGTGATGCCGCCCACCATCGAGGACCCGGCCGTGCTCGAGCGGCTGCGATCCTTGCTGCAGGGCCCGCCGACCAGCTGATCCGTGTCGAGGTCAGTGGCCCCCCAGCAACGGCGCCATGGCCCGCGCCAGCAGGCTGGACCGCCCGGTGTGCCTCTCCTCCACATCGGCGGCAGTCATCGATCGGAGCCCCAGGTTGACCCCAGCCCACCGCAGCGGCTCGGGCTCCCAGCGCCGGCTGCGGTGCCCCACCCAGGGCAGGTCGACCAGGTCGGACTCGGCACCGGTGACGAGGTCGGCGAGCGTCGTTCCCGCCAGGTAGGACGTGCCGACACCGTCGCCCACGTAGCCGCCGGCCCAGCCCATCCCGGTCGTCCGATCGAGGCCCACGGAGGCGCACCAGTCCCGCGGCACTCCGAGCGGACCACCCCAGGCGTGGGTGAACGCGACGTCACGCAGCTGGGGCAGCAGCTCCACGAGCGTCTGCTGGAGCTCGGCGAACACCGCGGGCTCGCGGTCGTACGCGCGGCGCACGCGGGAGCCGAAGTGGTACGGCGCCCCTCGCCCGCCGAAGGCGATCCGCCCGTCGGCCGTTCGCTGGCCGTAGATGATGAGGTGCCGACCGTCGGAGAACGTCTGCCGCTGCGCGAGGCCCAGCTCTGCCCACATAGCGTTCGGCAGTGGCTCGGTCGCGACCATCAGGGAGTAGACGGGCGCGAGCGTGCGCTGCTCCCCGGCCAGCGAGGGTGTGAAGCCCTCGGTCGCCCGCACCACCACCTCGGCCCGGACATCGCCGTTGACAGTGCGTGCGAGCCCCGGCTCGATCGCCTGCACGGTGGTCTGCTCGTAGATACGCCCGCCGAGTCGCTCGACCGCGCGCGCCAGTCCACGCACCAGCCGCGCCGGGTGCACGCTCGCGCAGTGCGGGGTGTAGGTGCCACCGAGCACGTCGGAGGCGTCGAGCTGCTCGCGGGCCTCGTCGGCGTCGAGGAACCGGATGTCGTCCTCGCCGCGGCCCCACAGCCGCGCGTCGGCGACCTCGGCGCGCGCCCGTCTCAGCTGTACGGGCGTGCGGGCCAGGACCACGGTGCCGCCGTGCGCCTGGTGCGCGTCGATGCCCTCACGCTCGCAGGTCTCCAGCACCCCGTGCACGGCGCCGACCATGGCCGCGTGCATCCGGCGTGCGCCGTCACGGGCATGCAGCTCACCCGAGCGCACTCCCGTCAGGCGAGGCATCGCAGCCAGGGTCGCTGCCGAGGCGGGGAACAGCGCGCTGCACCACCCGCCGTTGCGTCCCGACGCGCCGAAGCCGGCGACCTCCCGCTCCAGTACCGACACGCGCAGCGCAGGGTCGCTGCGCAACAGGTGATACGCGGTCCACAGCCCGGTGTAGCCGGCCCCCACGATGACGACGTCGGTCGTGGCGGCGCCAGGCAGCGACGGTCGTGGCGCCCAGTCGTCCCCGGCCGTCTCGTGCCACAGGGACAGCGAGTGGTACTGGCCCGGTTCGCTCACCGAACGCCCCACGAGTACGTCTGCTTGCGCAGGCGCAGGTAGACGAACGACTCCGTGGCGCGGACTCCCGGCACGGCCCTGATGCGGGTGCTCAACAGCTCGAGCAGGTGCTCGTCGGACTCACACACCACCTCGGCCAGCAGGTCGAACGACCCTGCGGTGATGACGACATAGTCGATCTCCTCCATCTCGGCGAGCGCGTCGGCGGCCGCCTCCAGAGGACCCTCCACGGTGACGCCTATCATCGCCTGCCGGGCGAAGCCGAGCTGCAGCGGGTCGGTGACCGCGACCACCTGCATCACACCGCTGTCGATCAACCGCTGCACCCGCTGCCGTACGGCGGCTTCAGACAGCCCGACCGCCTTGCCGATCGCTGCGTACGGCCGACGCCCGTCCTGCTGGAGCTGCTCGATGATCGCCTTGGACACATCGTCGAGCAGAGGCGCCTTGGTGTCCCGCCCGTTGACGCCACGGCCAGTGCGTACGATCACGCCGACCATGGTGGTCGCCAGCCTGCGGCAGAGCAAGGATTTCGTAGCGAAATCCACTCGTTACAACGATTCGGTTGGTTGACTTGTAGCAGCGCCGACGGTTTGCGACGATGCGCACGGCAGCCCCCTGGCACCACCTGCGGAAGGAACCACCTCGATGCGTCACCATTCACGGCTCGTCCTCCCTCCGGGACTGGCGCTGCCGGTCACCCGCCGCTCCGTGCTGCGGGGTGCCTCCGTTGGCGCCGCGGGGCTCGCTGGGGCCGGGCTGCTCTCCGCGTGCGGGACCGAGGCGGCCACCCAGAGCGAGGAGACGTGCGCCAGCGACGACCTCTCCGAATCGGAGAAGCAGGTCAACTGGTCCAACTGGCCCGCCTACATCGACCCCATCAAGCAGGAGGACTCGACGCTGGCGGCGTTCGAGAAGGAGACCGGCATCACCGTCTCCTACAACGACGACGTCAACGACAACTCCGAGTTCTACGGCAAGGTTCGCAACCAGCTCGGTGCCTGCGAGGCGACCGGCCGCGACATGTTCACGCTGACCGACTGGATGGCCGCCAAGATGATCGGCCTCGGCTGGCTGCAGAAGCTGGACAAGGCGAATCTGCCGCAGGTAGAGGCCAACCTGCTGGAGAACCTGAAGAGCCCTTCCTGGGACCCCGAGCGCGAGTACAGCGTCCCCTGGCAGAGCGGGCTGACCGGAATCGCCTACAACTCCGACGAGGTGAAGGAGGTCGGGTCGTTCGCCGACCTGATCACCCGGCCCGATCTCAAGGGTCGCATCACCCTGCTCAGCGAGATGCAGGACACGATGATCTTCATGCTCCTGCTGGAGGGGGCAGACCCGTCGGACTTCAGCGACGAGGAGTGGGACGCCGCACTGGGCCGGCTGGAGGAAGCCAAGGAGTCCGGTCAGGTCCGCCAGGTCAGCGGCAACAGCTACATCAACGACCTGGCCCAGGGCAACATCGTGGCTTGCGAGGCGTGGTCCGGTGACGTCATCCAGCTGCAGTTCGACAACCCGGCGATCAAGTTCGTCGCACCCGAAGAGGGTCTGGCTCTGTGGAGCGACAACTCCCTGGTGCCCAACCGGGCCACGCACAAGGCCAACGCCGAGACCCTGATGGACTACTACTACGACCCGATGGTCGCCGCCGAGCTGGCTGCTTGGGTGAACTACATCTGCCCGGTCTCCGGCGCGCAGGAGGCGATGACGAAGATCGATCCCGACCTGGCCGAGAACGTGCTGATCTTCCCCGACGACGAGCTGCTCGCCAACACGCACGACTTCATGGGGCTCAGCCCGGAGCAGGAAGACAAGTACCAGAGTGACTTCGCCAAGGTGATCGGGACCTGACCTGTCGTGCCTGCTGACCCCCATCTCGAGCGGGTGACGTCCGGGGATCTCCGGCTGACCTCGCTGACCAAGCGCTTCGGCGACTTCACGGCAGTGGACGCGCTGGACCTACTGGTGCCCGCCGGCTCCTTCTTCGCGCTGCTGGGCCCGTCCGGCTGCGGCAAGACCACCACGCTGCGCATGGTCGCCGGCCTCGAGGTGCCTACCGAGGGCGAAGTGCGGCTCGGTGACCAGGACATCACCTGGACGAAGCCATACCGGCGCCCGGTCAACACCGTCTTCCAGAGCTACGCGCTGTTCCCCCACCTCAGCGTGGAGGAGAATGTCGCCTTCGGGCTGCGTCGCCGCGGCCGCAAGGACATCACCAAGCCGGTGCAGGAGATGCTCGAGCTCGTCGAGCTCGACGACTTCGGCAAGCGTAAGCCCGGCCAGCTGTCCGGCGGGCAGCAGCAGCGCGTGGCACTGGCCAGGGCGCTGATCAACTCCCCGCAGGTGCTGCTGCTCGATGAGCCACTCGGCGCTCTGGACCTCAAGCTGCGACGACAGATGCAGGTCGAGCTCAAGGGCATCCAAGGCGAGGTCGGCACCACGTTCGTGCACGTCACGCACGACCAGGAGGAGGCCATGACGATGGCCGACACCATCGCGGTGATGAACAGGGGGCTCATCGAGCAGATGGGGTCTCCGGCGCAGCTCTACGAGAACCCGCACACCACCTTCGTCGCGAACTTCCTCGGCCAGTCCAACCTGGTCGCCGGCGACATCACCGGCCGCGACGGCGACAACCTCGTCGTCCATGCACAGGGAGCCAAGGTCAGCATCCCGGGCGTCAGGTCACGGGTGAGCGACGGCAAGGTCTGGCTCGGCATCCGGCCCGAGAAGATGGCGCTGGCCAACCCCTCCGACGCCCTGCACGGCAACAGCCTCGGCCCCGCCCGGATCATTGACGTCAGCTTCGTCGGCGTGAGCACCCAGTACCTGGTGCGCACCGCCTGGGGCCAGGAGCTGATGGCCTTCGAGCAGAACACAGGCGCCCGCCCGCTGATGCGCCCCGGTGACTCGGTCGACGTGCGCTTCGACGGTGGGCACGCGTTCCTGCTCGATCACGACCAGGATGCACGTGCCGGTTCCGGCGAGACCCTGTGACAAGCACGGCAGGCGCGCCGGCCGTGACGCCGGAGCTCGTACCCGACGAGGCACCGAAGCCGCGCCGGGGCAGGCGCTCGATCGGGTGGCTGCTGCTGCTGCCCGGGGCGCTCTGGCTGCTGGCCTTCTTCCTGATCCCGCTGGTGCAGCTGATCGCCACCAGCCTGTACGACCCGACCGGGTCCGAGGCCACCGGGTACGCGATGACCTGGGCCTGGGGCAACTACGTCGACGCCCTCTCGTTCTACTCCGAGCCCTTCCTGCGCGGCTTCCTGTACGCCGCGATCACCACGGTGCTGTGCCTGCTGATCGGCTACCCGCTCGCGTACGCCATCGCGTTGAAGGCGGGTCGTTACAAGAACCTCATGCTGGTGCTCGTCATTGCGCCGTTCTTCACCAGCTTCCTGGTGCGCACCCTGTCGTGGAAGATGATCCTGTCCGACAACGGCTTCGTCGTCGGGGTGCTGCAGACCCTGGGGCTCGTGGCCGACGACGGGCGCGTCCTGGCGACCGGCATCGCCGTCGTGGCCGGGCTGACGTACAACTTCCTGCCGTTCATGGTGCTGCCGCTGTACGCCAGCCTGGAGAAGCTGGATTCGCGGCTGGTCGAGGCTGCCGGTGACCTGTACGCATCACCCGTCCAGGGGTTCTGGCGGGTGACGCTGCCGCTGTCCATGCCCGGGGTGGTCGCCGGGACGCTGCTGACGTTCATCCCGGCTGCTGGCGACTTCATCAACTCCCAGCTGCTGGGCGACACCAGCACCACGATGATCGGCAACGTCATCGCCTCCCGGTTTGAGGTGGGCGACTACCCGGCGGCGGCGGCACTGTCCGTGACCTTGATGTTCGTGATCGTGGCCATGGTCGCGGTCTACATCCGTCGAGCCGGTACCGAGGAGCTCCTGTGAAGCTGGGGCGCTGGGTCGCCGACCACGCGGTGATGGCCGTCGGCCTGGTGGTGCTGGCCTACATGTTCATCCCCATCGTCGTCGTGATCCTGATGTCGTTCAACGACCCGGCCAGCCGCGTGACGTACACCTTGGACGGCTTCACGCTCGACAACTGGCTGCATCCCTGCGAGCCCGAGGGACTGTGCTCGTCCCTGGTGACCAGCCTGCAGATCGGGCTGCTCGCCACGGTGGGGGCGACGGCGCTCGGCACGCTGATGGCCTTCGCGCTGGTGCGGCATCGCTTCCGTGGACGCGGCACCGCCAACGTCATGGTCTTCATGCCCATGGCTTCGCCAGAGGTGGTGATGGGCGCCTCACTGCTCGCGCTCTTCGTCGCGTCCGGCTTCGGCGGCGTCCTGGGCTTCTGGACGATTCTGATCGCCCACATCATGTTCTGCCTGTCCTTCGTGGTGGTCACCGTCCGAGCCCGTCTGCAGGGCATGGATTCACGGCTCGAACAGGCAGCCATGGACCTCTACGCCACCGAGTGGCAGGCGTTCTGGAAGGTCACGTTCCCGCTCGTGTTCCCCGGCATCCTGTCCGCGGCCCTGCTCGCCTTCGCGCTCAGCTTCGACGACTTCATCATCACAAACTTCAACTCCGGGCAGACGGTGACGTTCCCGATGTACGTCTGGGGTGCTGCTCAGCGCACCGTCCCGATGCAGATCAACGTGATCGGCACGGCGATGTTCGCGATCGCGGTGATCGTCGTGCTGAGCGGCGAGCTCGGCCGGCGCCGTCGCCCGGCCAGCGCCTCCTGACCCGTCTCGTCAGCCCGACCTCCTCAGCTCAACGCGCACCGACACGCGCGCCGAGTGGCGCCACCCTGGCCGTGGCGTCGGCGACTGGTGCCACTCCGGGCGCATGTCGGCGCAGAACCTTCGATCTGGCACCAGTCGCTGTCACAAGCGGCGCCCGTGGGCGTAGGTGCCTACAGGTGAGCGACAGCCCGAGTAAGGACGTCACGCAGCTTCTGCTCGATCTCGTCGAAATGCGACTGGTCGCAGATGAGCGGCGGCGCCAGCTGGATGACCGGGTCGCCCCGGTCATCGGCGCGGCAGTACAGGCCCGCCTCGAACAGCGCCTTGGACAAGAAGCCGCGCAGCAACCGCTCCGACTCGTCGTCGTCGAACGTCGTCTTCGTCGCCTTGTCCTTGACCAGCTCGATGCCGTAGAAGTAGCCGTCGCCGCGCACGTCGCCGACGATCGGCAGGTCCAGCAGCGACTCCAGGGACGCCCGGAACGCACCCTCAGTGTCGCGCACATGCTCGTTGAGCTGTTCCTTCTCGAAGATGTCGAGGTTGGCCAGCGCTACCGCGGTCGACACTGGGTGGCCGCCGAAGGTGTACCCGTGGGCGAACGAGGTGGTGCCGTCCTTGAACGGCTCGAACAGCCGCTCGCTGGCGATCATGGCCCCCAACGGCGAGTAGCCCGACGTGATGCCCTTCGCGCAGGTGATGATGTCGGGCTGGTAGCCGTAGCGATCAGCACCGAACATGTGACCCAGCCGGCCGAAGGCACAGATCACCTCGTCGGAGACCAGCAGGACGTCATGCCGGTCGCAGATCTCGCGGACCCGCTGGAAGTACCCGGGCGGGGGAGGGAAGCACCCACCGGAGTTCTGCACCGGCTCGAGGAAGACGGCCGCGACGGTGTCCGCGCCCTCGAACTCGATGGCCTCCTCGATGCGGTCGGCCGCCCAGCGACCGAAGGCCTCGGGATCCTCACCGTGCACAGGGGCCCGGTACAGGTTGGTGTTGGGCACCCGGAAGGTGCTCGGCACCAGGGGCTCGAACGGTGCCTTCATGGCCGGGAGCCCGGTGATCGACAACGCCCCCTGAGGCGTGCCGTGGTAGGCGATGTTGCGGCTGATCACCTTGTGCTTGGTCGGCTTGCCGGTGAGCTTGAAGAACTGCTTGGCCAGCTTCCAGGCCGTCTCGACGGCTTCGCCGCCGCCCGTGGTGAAGAAGACGCGGTCCAGGTCGCCGGGGGCGTACGACGCGACTCGCTCGGCGAGCTCCATCGCCGGGGGATGCGCGTACGACCACAGCGGGAAGAACGCCAGCTCCTTGGCTTGCTTGGCGGCCGCCTCGGCGAGCTCGTCTCGGCCGTGGCCCACCTGCACCACGAACAGTCCGGACAAGGCGTCGAGATAGGGCTTGCCAGCGGCGTCGAAGACGTACGCGCCCTCGCCGCGCACGATCATCGGCACGTCCGACTGGTCGTAGGTGGAGTGCCGGGTGAAGTGCATCCACAAGTGGTCCTTGGCGGCACGCTGCAGGGCCGGTACGTCGTGCTGGGCCCCACCCATGGTCTGCTCTGACATCCTCATACCCTCTCAAGGCTCGCCCGGCGCTGACCCGGCGTCGTGCGCAGGCTCAGGGCCTCGACGGCGCCTGAGCGGCCAGTCTGCCTACCGCAGGGTTGTCTGGCAAGCGAATCCGTTGTTGACATGCCCATTACTGAATTAAAGCATCGCCGTCCGGCGTGCTGAGG
The DNA here is from genome assembly GCA_035645475.1 of Nocardioidaceae bacterium. Taxonomy (GTDB): domain Bacteria; phylum Actinomycetota; class Actinomycetes; order Propionibacteriales; family Nocardioidaceae; genus DASQMN01. The sequence continues at coordinate 11,164 of DASQMN010000060.1, forward strand.
ACGAAATCCGTCGCAGAAGGATGCCCATGACCATGAGTTGTGCCCGACCCGCCTGCCTGTCCGGCTACCGGCCATGACCGCCGACGTGGTGTGGCGGGGCCGCATGTGGACTCCGGGTCTCGCCGCTCCCACTGAGTCGGCACTGGCCGCGCGCGACGGTCGGTTCGTCGCCCGGGGCAGGGAGGCGCTCGACCTGATCGGTTCAGGCACCACCGTGCACGACGCCGGAGCCGGCCTGCTCGTCCCCGGCTTCATCGACGCGCACGTGCACCCGGTTCAGGGGGGGCTGGAGCGGATGCGGTGCGACCTCACCGCGGGGCGTACGGCAGAGGACTACCTGAGCACCATTGCCGCCTACGCGAGCGAGCACCCCGATCGGGAGTGGATCCTCGGTGGCGGCTGGAGCTTGAGTGCCTTCCCCGGCGGCGCGCCGACCGCAGCGGCTCTCGACGCGGTCGTGGGCGACCGTCCGGTCTACCTGCCCAACCGTGACCATCACGGCGCCTGGGTGAACAGTGCGGCCCTGCGTCTGGCCGGTATCGACGAGCGCACACCCGACCCGGTCGACGGCCACATCGTGCGCGACGACGCCGGACGACCGACCGGCAGCCTGCAGGAGGGAGCCAGCGCGCTCGTCGGGCGAGTCATCCCTGCCGACATGACGGACGACCAGATCGAGGGCCTGCTCGTCGCGCAGGAGTACCTGCACTCGCTGGGCATCACCGGCTGGCAGGACGCGATCGTGGGGGCTCACTCCGGTTTCGCCGACAGCTCGGACGCCTACCGCTCGCTCGACGGCGACGGCCGGCTGACCGCTCGGGTGGTGGGCGCCTTGTGGTGGGAGCGGGAACGGGGTCTCGAGCAGCTGCCCGGGCTCATCGCCGCGCGCAGTCGTCTGTCCGGCCGCCGCTTCCAGGCCACCAGCGTCAAGATCATGCAGGACGGCGTGCCGGAAACCTTCACCGCCGCGATGCTTGAGCCGTACACCGACCCGTGCGGGTGCCGTTCACTCGGCACCGGCATGTCGTTCGTCGACCCGGTCGCGCTGCGGGCGTACGTCGCCGCGCTCGACGCGGAGGGCTTTCAGGTGCACGTGCACGCGATCGGTGACCGTGCCGTGCGCGAGGCACTGGACGCGATCGAGGAGGCGCGCCGCCGCAACGGCCCGACCGACGGACGCCACCAGCTGGCTCACATCCAGGTGGTGCACCCCGACGACGTCCCGCGGTTCGGTGCGCTGGCGGCGGTGGCGAACATGCAGCCGCTGTGGGCGACGCACGAACCGCAGATGGACGACCTGACCATCCCGTACCTCGGGGACCAGCGCAGCCGGTGGCAGTACCCCTTCGCCGGCCTGCAGCGCAGCGGGGCGCACCTGGCCGCCGGCTCGGACTGGCCGGTCTCCTCACCCGACCCGCTCGCCGGCATCCATGTCGCGGTCAACCGGTCGCTGCCGCCCAGTGAGGGGGAGGTACGCGAGCCGTTCCTGCCCGACCAGGCCCTCACGCTGCAGACGGCGATGACCGCCTACACCGCGGGATCGGCGTACGCCAACCATGCCGACGACGCGGGGCGCCTGGACGTCGGAGCGCTCGCGGACGTGGCCCTCCTCGACCGCGACATCTTCGCCGGGGAGGCAGCCGGGATCGCCGAGGCGTCGGTCGCGGCCACCTGGGTCGGGGGCGAGCCGGTGTTCGCGCGCTGAATACCAGGCAACCGGTCCGGGGGGGCAGGTTGTCTGTCACGGTGTGAGCACCACCATGGACGGGCGAGAGCCTGGCCGCCGTGTTCTGGGCGCTCCAATGGGGGATGCTCCGCTCGGCACCGCCTCGCCGACGGATACGGTTGTTCATCGTCGCTTGACGTACGGAATCGCCACCTATTGACTGCAATCACCATGGTCCACGTCGCTCCGCTCCTTGTGCGCGACGGCGCCGCGCCGCTGCGGCTCAGGTCGGTCCGTCCTCCGGCTTGGGAGTTCGACGACCCCCGCGGCGGCTGGCTGTGACCATGGCTTTCACACTGGCTCCCACACTGACCCACACAGGCTGAACGACACGACTGACGAACCGACCTCACGACGGACCTAGTCAACCGAGCACCCCGAGGAGCACCACATGTCCGAGAAGCTGACGCTGCGCAACGTCATCGGAGGCGAGGAGGTGGAGGCCGCCGACGGGTCCGCGTACGACGTACTCGACCCGACGACCGGCGAGGTGTACGGCACCGCACCCCGCAGTGGCGAGCAGGATGTCGAGCGGGCCATGCAGGCTGCGTCGACGGCGTTCGAGGGCTGGCGCGACGCCACGCCGGGGGAGCGTCAGCTCGGGCTGCTGAAGCTGGCCGACGCGCTGGAGGCGCGGGCCGAGGAGATCGTCGCCGTCGAGAGCCGCGACACCGGCAAGCCCATCCAGCTGACCATGGACGAGGAGATCCCTCCCATGGTCGACCAGGTGCGCTTCTTCGCCGGTGCGGCACGAGTGCTCGAGGGCAGGTCGGCCGGTGAGTACATGAGCGGCATGACCTCGTTCGTGCGCCGCGAGCCCATCGGGGTCTGCGCGCAGGTCACGCCGTGGAACTACCCGATCATGATGGCGATCTGGAAGATCGCTCCCGCGATCGCCGCCGGCAACACCGTGGTGCTCAAGCCGAGCGACACCACGCCGGCATCCACGGTCCTGCTGGCGCAGATCGCCGCGGAGGTGCTTCCGCCCGGCGTGCTGAACGTGATCTGCGGCGACCGCGACACCGGACGTGCGCTGGTCTCCCACCCGAGGCCGGAGCTGGTGTCCATCACCGGGTCGGTCCGCGCCGGCATGGAGGTCGCCAGGTCGGCGGCGGACGACCTCAAGCGCACCCACCTCGAGCTCGGCGGAAAGGCACCGGTCGTCGTCTTCGACGACGCGGACCTCGAGGCCGCCGCCGAGGGCATCGCCGCGGCCGGCTACTTCAACGCCGGCCAGGACTGCACCTCCGCCACCCGGGTGCTGGCCGGGCCCGGTGTGCATGACGACTTCGTGGCCGCGCTGACCGAACAGGCCAGGGCCACCAAGACCGGCGCGCCCGACGACCCCGACGTGGCGTTCGGACCGGTCAACAACGAGTCACAGCTACAGCGGGTCGACGGGTTCATCGACCGCCTGCCCGACCACGCGTCCCTGGCGACCGGCGGAGAGAGAGTGGGTGACCGGGGCTACTTCTACGCCCCCACGGTCGTCTCCGGACTGCACCAGGACGACGAAGCCATCCAGAACGAGATCTTCGGCCCGGTCATCACCGTGCAGCGGTTCACCGACGAGGACGAGGCGCTGCGCTGGGCCAACGGCGTGGAGTACGGGCTCGCGTCCAGCGTGTGGACCAAGGACCACGGCCGGGCCATGCGAATGGCGCGCCGCCTCGACTTCGGATGTGTGTGGATCAACACCCACATCCCGCTCGTCGCGGAGATGCCGCACGGCGGCTTCAAACACTCCGGGCACGGCAAGGACCTGTCCATGTACAGCCTCGAGGACTACACCCGCGTGAAGCACGTCATGACGAACCTGGACTCCTGAGCATGCGCATTCTGGTCGCCGGAGCCGGTGGCGTCGGGTCGGCGTTCACCGCCATCGTCAGCCGGCGCGGCTTCTTCGAGGCGTGTGTGGTCGCCGACTACGACGTGGCACGGGCGGACAAGGCCGTGGCGGCGGTCGGCGACGACCGTTTCGTCGCCGCACAGGTCGACGCCTCCGACGAGGCCTCGGTCGAGGCACTGGTCCGCAAGCACGCCGTGACGCACGTGCTGAACGCAGTCGACCCCCGGTTCGTCATGCCGATCTTCCGGGGCGCCCTGGCGGCGGGCGCCGACTACCTCGACATGGCGATGAGCCTGTCGACGCCGCATCCGGAGCACCCGTACACCGAGACCGGGCTGAAGCTTGGCGACGAGCAGTTCGCCATGGCCGACGACTGGTCCGCCGCCGGGCGGCTGGCACTGGTGGGCATCGGGGTCGAGCCTGGGTTGTCCGACGTCTTCGCCCGGTACGCCGCCGACACCCTGTTCAGCTCCATCGACGAGCTCGGCACTCGCGACGGCGCC
>DASQMN010000061.1:0-5870 GCA_035645475.1 Nocardioidaceae bacterium
GGGCACGGGTCGCCGGCATACCGGCCCGGCCGCGCCGGCTGAGGACACCGGCGAGCACCAGTCCGGCACCGAGGACCCCTACCGCCAGCTCGAGCCATCCGCCGGCGCGCGCGCCCCACGTGGCGCCGGAGGCAAGCCGCACCTGCTCGGTAAGCACCTGGCTCACACCGGAGCGGCCCTGTACGACCGTCTCACCGTCGGCGGAGGCCACCCCGGAGATCCCGTTGATGGACGCGACGGCGAGGTCGCGGCCGGTCTGGATCGCCGCAACCTGCGAGATCTCCCACTGCTGCTGCGGCTGACCGGTGCCGAGGTAGGTGGCGTTGTTGGTCTGCACGACCAGCAGCTGCGACCCGCCGTCGGACACCGCCGCCCCAGCCGCACGCACCACGTCGTCGTAGGCGACGTCGAAGCAAATCATGTCACCCACCAGTACCGAGCCCAGCTCGAGCACTCCCGGTTCGTCGCCGGGCACCATGTCGCGAGGGATCTGGTCGAGTCGGGAGATGTAGGGGGCGAGCTGGGAGCGGAAGGGGATGTACTCACCGAAGGGAACCAGGTGCTGCTTGACGTAGCGCTCCCCCGCTCCGCCCTGCGGGGTCCAGGCGATGCCGGTGTTCTGACCCTGGCCTGCTTCCGGCCCGTCCAGGATGGCGCCGATGAGCGTCGGCACCGCCACCGCATCGACCGCCGACTGGATCTCGCGTCCGACCTCGGGATCGGTGAAGGGATCGATGTCCGACCCGTTCTCCGGCCAGATGACCAGGTCGGCGGGCTCGGCATCCCCGACGTCGACGGCGTCGGCGTACGTACGGGTCGCCTCGACGTGGTTGGCGACCACCGCCCGTTGCTCCCCCAGACCCTCAGCTCCGGTGCCGGGCACGTTGCCCTGCACCAGGGCGACGGTCACGGTGCGGCCCCGGTCCTCCCCGTCGTCGGCATGGGCCAACCCGGTGGGAAGCGCTGGGGACAGCGCTGCGAACAGCCCGGCCGACAGCAGTGGGACGGCCGCGCTGGGCACCGACGAGCGTCGCACGCGCGCGATGACGCCCGCGGCGACCAGGCACCCGACCAGAAAGACCAGGCCGCTGGTGACCGGGACACCGACCCATCGTGGCCATGCCTCGAACAAGCCGTCGGGTACCGAGAAGGCCAGGCGCCCCCACGGGAAGCCGCCGAACGGCACGCGTGTGCGCACCGCCTCGATCGCGACCCACCAGCAAGCGGCCAGCACCGGCCAGGTCGGCCAGCGGCGCAGCACGGCGTGCCCCGCGCCGTAGGCGGCGTAGAACACCGCTTGCAGCAGGCAGATCAGGATCCATGCGTCAGTGCCGACCCGACGCAGCCACGGGGTCAGCAGCAGCGTGAACACGCCTCCGAACACCGCGCCCAGTATCGCGCCGGTGCGCGCCGAGACCCCGTCCAGGCAGACGACGAGCAGAGCCAGTCCAGCGACGAGGAGGATGTCCTGCTCGTACGGGGCGAACCCCGCGGCGACGCCGGCTCCGGCCAGGGCGGCCAGTGCGAGCCGCAGCCAACGGAAGCGATCCAGCGCGGCACCTACGGCCGCAGACGCGGGCCGGCTCGTCGGTGCAGCAGTCACGAGTGTCCTCAGCGAGCGGGGGCGGAGGAGTACGACGCTACCCGGCCCAGCCAACGGGGTCAGCGCCCCGGCCCGGACACGCACGAAGCCCGTCACCCTTCGGACCGGAGACTGGCTCGATGGCTTCGAACCACGGCTCCGTTGTCTACTGGATGACGGGCCCCGTGCGTGTTCCACATCGCCGACCTAGCACGTGTCTGGGCAGAGCCGCCTGGTGCAGGAGAACTGGATCCTGTACTCCCGAGCGAGCGTCCTCGCGGACCCGTCCACAGGCCGGATGTGAGGTGGACAGCGCGAGCCTTCCTCCCCTTCCAGGGCCTGTCAACCACGCTCTGACCAGCGCGGACACGTCGTTTGCCCAGGTCAGACCGAGGGCTGTCAACGCCCATCTTTCACGTGCTTTTTCGCATTTCGCACGCTGACCCGGCGTGTCTGCCACGACACGCTCTCAGGTCAGCACCGGCCAGGCCGGAAGTTGGCGCTCCGGGCGCTCAACCGGGCGCTCAACCGGGATGCTGTGCGGACACCACGACCGTGCCGCGAGCCGTGACGGCCACGACCGGCTCGTCGAGCACCGTGGCCGCGGAGGCTCCCCTGCTCGTGTCCCCTCGGCAGACGACGCGGGCCTCCAGCTCGAGCTCCCGGCTGCGGCGCCCCACTCGCACGACCGTGGCGGTGGCTTCCAGGACGTCGCCGGCGCGGACGGGGGCATGGAAGCGGACCTCGCTGTAGGAGGCGAAGAGCCCTTCGTCGCCGTCGGTGCGGATGCACACCTCGGTGGCCACGTCGCCGAACATCGCGAGCACGTAGGCGCCGTCCACGAGGTTGCCGGCATAGTGCGCTTGTGCGTAGGAGACGTAGCGCCGGTGCGTCACGCTCACGTTCAGCCGGTCGTCCGCAGTCATGACGCCTTGGCCCTGCTGCGTGCGCCGCGCAGGGCTGCCGGTGCGCGGCCCCGAGTCACCAGCTCGTGCACCAGGTAGCTGGCCACCTCCCCCGGCGTGGTGCCCCGGCCGAAGATGCGGTCGACGCCCAGCTCGGCCGTCATGGCCTCGTCGAAGCGGGGTCCTCCCACGACCAGCAGCGGTTGCCGCTCCTGCGGATAGGCCTCCCGGAAGGCCGCCGACATCTCCATCGTGTTGTGGATGTGGGCGTCGCGCTGGGTCACGACCTGTGAGACGAGGACCGCGTCGGCCTGTTCGGCGGTCGACCGGGCGACCAGCTGCGGTACCGACACCTGAGCGCCCAGGTTGACCACGCGCAGCTCGCGGTAGTACTCCAGTCCCTTGTCACCAGCGAAGCCCTTGATGTTCAAGATGGCGTCGATGCCGACCGTATGGGCGTCGGTGCCGATGCAGGCGCCGATCACGGTGAGGCGGCGGCGCAGGCCCTTGCGGATGACCAGGTTCGCCTCCTTGGGGCTCAGCAGGGGGTAGTCTCGCTCGACCACGCGGACCGCGGAGACGTCGACGAGATGGTTCACGCGCCCGTAGACGACGAAGAACGAGTGGGCCGGGCCCAGCGGCTTGGCATGCACCACCATCGCGGGTTCCATGCCCATCTTGGCCGCGAGCTGCGCGGCCGCGCCCTCCGCGGTCTTCGAGTGCGGCATCGGCAAGGTGAAAGACATCTGCACCATGCCGTCACCGGTGGTGTCACCGTACGGACGAAGCAGCGGACCGAGCGGCCGCTCCTTCGCCGGCTCGGCAGCGACGACGAGGTCAGCGGCAGGCTCGGTCATGACGTGGACTCCAGCAGGTGGGTCGCGGGGTTCTCGTAGTGCTCGGACTTGCGGGCGACGCCGTCGAGACCACGGCCACCGTCGGCGGGGCGCTTCATCAGGCCGAAGGTGCCGTCGGCGATGGCGTCCAGCAGCCCCGCACCGCCACGGTGCACCTGGATCTGCTGGAGCAGCTCGATGCTCTCGGCGAGGACCGTGTTGGCCCGGTCGGCGATGAAGCCGCCCGGAGCCGGACGGAAGTCCTCGTGCAGCGTCCCGCAGGCGTTGAGCACGTACCGGACGTTCTGCAGGGCCAGGTCGCGGTCGGAAAGCCACGGTGTAACCACGGCTTCCGTCATCATGCCCACGAGCAGGATGCCTTGCCCGGTGAGCGCTCCGACGAGGTTGAAGAAGCCGTCGAGGAGGTAGCCCATGAAGACGTCGCCGGTCATGTGCCGGGTCGGCGGCATCCACTTCAGCGGGGCATCGGGGAACAGGTTGCGCGCCAGCAGAGCGTGTGCCAGCTCGAGGCGCACGCTGTCGGGCACGTCGGGGTTGATCTCGAACGCGTGGCCGAGGCCGAGCTGCCAGTCGGCGAGGCCCGCTTCCTTGGCGAAGTACTCGTTGAGCAGCTGGCTCACCGTGACGGTGTGCGCGGCCTCGACGGCGTCGGCGGTGGTGAGGTAGTTGTCCTCGCCGGTGTTGATGATGATGCCGGCCCGCGCGTGCACCTGGCGGCTGAAGCGCTGGTCGACGAAGGTGCGCACCGGGTTGATGTCGCGGAAGAGGATCCCGTACATCGAGTCGTTGAGCATCATGTCGAGGCGTTCCATGCCGGCGAGGGCCGCGATCTCCGGCATGCACAGCCCGGAGGCGTAGTTGGTGAGCCGGACATAGCGTCCGAGCTCAGCGCTCACCTCGTCCAGCGCTGCACGCATCAGCGCGAAGTTGTCCTGGGTGGCGTAGGTGCCGGCGAACCCCTCCCGGGTGGGGCCCTCGGGTACGTAGTCCAGCAGGGACTGGCCGGTGGAGCGGATCACCGCGATCACGTCGGCACCTGCACGTGCGGCGGCCTGGGCCTGCGGGATGTCCTCGTAGATGTCGCCGGTGGCGACGATCAGGTAGATCCACGGTGTGCTGGGGGCATCGCCCCACCGCTTGATCAGCCGCTGCCGTTCCCTGCGGCGGGCGTCCATGCGCCGGATGCCGACACCCACGGCCTTGCGTGCCGCCGATCGGGCGCCTATCCGGTCCCTGCCGCTGGGCAGGGCGAAACGTACCGACCCGACCGAGGCCTTGGCCGCCAGCTCGGACAGGTCGGCCGCGTCCCCGCGAGCCAGCGCGTGCCACACCGGCAGGGAGACGCCGTGCTCGAGCCCGACATCGGCTCGTACCGCGTCGACGAGCCTGTTGACCCACGGAGTGCCCTCGGCATCGGCACCGGCCAGGCCGGCGAGGCGCAAGGTGGCTCGCTCCACCGAGACGGTCGTGTGCTGCCGGGCGAGATCGACGATCGGGCGGCCGACCTGCTCAGCCAGCGCTCGCGCCGAGGAGACTGCGCTCGCGTCCAGGTCGAGGGTGGGAGGTGCCGACATGCCTGCGAGGCTATCAGCCGGCCGGTCTAGGAAGCGTCCCCTGACCGCCAGGCTTGCGGTCGTACGGGTATCCGACCGTAGGACTTGCGGCGCAACGGCCGATCCATGAGGAGTTTTGCTTCACCACCGAGCTCAGCGGTCGTGCACGACCGTCCCGTTGACCACCGTTCTGCGACAGGTGGGGCGGGGAGCGCCCGGAGTGAGGTCGGGGAGCCCTGGCGTGCCGGACCGCGGGTCGGTGGACCAGGCACTGAGACGCTCGTCGGGGGCCTGAACCACCAGGTCGGCCACCTCCCAGACGGCCAGCGTGGCCGGTGCACCGACCGCCAGAACGCCCCCTGCATCCTCTCGCGCGGCACGATGGCCGCCACGGGTGGCCGCGAGGAACGCAGCCCGGGCACTGATGCGCTGTCGGGCGTTGCGGTGCCAGGCTGCGGCGGCCACCCAGCCCCAGGGGTCGAAGGGAGTCACCGGACTGTCCGACCCCAGCGCCAGCAGCACGCCCTCTCGGGCGAAGGAGGCGAGCGGGTTCATCGCCAGCGCACGCTCGGGTCCGAGCCGCTGTGCGTACATGCCGTCAGTACCGCCCCACGCTGCGTCGAACGCCGGCTGTACGGAGGCGCTGATCCCCAGCGCGGCCAGGCGCGCGACGACGGCGTCGTCGACGAGCTCGACGTGCTCGAGCCGATGCCGGGCCCGGCGTATCTCGCTCTCGCCCACGACCTGGGCTGCGGCCTCGAAGCCGGCGAGGACCACGTCGGCAGCGGCATCGCCGATCACGTGCATGCCGCCCTGCATGCCGGCTCGCGTGCACGTGATGACGTGGTCGCGCACCTCGTGCACGTCGAGGTAGACATGCCCACGGTCGGTGGCGCTGCCGGGCTCGGCATCGGCGTAGGGAGCTTTGAGCCCGCAGGTGCGCGAGCCGACCGAGCCGTCGGCACACAGGTCG
>DASQMN010000062.1:0-2313 GCA_035645475.1 Nocardioidaceae bacterium
AAGCCACCAACCCCGACTTACTAAACGGTTTCTAAGGTCTTCCGAAACGTCATCACCCTCATTCGCACACCTCTATAGAATCGGGGCAGAGCGACGTCTATTCACTGAGTTGCCGCTAAGACGTTTTCTCGGACACCCGTATTCAGGGGTACGTATCCTTATGCGTTAGGACCGGGCTAAGCGCCGTTTCTGACTCTCATAGGCATGCTAGTCAACAAACATGTAGTGGACTTGGAGAGATATTCAGGGACCGGCAAGGATAGGGACGTTTGCCTCTTCTCGGTTCTCGGTAACCAATCCGTGGGTTGCTCGGCGGTTGCAGACTTGCGTGCCCGTCCTCGCCGAGGTGCGGTCAGGTGCTGACGTAGGCCGCGAGGTGTTCGCCGGTGAGGGTGGAGCGGGCGGCGAAGAGGTCGACGGGTGTGCCCTCGAAGATAATCCGGCCGCCGTCGTGGCCGGCGCCGGGGCCGAGGTCAATGATCCAGTCGGCGTGCGCCATGACCGCCTGGTGGTGCTCGATGACGATGACCGACTTGCCGGAGTCGACGAGCCGGTCGAGCAGGCCGAGCAGCTGTTCGACGTCGGCGAGGTGCAGGCCGCTGGTCGGCTCGTCGAGGACGTAGACGCCGCCCTTCTCGGCCATGCGGGTGGCCAACTTGAGCCGCTGCCGCTCGCCGCCGGACAGCGTGGTGAGCGGCTGGCCGAGGCTGAGGTAGCCCAGCCCGACGTCGGCGAGCCGCTGCAGGATCTTGTGCGCCGCCACCGTGTGCGCCTCGCTGGGGCCGAAGAACTCCTCGGCCTCGGCCACCGACATCGCGAGCACCTCGCTGATGTCGCGGCCGCCGAGGTGGTATTCAAGCACCGATGCCTGGAACCGCTTCCCCTCACACTCCTCGCAGGTGGTGGCGACGCCGGCCATCATCGCCAGGTCGGTGTAGATGACGCCGGCGCCGTTGCAGCTGGGGCAGGCGCCCTCGGAGTTGGCGCTGAACAGCGCCGGCTTCACACCGTTGGCTTTCGCAAACGCCTTGCGGATCGGGTCGAGCAGTCCGGTGTATGTCGCCGGGTTGCTCCGTCGCGAGCCGCGGATCGCGCCCTGGTCGATCGACACCACCCCGTCCCGCCCGGAGACCGAACCGTGGATCAGCGAGCTCTTGCCGGAGCCCGCCACCCCGGTGACGACGACCAGCACGCCGAGCGGGATGTCGACGTCGACGTCCTGCAGGTTGTGGGCGCCGGCGCCGCGCACCTCCAGCACCCCCGATGGCATGCGCACCGATGACTTCAGGGAGGCCCGGTCGTCCAGGTGCCGCCCGGTGAGCGTGCCACTGGCCCGTAGCCCCTGCATGGTACCCTCGAACACCACCCCGCCGCCCTCGGTGCCGGCGCGCGGGCCGAGGTCGACGACGTGGTCGGCGATCGCGATCGCCTCCGGCTTGTGCTCCACAACGAGCACTGTGTTGCCCTTGTCCCGCAGCCGCAGCAGCAGGTCATTCATCCGCCGGATGTCATGGGGGTGCAACCCGATGGTTGGCTCGTCGAAGACGTAGGTGACGTCGGTGAGCGAGGAGCCGAGGTGGCGGATCATCTTGGTGCGCTGCGCCTCGCCGCCCGACAGCGTGCCGGTCGGTCGGTCGAGCGAGAGGTAGCCCAGCCCGATCTCCACGAACGAGTCGAGTGTGTGTTGCAACGTGGTGAGCAGCGGCGCTACCGACGGCTCGTCGACGCCGCGGATCCATACGGCCAGGTCGCTGATCTGCATCGCGCAGGCGTCGGCGATGTTGATCCTGCCGATACGCGATGCGCGGGCGGCCTCGTTGAGCCGGCTGCCGCCGCACTCGGGGCAGGCCGTGAAGGTGACCGCCCGGTCCACGAACGCCCGGATGTGCGGCTGCATCGCTTCCTTGTCCTTGGAGAGGAACGACTTCGTAACCCGCGGAATCAGCCCTTCGTAGGTCATGTTGATGCCGTTGATCTTCATCCTGACCGGCTCGCGGTGGAGGAAGTCGTGCAGCTCGGTCTCCGTGTAGTGGCGGATCGGCTTGTTCGGGTCGACGAAGCCCGAGTCCTTGTAGAGCCGCATGTTCCAGCCGCCCGCGTTGTAGCCGGGGATAGTGATCGCGCCCTCGGCAAGCGACTTGCTCTCGTCGAAGAGCTGGGCCAGATCGATGGCGGTCACGCTGCCCATGCCCTCGCAGCGCGGGCAGGCGCCGGCGGGCAGGTTGAAGCTGTAGTGGAACGACGGCCCGGCACTCGGCTCGCCGAGCCGGCTGAAGACGATCCGCAGCATCGCGTTGGCGTCGGTGGCGGTGC
>DASQMN010000063.1:0-1971 GCA_035645475.1 Nocardioidaceae bacterium
GCTCACGGTGACCTGTCCGCGTACAACGTCCTGGCCGTCGAGGACCGCGTGGTGGTCATCGACCTGCCGCAGGTGGTCGACCTGGTCGCCAATCCGCGTGGCATGGAGTTCCTGCAGCGTGACTGCCACAACGTGTGCGCCTGGTTCACCTCGCGTGGGCTCGACGTGGACGAGGCGGACCTCTTCGCCGACGCGGTGGCGCAGGCCTTCGGTTAGCGGGATGGCCGCCGAGCTCACTGACACCCTGAGGCGGCCCCGCCAGTCACTAGCGCGTCAGCGTCTCCAGGACCTCCGCCACCCCGTGCTCGGTGTTGGCGCCACAGCGATGTGTCGCCTGAGCGAGCACGCTCGGGTGCGCGTTGGCGACCGCGTACGAGCGTCCCGCCCAGGCCAGCATCGGCAGGTCGTTCGGTGAGTCCCCGAAGGCCCACACGTCCGCCGCCTCGATCCCCCGCCGATCAGCCACCCAGGCCAGCGCGGATGCCTTCGACGTGCCGTCCGAGCTGATCTCGAGCAGCCCCTCCGCACCGCTGTGGCTGGGCTGACCGAGTCCACGGCAGACAGGTGTGGCGATGGCCAGGAGCTCATCGCTGGTGTGCGCCGCGTCCCGAGCGAGCAGCTTGAGAGGCGCCGGGTCGAGGATGTCAGCCAGCTCGCCGACCCGGGGTGGCTCGGGAAAGGGCTGCGCCGGGACGAAGGACGACTCCACCGCCAGCCCAGCCATCGACTCGACACCGAAGTGTAGATCAGGCAGCACCGAACGGAGACGTGCGGCGAGCTCGAGCACCGCGTCGGCAGACAGCGGGCGCGACAGCACGACCTCGTCGGTCGCGATGTCGAGGGCCAGAGCACCATTGGCGCAGACCACGAGACCGCGCCCGTCCACGTCCGGCACGAGAGGTGCGATCCAGCGCGGTGGTCGAGCCGTGACGAAAACGACGCCGATGCCCGCGGCCTCGACAGCGGTCAAGGCCTTCCGGGTACGCGGGGACACCCGCCCCTGCGCATCGAGCAGCGTCCGGTCGAGGTCGGTCGCGATCAGCCGCGGACGGCTCGTCACGACTGAGCAGCGCCGGCCGGCACGGCCAGCTGCCCGCAGGCGCCGTCGATCTCCTGGCCTCGGGTGTCACGCACGGTCGTCGGCACCCCCTTGGCCTGCAACCGGCGGACGAACTCGCGCTCGTCCTCCGGCCGGCTCGCTGTCCAGCGTGAACCAGGGGTCGGGTTCAGCGGAATGAGGTTGACATGCACCCAACCCCAGTCGCCGTAGGAGGTGAGCACGTCGCCGAGGAGGTCGGCACGCCATGCCTGGTCGTTGACGTCCTTGATCATCGCGTACTCGATCGAGACCCGGCGCTTGGTGGCGGCGGCGTACTGCCACGCCGCCTCGACCGCCTCGCGCACGTTCCAGCGGGTGTTCACCGGCACCAGCTCGTTGCGCAGCTCGTCGTCGGGTGCGTGCAGCGAGAGCGCGAGCGTCACCGGAATGCCCTCCGTGACGAGCTGGCGCATGCGAGGTACCAGGCCGACTGTGCTCACCGTGATGCCTCGAGCAGACATTCCGAGGCCTTCCGGCGCCGGCGCGGTCAGTCGCCGCACCGCGTCCATCACGGCCCGGTAGTTGGCGAGTGGCTCGCCCATGCCCATGAAGACGACGTTGGACACCCGACCCGGTCCACCCGTGACCTCGCCGCGGGTCAGCGATCGAGCTCCCGCCAGGACCTGCTCTACGATCTCCGCAGCCGACATGTTGCGCTGCAGGCCACCCTGGCCGGTGGCCCAGAAGACGCAGGCCATCCCGCACCCGGCCTGGCTCGAGACGCACAGCGTGACCCGGTCGGGGTAGCGCATCAGCACCGACTCGACCAGGGCGCCGTCGAACAGCCGCCACAGCGTCTTACGGGTCGTTCCGGCGTCGGTCTCCTGGGTACGCAGGGATGTCATCAGCGGCGGCAGCAGCGCCTGCACGAG
>DASQMN010000064.1:0-5512 GCA_035645475.1 Nocardioidaceae bacterium
TTCTGGCTCTTGCCGCAGAAAGAGCACTTGAGCAGGTCGGCTCCATCACCGATGCGTGCCACAGGCGATGCCCTCCCTCACCAGGTCCGGCGATGTGGTCGAGCACCGCTGGAGCGAACACTTGGGACCGTACTGCACAGCACTGACGCTTCCCGGAATCCTGCTCGCCGCGTCGTCCGCTTGCGACGAACAGGCTCACTCATCAGACGCTCTGCATGAGGGAGGTCTTGCGCGACCCCAGCACCTGGTCGACCAGGCCGTACTCGACGGCCGCCTCGGCGGTGAGAATCTTGTCGCGCTCGATGTCACGCCCGACGTCCTCGATCGACCTGCCGGTGTGGTCGGAGATCATCCGCTCGAGCAGCGATCGCATGCGCAGGATCTCGTTGGCCTGGATCTCGATGTCGGAGGCCTGGCCGTACGTGCCCTCGGTGTAGGGCTGGTGGATGAGGATCCGGCTGTTGGGGAGCGCAAGGCGCTTGCCCGGTGCGCCGGCGCCCAGCAGGATGGCGGCGGCCGAGGCTGCCTGACCCATGCACACGGTCTGGATGTCGGGCTTGACGAACTGCATCGTGTCGTAGATCGCCGTCAGCGCGGTGAAGGAGCCGCCCGGAGAGTTGATGTAGATCTGGATGTCCCGGTCGGGGTCCATCGACTCCAGCGACAGCAGCTGGGCCATCACGGCGTTCGCGACGTCGTCGGAGATCGGTGTACCGAGGAAGATGATGCGCTCCTCGAACAGCTTCGCGTAGGGGTCGATGCGGCGGATGCCGTACGACGTGCGCTCCTCCCACTGCGGGATGTAGTAGTTCATGCCCGGCGCGGTGCGCTGGTGCAGCGGGACACCGGCGTCGGCGGCGCCGCTCGTGTGCGGATTCATGGCAAGTCCTGCCCGGTCGGGGGTGGTCATTGATTGGCTCACGCGTTCTCGGCCGGACGGCCCTGCTGGGCGACCTCGCCGGCGCTGGACACGACTTCGTCGATGAACCCGTAGGCCTGCGCCTGGTCGGCGGTGAACCAGCGGTCGCGGTCGGCGTCGGTCTCGACCTGCTCACGCGACTGGCCGGTGTGCTCGCTGATCAGGTCGAACAGCTGCTTCTTGATGTGCAGCGACTGCTCGGCCTGGATCTTGATGTCGCTCGCCGAGCCACCGAGGCCACCTGAGGGCTGGTGCATCATGATCCGGGCGTGCGGAAGCGCGTAGCGCTTGCCGGCGGCACCGGCGCAGAGCAGGAACTGCCCCATTGAGGCCGCCAGGCCCATGCCGACGGTGGCGACATCGTTGGAGATGAACTGCATGGTGTCGTAGATGGCCATGCCTGCGTCGACCGAGCCACCGGGTGAGTTGATGTAGAGGAAGATGTCAGCGTCCGGGCTCTCGGCGTTGAGCAGCAGCATCTGTGCACAGATGGCGTTCGCGTTCTGGTCGCGCACCTCCGAGCCGAGGAAGATGATGCGCTCGCGTAGAAGCCGCTGGTAGATGTGATCGTCGAGGCCGAGGCCGGAGCCACCGTTCATCTGCGGGCCGGGCTGTGTTGAGTTGATCAGGGTCACACGATCGACCCTAGCGGGGGGTCTGGACAATCCCACGAGCTCCGGGGCGCTGTTCGCTGACGGCGTTACCCCTTGACGCAGCGCCTGTGGTCCGGGTGGTGCAGATGGCGCCGCTCGTCGTTGCGGTTGCTGACCCAGGCGGGCCTCCGGGCTCATCCGGCGGCGCGGTGGCGTCCAGGGCGAGCGATGACGGGTGGCTCGTCCTGATCGGTACGACCGTCAGCCGGCTCATCGGGCGAGCACTGCAGCCAGGTCACCAGCCAGGCGGCCACTTGCGGGTGGCCGAGCAGCGCCACGTGGTCACCAGCGTCGAGCGAGTCCTCGACCGGCGACGACGGCTCGCCGCTGTCAGGACGGCTCGTACCGGACGAGCGCGGATGGTCACCTCGCCCCGCCAGCTGCTGCGGTCGCGGACGGCCCGCGGCCACGAAGTGGTACGCAGCGTCGCTGAGCGGCGCGACGGCGATCCGGTCCTCGCCCCACGGGGCGGTCACGTCGTGACCCGCCCAATCGTCCCTGCTGACATACGCGTGCCGCAGAGGCACCGTGCGGGCGGACACACGGGCTGCCGAGCTCGGGACGAGGGCCAGTGCGCGGGCACCCAGGTGCGCGGCCTTCTCCCGCTGGGCGCCCAGATGCGGCGTGCCCAGACATACGACGTGGGTGACCCGCGTCACCCAGTCCTGCTGGCCGGCCAGGGCGTGCACGGTCGCGGACCTGGCGAGCAGTCCACCCATCGAGTGCCCGACGAAGGCGATCGAGGTGATCGGTACCGGCCAGCACGTTGCGAGCCGGCCGATCAGTGCAGCCAGCTCGGCGCCGTTGTCCGAGACGCGCATCCCGGTGTTGTAGCGCACGACCAGCGGGGTCCAGTCTGTCTCGCGCGCCACGCGGGTGGCGTAGCCCGCGTCGTCCTGCCGCGGCTGCCAGGACTCGTCGTTCTCACCCAGTCCGTGCAGGAGGAGCACGATCTTGCGCGACGCCTGTGGATACGCCGCTTCGAGCGCAGCGGGGTCGAGGGGGACGTCACGGGCGCCGACGCGCAAGGCCATCCGGATGCCACCGGGATCTCCGGCTTCTGCCAGCTCCGCCCCGACCAGGGCGTTGATGGTCGACAGGAGCTGCCGGCCGGCCACCGATGCCTCCAGCGGTGTACCGACACCGCGCCGAGCCAGCGCCCGCAACCCATTGGCCGACCCTCTGATGGTGGTCGACAGACCGGCGTACAGGGCGTTGCTGGACATGCTGTGGACGCGCTCGGGCAGGCTGCCTCCGACGAGCCGGCTGGCCGGAAGCAGGCGCGACGCGACCGAGAGGTGGAGGTCACGCACGGCTCCCATGATCAGCCGGTCGGCGTAGTCGAGTGCGAGAGCAGCCGAGTCAGTCGTCCGCACCGGCTCGGGCGCGGGAGCAGCAGCGTCAACGAGAGCGCTCATGGCCTCATGCTGACGGCCGGCGGCACCAGGATCCCGACGCCTGGCCGGTACGAATCGAGCGCGTCACTGCTGCTGGGAGCGATCAGGCCTGCTCGACGACCGGCTGGGGCGCCGTGTCGGCGACGTCTCCGTCAACGGCTTCGGTGTCTGCCACGTCGCCGTCGTCGCTGAGCCCCCCGGCGTCCCCGGCGGCAACGTCGCCCGACACCTCGTCGGCCAGCGTGCCGTCCTGCTGCAGCCGCTTCAGCTCGACGACAGCGCCGGAGGCGTCCGTGACGACAGCCGCCTCGACGATCGAGGCCAGGGCCTTGCCTCGGACGACCTCGCTGATCAGCTCAGGCAAGTGGTTGTGCTCCATGGCGTGCTGGGCGTAGGCCTGCGGGTCCTGGCCGCTCTGCTGGGCGCGGCGCATGATGTGCTGGGTCAGGTCCTGCTGGTCCAGGCCGACCTTCTCTGCCTCGGCGACCTTGTCGAGCAGGAACTGCGCCTGCATCGACTGACGAACCTGCTCCTCCAGATCGGTCTGGAACTCCTCGACCGTCTGGCCCTCGCGCTCGAGGTACTGCTCGATCGTGAGACCGGCCTGCGCCAGCTGCTGCGCGATCTGCTGCTGGCGCTGGGCGAGCTCCTCCTGGACGATGCCGTCGGGCAACGGGATCTCGACGACGTCGAGCAGCTTCTCGAGCACCGCGTCGCGAGCCTCGGCGGCCTGCTCCATGCGCTTGCCGCGCAGCAGCCGATCACGGACGTCCGCGGTGAGCTCCTCCACGGTGTCGAACTCGCTGGCGTCCTGCGCGAACTCGTCGGTGAGCTCGGGGAGCTCCTGCTCCTTGACTGCCGTGACTCGCACCTCCACCTCGACGTCGGCACCGGCGAGGTCGCCGCCCACGAGCTGGCTGGTGAAGGTCTTCGTCTCCCCGGCGGACATGTCGATGAGCGCCTCGTCGAGACCGTCCAGCATGGTGCCCTGACCGACCTTGTACGACTGTCCGGAGACCTCGGCACCCTCGAGCACCTCGCCGTCCTGGCTGGCCTTGAGGTCGATCGTGACGAAGTCGCCGTCGGCGGCGGCACGGTCGACGTCGATCAGTGAGCCGAACCGCTCCCGCAGGGCCTGCACCTGCTCGTCGACCTCGGCGTCGGTGACCTCGGTGTCGGCGACCGTCACCTCGAGGCCCTGGTACGCCGGGAGCTCGATCTCCGGGCGGACGTCGAGCTCGGCGACGAAGGTCAACGACTCCAGATCGGCGAACTGGACGTCGTCGGGACCGATCTCGGGCTGGCTCAGCGGCTGGATCTCGTTCTCCTGCAGCGCCTGCGTGTAGAAGGTGGGCAGCGCGGCGTTGATGGCCTCGTCCAGCACGGCGGCACGGCCGATGCGCTGGTCGACGATCGCCGCGGGCACCTTGCCGCGGCGGAAGCCCGGCACCTGGATCTGCGAGCCGATCTTCTTGTAGGCCGCGTCGAGGCTCGGCTTGAGCTCCTCGAAGGGCACCTCGACGGTCAGCTTGACCCGAGTCGGGTTGACGGACTCGGTGGTGGCCTTCACGGTGGTGGTACTCCTTCGTCGTGGGATTGCTGGCCGCGCCCTCGGGTCCCGGCACACGGCATGCCGCGACTCCTCCGGTGTGCTGGGGGAACGCGGCGACAGTCGGGGCGACAGGACTCGAACCTGCGATCTCCTGCTCCCAAAGCAGGCGCGCTAGCCACTACGCTACGCCCCGCGGCGTCGCCCGAGTCTAGTGGACGTCGGGCGGTGAGATGCCGCGCTCGTCAGTCGACCAGGACCGGGTGCAGCGGGTGGATCGCCGGCGCCTTGGCGAGGTGGCCGGTCGTCGCCTGGACAGCCTGTTGGAAGTGCTCGCTCTGCAGGTGACTGTCGAGGTCACCTTCGCTGCGCCAGCACTCGATGGTGACGAAGGTGCCCGGCGTGGCTGCTGACTCGTGCACGTCGTAGGAGACGCACGCTTCTCCGTTGCGCGACGCCTGAGCCAGGACAGTCAGCGCCTCACGTACGACCTCGGCCGACCCTGCTTTGGCGACGACGACGGCGACGACGGGCACGGCGCTCATGAGCTCTCCTAGGGCTGGACGAGTCACGAACGTATCCGTCGACTCACGGTGGCACCGCGTTGGCTGGGCGAAGCGCCGGTGTCGGCGCCGCTCGTCAGATACCCGCCCCTGGCATGGCATCATGGACCAGCCCCCGACAGGGCATGCGGGTGTAGCTCAATGGTAGAGCCCCAGCCTTCCAAGCTGGCCATGCCGGTTCGATCCCGGTCACCCGCTCCACTCTTCCGACGGCGCGCTTTCCCGGAGTATCTCGTCGACCGTATCGGCGCTTCGGAGCAGTTCCGCGCTGCGCTCGGTCCGGCCGGCTTCGGCGAACACCGCCGAGGACGACCGGAGCTCGATGACTTCTCGTTCGACCAACGCACGTTCCTCGTCCAGCGACAGAACACGGCGCGGCGCCTCGCCGGCGCCGAGCCCGACGGCGGCACCGGCGACGTGCTCGGACATGG
>DASQMN010000065.1:0-6948 GCA_035645475.1 Nocardioidaceae bacterium
CAGCGCCGTGAGCAGGAGCCGGCTGGTCAGCTCAGGGTCGAACCCGAAGTCGTCCACCTCGTAGTCACCGGCCAACCGGCGTCGCCAGAAATCCAGCAGCTGCGCGGCCTTCTCCTCACCGGACTCGCCGAACAGCTCTCGGACCGCACTCGACCACGCCTTCGCGAGCTCGGAGACCGGAGGGCCGGATGGTGCATCCTCTTCGCGGGCCGGCTCCTGATCAGCCATGCCGCGCTCCGGCGAGCGAGCCGTCGGCTCGACGGTCTGCCCGGCTTGAGCCTGCCGGAGCGAACGGACCGAGTCCTCGCTCGCATACGAAGGCGTCCAGCGTTTCCGCGGTGGACCACGCCGTCGAGTAGCCGAACCTGGTGCGCAGAGCCGTGGTGTCCACACCGCGCCCGTACGTCAGGAGCGCGACCTCGTCGGCGCCCACCGACCCCGCGCCGCCACCGAGGCTGCTCACGGCCGCGCCGAAGGCGAACGAAGGGACCGCGAAGCTCGGCCTGCCGGTACGGCGCACGGCCTGCGACAGCAGCAGGATGCCGTCGCCGGCGACGTTGTAGGTGCCGGTGCGCTCCTGCACCGTCGCCCGGCGCAGCACCTCGAACGCGTCGTCGGCGTGCAGGAACTGCAGTCGCGGGTCGAACCCGAGCACCGTCGGCAGCACCGGCAGGCCGAAGTAGCGAGCCAGCGGGGTGTCCAGCCGCGACGACAGCAGGTTCGCCATGCGCAAGGTCGTGACGGCCACGTCAGGACGGCGCCGGCAGAAGCCGCGCAGGTAGCCCTCCACCTCAGCGGCGTCCTTCGCGAAGCCGGTCGAAGGAGTACGCCGGGCCCCCATGTCCTCGGTGAACAGCGCCGGGTCGCGAGGCGACGCGCCGTAGACCGCGGTGGCCGACTTCACCACCAGCTTGCCCACGCTCGGTGCCCGCTGGCACGCCGCGAGCAGCTGCATCGTGCCGATGACGTTCGACTCCTTCAGCGAGGAGCGCCCACCGCCCCGCGCAGGCAGCGCCGCGACGCCGAGGTGGACCACGGTGTCCACGTCCTCGGCAGCGAGGACGTCGCTGTGAACGAGGTTGCGGACGTCTGAACGGACGAACGTGACACCGTGCAGGTCCTGCCGTGGCGGACGGAGGTCGACGCCGACCACCTTGTCGACGGCCGGGTCGTCCACGAGCCGCCGCGCGAACTCGGAGCCGAGGTCACGGGCGACCCCGGTGACCAGCACGACTCGTCCCACTGACTGTCCCCCGCTGCTCGAGGATCCGGACCGGCGTGCGTCGCCGGTCCGGGTAGTGCCTCACTTACCGGCGCGACGACGCTGGACGCGCGTCTTCTTCAACAACTTGCGGTGCTTCTTCTTGGACATGCGCTTGCGGCGCTTCTTGACAACAGATCCCACAGGAGACCTTCCGGATTCGGTAGCGAGGCGAACCCGCAGCCTAACGGCCGCTGCCAGCCAGTCCCGAATCGTCGGTCATAACCGGCTCCCGAAGGCATCAGCGCGCGATCAGCCGGCCTGGAAGTAGGAACGCCGCAGGTACTCCTCCACGGCGTGGTCGGGCACGCGGAAGGACCGGCCCACCCGGACAGCTTCCAGCTCACCGCCATGTACGAGCCGGTAGACCGTCATCTTGGAGACGCGCATGCGCGCCGCCACCTCGGCGACGGTGAGGAACTCGGCGTGAGGCCGACTGCCCTCGGGGCCGGAGTCGGAGGAGGTCATGACGCACCGCACCTTCAGCACGGGACGCCTTCGGCTTCCCCACCGAAGACCAAGCGTCGTGCAGGAGGAAGAATAGTGCCTGGTGGGACAGGTGGGGAAGGCTTGGCCGAATCGGCCCCGGTCGCGACCCCGGAACAGCCGGTCAGTGATGGGGGTCGAGACCGAGGTGCGGGAACGCCGCCGTACGAGTCGCCATGATCGCGCGGTCCAGCCAGTCGGCGGGGTCGTAGCCGGTGGAGAAGTCACGGTAGGCGGTGCTGCGGCCGTCACCGAGGCGTTGCGGCGTCGAGCGGCCGGTCAGACGCTCCACGTCGGCTCGCCAGGTGGCAGGCAGCTCCTGGTTCGGGTCGAGCGGTGCGCCGCCGACGACAGCAAGCAGATGGGTCCAGGCGCGCGGGACGACGCTGGTGACGGCGTAGCCGCCCCCACCGGTCGCCACCCATCGTCCGCCGCACAGCTCGTGGGCCAGGTCGTGCAGCGCGAGGTACGAGGCGCGCTGGCCCTCGATGCTCAGCATCAGATGCGCTAGCGGGTCGTCCATGTGCGTGTCGCACCCGTGCTGGCTGACCAGCACCTGGGGCTCGAAGGCGCGCAGGGCCGGCGGTACCACCGCGGCGAAGGCGCGGAGCCAGCCGGCGTCACCGGTGCCGGGCGGGAGCGCCACGTTGACCGCTGACCCGGGCGCACCCGGCCCCCCGATCTCGCTCGCATGGCCGGTCCCGGGGAACAGCGTGCCGGGCGTCTCGTGCAGGCTCACCGTGAGCACGCGCGGGTCGTCGTAGAAGATCTCCTGCACGCCGTCGCCGTGGTGGACGTCGACGTCCACGTAGGCGACCCGCTCTGCGCCAGCGTCGAGCAGGCTCTGGATCCCGACGGCGACGTCGTTGTAGATGCAGAAGCCGCTGGCGTGGTCGCGCATGCCGTGGTGCAGGCCGCCGGCGATGTTGGCGGCGTGGACCACGTCCCCTGACCACACTCGGTTCGCGGCCGCCACGGTGGCCCCTACGACATGAGCCGACGCGTCGTGCATGCCGGCGAAGGTGGGGTTGTCCTCGGTGCCCAGTCCATGCTCCAGGTCGACGTCGTCCGGCCCGGTGACCGCGCGCACGGCGGCGACGTAGGCGGGGTCGTGCACCGTGCACAACAGGTCGTCCGACGCGCGCTCCGCGTCGACCTGCGGCAGGGCGTCGGGTCCGATCACGCCCAGCTCGCGGGCGAGCCGCATCGCCAGCTGCACGCGAAGCGGTGACATCGGGTGGCTCGGACCGAAGTCGTAGGAGCACATCGTGTCGTGGAAGACCACGCACGCCGGTCCGGACATGGCCGTCACCCTAACGGCCGGGACCCGCCTCTTCCGACCCGGACGCCAGCTCGCGGGAGCGGTCCCGGGCCGCCTCCATGGCGGTGAGGAACGCCGCCCGCACCTTGTGGTCCTCGAGCTCTCGCACCGCGGCTGCGGTCGTGCCCGCCGGAGATGTCACCCGCTCGCGGAGCACGGTGGGGTGCTCTCCGGTCTCGCGCAGCAGTTTCGCCGAGCCCACCACCGTCTGCACCACCAGCTCGGTCGCCGTCGTGCGAGGCAGCCCGAGGTGCACCCCGGCCTCGATCATCGCCTCCACCACGAAGAACAGGTACGCCGGCCCTGAGCCGGAGATCGCGGTGACGGCGTCCTGCTGGTGCTCGGGCACCCTCATGACCTTGCCCGTGGCCCGCAGCAGGTCCTCCGTCTGGGCGAGGTGAGCCGCATCGCATGACGACCCGGGCGAGATCGTGGCCATCCCCTCATCGACCAGCGCCGGGGTGTTGGGCATCACGCGGACGACGGGCACACCGGCGGGAAGGTGCTTCTCCAGCAGTGACGTCGGGATTCCGGCGGCCAGGGACACCACCAGGGCGCCGGCTCGCAGGTGCGGAGCGATCTCATGAAGGAGCCCCGGCATGTCCTGCGGCTTGACCACAAGCAGCAGCGTGGATGCTCGCTCGGCTGCCTCGACGTTGGAGACGACCTCTACTCCGTAGCGCTCGGTCAGCTCCACGGCGCGCTCAGGGCGGCGCTCGGTCAGCAGCAGCGTCTCCGGCCGCCGGCCGGCCCGCAGCAGGCCCGAGACGAGCGTCTCGCCCATGACGCCGGCTCCCAGGACGGCTGTCCTGTCCGGCGCCTCGGCGACATCGGCGTCCTGGTCAGCGTAGTGGTCGGCGTCCTGGCCGGCGTCGTGGTCAGTGTCCTGGTCGGTGTCGTGGCCTCCCGTGGCGGTCACGACCGGCTTACCAGGGAGCGGAGGAAGAAGGCGACGTTGGCCGGCCGCTCGGCCAGCCGGCGCATGAGGTAGCCGTACCACTCCTGGCCGTACGGCACGTAGATCCGCACCACGTGGCCGGCAGCTGCCAGCCGCTTCTGCTCCTCGGGACGGATGCCGTACAGCATCTGGTACTCGAAGTCGCCCGGCGCCCGGTCGGTCTCCTTGGCCAGGTCACCGGCCGCCTCGATCAGCCGAGGGTCGTGCGAGGCGACCATCGGGTATCCCTGGCCCCGCATCAGCACCTCGAGGCAGCGCAGGTACGACGCGTCCACCTCGGCCTTGTCGCGGAAGGCCACCGACTCCGGCTCGTCGTACGCGCCCTTGCACAGCCGGACGCGGGAACCGGTGCCGGCCAGGTCGCGGCAGTCGGCCTCGGTGCGGCGCAGGTAGGACTGGACGACCGCGCCCGTCTCTGGGAAGTCCGCTCGCAGCTCACGCAGCACCGACAGGGTCGAGTCGGTGGTGGTGTGGTCCTCCATGTCCAGGGTGACCGTGGTTCCAGCCTTGCGCGCCGACTCGCAGATGCGGCGGGCGCTCTCGACGGCGATGCGCTCGCCGTCACCCGGCAGCGCCTGACCCACAGCGGACAGCTTCACGCTGACCTCGGCTGCCGGCGTGAGGCCGGCATCGGCGAGTCGGTCGAGCATGGCCACGTACGCCTCGACCGCGCTGTCGGCCTGTGCCCGGTCGACAGTGTCCTCACCGAGGTGGTCCAACGAGACCGCGAGCCCCGCACCGACCAGCTCGGAACTGGTTCGCACCGCGGCCTCGATATCGTCGCCGGCCACGAAGCGCTTCACGATCTGGCTGGAGACCGGCGTCGTCGTGACCAGGTGCTTGGCCCGTTCACTGCGAGCCAGGGACAGCAACGTACGACGCACCACTGGTTCGTCCTCCTCTGTTGATAGGCGCGCGGCGTGACCGCCTTCTCCTGCGCCTGAATGCTCGGGCGACCCTACGCGCCGCGTACCTGCGTCCCGTCGCCTGGAGCACCGGCGGAAGCCGTCGGAACGGCAGGAGCGGCAGGAGCGGCAGGAGCGGCAAGGTGCAGGCGGGTGAAGGCCAGTGCCTCGGCGACATCGAACTCGCGCTCGGCGCGGTCCTCGCTGCGACGGGTGTTGATCTCCACGACCACGGTGCCGGCGAAGCCGCTGACCGCCAGGTGCTCGGCGAGCTCGGCACACGGCTGGTCGCCCCGGCCGGGAACCAGGTGCTCGTCCTTGGCCGAGCCCGCGCCGTCGGCCATGTGGACGTGCGCCAGCCGAGAGCCGAGGTCGCGAGCCATGGCGAGCGCGTCCGAGCCGGCCGTCGCGCAGTGGGACAGATCCAGCGTCACGTTGGTGTAGTCCTCGAGCACGGGGTCCCAGCCGGGCTGGTAGACCTGCAGCTCGCGGCGCGGTGTGCGCCACGGATACATGTTCTCCACCGCGAAGGTGACGTCGTACTCGGCCTCGAGCCGGGCGATCCCGGTCACGAAGGCGCGCGCGTAGTCGCGCTGCCACCGGAACGGCGGATGCACCACGACGACGTCCGCCTCGAGCTCGAGCGCGGCCTCGGCGCTGCGCCGCAGCTTCTCCCACGGGTCGGTGCCCCATACCCGCTGGGTGAGCAGCAGGCACGGCGTGTGCACGGCCGCCACGGGGATCTGGTGGTAGTCGCGCAGCTTCGCGACGGCCGAGATGTCCTGACTGATCTCGTCCATGCCGACCATGAGCTCGACTCCGTCGTAGCCGAGCCGCGCGGCGAGCTCGAAGCCACTGGCGGTGGACTCGGGGTAGACCGAGACGCTGGACAGCGCGACCCGACCGCCCGGCGGTGCCACAGAACCGCGGACCTGCTCTGACTCGCCCGCAGCCACGCCTGCCAGCCTAGTCAGACATGTCGAGCCGCACCGGTTGAGCGGCTGAGGCGAACGGCGGCTCCGTCAGTCCTAGTCACTTGGAGCCACGAGGAGTCACATGGAGTCGAGGCGCTCGAGGATCATGCCCTCGCGCAGCGCCCAGGGGCACACCTGCAGCGAGGACAGCTCGAACAGGTCGAGCACGGCGTCTGCCACCAGCGCCCCGGCCAGCACCTGGTGGGCTCGGTTGACCGAGACGCCCGGCAGCGCGGCGATCTGGTTGACGTCCATGCGAGCCAGGCGCGGCAGCCGGTCGCGCAGGGCTCGTCCGTCCAGCACCCGGCGTACCAGCAGGCCCTCCGCGGAGGGCGCCGCCCCGCAGATGCGCGCCAGGGAGCGGAAGGTCTTGGACGTCGCGACGGCCCGGTCCGGCGTTCCCAGCCGCAGCACCGGCCCGGCCGCTTCCGCGATCTGCGACCGGATCTGCTTGCGCACAGCGCGCAGCTGCTTGCCTGACACCGGGGCCGGACCGAGTGCTTCACGGGTCAGGCGCCCGGCACCCAGGGGTAGGGACGTCGCCACGTCGGGCGTCTCCTCGATGCCCGCGGCGATCTCCAGCGACCCGCCACCGATGTCGAACGCGAGCGTCCGCCCCGCGCTCCAGCCGAACCAGCGCCGCACCGCGAGGAAGGTCAACCGCGCCTCGTCGTTGCCGCTGAGCACCTGCAGGTCGATACCGGTGTCCTTTCGGACCCGAGCCAGCACGTCGTCGGCGTTCTTGGCGTCTCGCACCGCCGAGGTGGCGAAGGCGAGCACGTCTTGGCAACCCTTGTCCTCTGCGACCTGGACTGCCTGCTCGACGAACCCCACGAGCGCCTCGATGCCGGGCCGGTCGACGGTCCCGTCACCGTCGAGGTGCTCGGCCAGGCGCAACGGCTCCTTGTGCGAGTACGCCGGCAGGGGGGCAGCGCCTCGGTGGGCGTCGACGACCAGCAGGTGCCCGGTGTTGGACCCGATGTCCAAGACGCCCATTCGCATGTCGCGAGGCTAACCAGTCGTCGCCTCCCCTGGGTGGCGGC
>DASQMN010000066.1:0-2592 GCA_035645475.1 Nocardioidaceae bacterium
TCCGGGCCCGCATCAAAGCACAAGCCACCTCGCGTCCGAATCCCCCGTTTGGGCTAGGCAAAGACCACCCGTTTGGGGTATGCGGTCGGCCCCGCTTCGGCACTACAATCCCGTTATTGTTGAGCCGGGCGCCTCGATCACTCCCCTCCTTAGGCCGCCCGGCTTTCCGGTTGGCTTCGCCCCGGTACGCCCCCGAGAGGTTTCTTATGTACTAAGGAACCCTACCGCGCCGCACATAAGACAGACTTGGCCCTATTCACCCGGGTGCGTAGAAGGATCGTTCTCCGAACTTCGGCTGTAGGGGTTCTCGGAAGTCGCCCGCTTCCACCTGCCATAGACCGCTCGGCCATGAGGTTCGGGGGGTGCACGAAAGCCACGCTGGCCCTCTGCTTCGCTTCCCTCGCTCTCTTGGGTTGCTCCGGGGAAGACGATGGCACCAAACGCGGCGGCGTGGTGTTCGTGCTCTGGGGCGCGGTCGGGTTCTTCGTGCCTGGCATCGACTACCCGCATCCGACGCTTGCGCAGCAGGTTCCTGTGCTCGTCACTGGGACAACCTCACTTATCGGTCCGCGAGTGGGACGAGTCGAAAGACATGAGAGAACTCGTCTCACGGTGTCCGCGAGGGCCTCGCTCAGGTGCCGACGTAGGCCGCGAGGTGCTCGCCGGTGAGGGTGGAGCGGGCGGCGACGAGGTCGGCGGGTGTCCCTTCGAAGACGATCCGGCCGCCGTCGTGGCCGGCGCCGGGGCCGAGGTCGATGATCCAGTCGGCGTGTGCCATGACCGCCTGATGGTGCTCGATGATGATGACCGACTTGCCGGAGTCGGCGAGCCGGTCGAGCAGGCCTAGCAGCTGCTCGACGTCGGCGAGGTGCAGGCCGGTGGTCGGCTCGTCGAGGACGTAGACGCCGCCCTTCCCAGCCATGTGGGTGGCCAACTTGAGCCGCTGCCGCTCGCCGCCGGAAAGCGTGGTGAGCGGCTGGCCGAGGCTGAGGTAGCCGAGCCCGACGTCCGCCATCCGCGCCAGGATCTTGTGGGCCGCCGGCGTCCGCGCCTCGCCGGCGCCGAAGAACTCCTGGGCCTCGGTCACCGATGTCGCGAGCACCTCGCTGATGTCGCGGCCGCCGAGGTGGTATTCCAGCACCGATGCCTGGAACCGCTTCCCCTCGCACTCCTCGCAGGTGGTGGCGACGCCGGCCATCATCGCCAGGTCGGTGTAGATGACGCCGGCGCCGTTGCAGTTGGGGCAGGCGCCCTCGGAGTTGGCGCTGAACAGCGCCGGCTTCACGCCGTTGGCCTTCGCGAACGCCTTGCGGATCGGGTCGAGCAGTCCGGTGTACGTCGCCGGGTTGCTCCGTCGCGAGCCGCGGATCGCGCCCTGGTCGATCGACACCACCCCGTCCCGCCCGGAGACCGAACCGTGGATCATCGAGCTCTTGCCCGAGCCCGCCACCCCGGTTACGACGGCCAGCACGCCGAGCGGGATGTCGACGTCGACGTCCTGCAGGTTGTGGGCGCTGGCGCCGCAAACCTCCAGCACCCCCGATGGCGTGCGCACCGATGACTTCAGGGAGGCCCGGTCGTCCAGGTGCCGTCCGGTGAGCGTGCCACTGGCCCGTAGCCCCTGCACGGTGCCCTCGAACACCACCTCGCCGCCCTCGGTGCCAGCGCGCGGGCCGAGGTCGACGACGTGGTCGGCGATCGCGATCGCCTCCGGCTTGTGCTCCACGACGAGCACCGTGTTGCCCTTGTCCCGCAGCCGCAGCAGCAGGTCGTTCATCCGCCGGATGTCATGGGGGTGCAGCCCGATGGTCGGCTCGTCGAAGACGTAGGTGACGTCGGTGAGCGAGGAGCCGAGGTGGCGGATCATCTTGACGCGCTGCGCCTCGCCGCCCGACAGCGTGCCGGTCGGCCGGTCGAGCGAGAGGTAGCCCAGCCCGATCTCCACGAACGAGTCAAGTGTGTGTTGCAACGCCGTGAGCAACGGCGCTACCGATGGCTCGTCGACGCCGCGGACCCATTCGGCCAAGTCGCTGATCTGCATCGCGCAGGCGTCTGCGATGTTGATGCCTTCGATCTTCGAGGAACGAGCGGCCTGGCTGAGCCGGCTACCACCGCAATCAGGACAGGCCGTGAAGGTGACCGCCCGGTCCACGAACGCCCGGATGTGCGGCTGCATCGCTTCCTTGTCCTTAGAGAGGAACGACTTCGTAACCCTCGGGATCAGTCCCTCGTAGGTCATGTTGATGTTGTTGATCTTCATCCTGGTCGGCTCGCGGTGGAGGAAGTCGTGCAGCTCGGTGTCGGTGTAATCGCGGATCGGCTTCTTCGGGTCGAGGAAGCCCGAGTCCTTGTAGAGCCGCATGTTCCAGCCGCCCGCGTTGTAGCCGGGGATGGTGATCGCGCCCTCGGCGAGCGACTTGCTCTCGTCGTAGAGCTGGGTCAGGTCGAGGTCGGTCACGCTGCCCATGCCCTCGCAGCGCGGGCAGGCGCCGGCGGGCAGGTTGAAGCTGTAGTGGAACGACGGCCCGGCACTCGGCTCGCCGAGCCGGCTGAAGACGATCCGCAGCATCGCGTTGGCGTCGGTGGCGGTGC
>DASQMN010000067.1:0-2232 GCA_035645475.1 Nocardioidaceae bacterium
CGGGACGGCGAGGTGCTCGCGGCACTCGGCGTCTCCGGCCCCAGCGCCCGGCTGCGTCACCAGCTCGACGTGCTGGGGCACCAGCTGACCGATCACAGCAGCTCGCTGGCGTTCGTACTTCGACGTCGAAATCACAAGGAAGGTGTGGCATGACACCCGACGAGATCCTCCAAGGCCTCTACGACGAGACGCTGGTGGGCAACGCTCCGGCGGTCCTGGCCCTGACCGACGACGCGCTCAAGCAGGGCATGGAGCCGCAGACGCTGCTGTTCGACGCGCTCATCCCCTCCCTCGAGGAGGTGGGTGCGCGCTTCGAGCGCGGCGACTTCTTCGTGCCGGAGATGCTGATCGCCGGCCGCGCGATGGCGGGAGCGATGGAGGTGCTGCGCCCGCTGCTGGCGGAGACCGGCGTGGAGACGGTCGGCAAGTTCCTCATGGGCACCGTCAAGGGCGACGTCCACGACATCGGCAAGAACCTCGTCAACATCATGCTCGAGGGGGCAGGCTTCGAGGTGATCGACCTCGGCGTGCAGGTGGCACCGGAGAAGTTCGTGTCCGCCATCCAGGAGCACAAGCCGGACATCGTGGGCTTCTCGGCCTTTCTGACCACGACCATGCCGATGTTCAAGGCGAACATGAACGCTCTGCAGAAGGCCGGCCTCCGCGACGACGTGATCGTGATGGTCGGCGGCGCACCGGTCACCCCTGAGTACGCCGACGCGGTCGGCGCTGACGGGTATGCCGCCGATGCCTCGGCCACGGTCAAGAAGGCCAAGGAGCTGATCTCCAAGCGCCGCAACGCACCCGTGCCCGCCTGATCGCCTGACCCGGAAGCCCACAGCTCCCGTCGCCCAGCTACTCCGCTCCCTGCCCGCACCGACCGAGGACCCTCATGCCTGACCAGCACACCGTGTTGCGCTCCGCGACCAAGGAGGTCGTGCTCGGCCACGACCGGCCGTTCACGATCATCGGCGAACGCATCAACCCGACCGGTCGCAAGATCTTCCAGGAGCAGCTCCGCGCGGGAGACTTCTCGGCGATCGAGCGTGACGTTGCCATGCAGGTGGCGGGAGGCGCCGACGTGCTCGACGTCAACATGGGTGTGCCGCTGACGGACGAGCCCGAGCTGCTGGCCACCGCGATCCGGCTCGTGCAGTCGCGCACCGACCTGCCGATCTGCATCGACTCGTCCGTGGTGGAA
Organism: Nocardioidaceae bacterium; assembly: GCA_035645475.1. Taxonomy (GTDB): domain Bacteria; phylum Actinomycetota; class Actinomycetes; order Propionibacteriales; family Nocardioidaceae; genus DASQMN01. The sequence continues at coordinate 1,202 of DASQMN010000067.1, forward strand.
GCGCTGGAGGCCGGGCTCGACGCCTACCAGGGCAGGGCGCTGGTGAACTCCATCACCGCCGAGGACGAGCGCATGGAGCAGATACTGCCGCTGGTCAAGCGCTATGACGCCGCGGTCATCGCGCTTCCCAACGACGCCGACGAGATCCCCATGGAGGCGGACAAGCGGATCGAGCTGGTGGCGAAGATCGTGGACACGGCCACCAAGGAGTACGGCATCGCGATCGAGGACATCGTCATCGATCCCCTTGCCATGCCGATCGGCGCCGACACCCAGGTGGTCAACACCGCATTCGAGACCATCCAGCGGATCAGGCAGGGCTGGGGGCTCAACATGACCCTCGGCGCCTCCAACGTGTCGTTCGGCATGCCCGGCCGCCACGCCCTCGGCGCAGCCTTCCTGCCGATGGCCATGACCGCCGGACTGACCAGCGCCATCATGGATGCCCGCTCGCCGCAGATCGTCGAGGCCGTACGCGCTGCCGACCTGCTGCTCGGGCACGACGAGTGGGGCGCGAGCTGGATCGCGGCACACCGGGCCCGGCAGGCAGCTGCCGCCGCTGCCGAGCAGGCTGCCGGACAGGCCTTGGGGACGGGGTGACAGTGGCTCGCCGGGACGTATCCATAGCTCCAGCCAGCGCGGTCGAGGATCTCGCCCGCGAGGGGCTGATCGAGCGGCCACCCGGCTACGGCGGCACGAGCTCCGGAGGCACGGCGCGCGACGGTCAGAACGGAGCCCATGACGGCACCGGTCGGGTGAACCTCAGCTTCACGCCGTCTGGCCGCTCCGTCGGGGTGCCCGCAGGGGTCACCGTCTTCGACGCGGCCAGCTGGAACGGCATCGCGATCGACTCCACCTGCGGCGGTCACGGCACCTGCAAGAAGTGCAAGGTGCAGATCGCGGGCAGAGCCGGCGAAGGCGTGCCCGTCTCCCGGCTCGACGCCCGGGCCTTCAGCGTCGAGGAGCTCAAGGCAGGCTGGCGGCTCGCCTGCCGAGCGGCGGCCATGCGCGACCTGACTGTCGAGGTGCCG
>DASQMN010000068.1:0-5828 GCA_035645475.1 Nocardioidaceae bacterium
ACGCCTGGTGGGCCAACCGGCGACCCGACGTGGCCACCGGGAGCAGCGGTACCGCGCGGGCCGTCAGCGCGATTCGTGCGCTGCAGTTCCAGGGCCGGCGTGCAGCCGCGCATGCGGCCGACCGCAACGCGCTGGTGGGACGGCTCGCTGGCGCGTACGTGCGGCGTCGAGGCCGCTGAGTCACTCGGGCCGTTCGGCCCGGACGGCCTCGCCCTTCGCCAGCGCCACCTCGTGCAGCCGCGCCTGAGCGTCGGCCACGGCGTGGCGCAGGTCACGGTCGGCGGCGCCGAGGATGCGCGCAGCCAGCAACCCGGCGTTGCGGGCGCCGCCGATGGACACGGTCGCCACCGGCACTCCGGCTGGCATCTGCACGATGGAGAGCAAGGAGTCCATACCGTCGAGGTGCGACAGCGCGATGGGCACGCCGACCACCGGTAGCGGCGTCACCGCGGCCAGCATCCCGGGCAGGTGCGCGGCACCCCCGGCCCCGGCTACCAGCACCTGCAGCCCCCGCCCGGCCGCCGTGCGGCCGTACGCGATCATCTCCTCGGGCATCCGGTGGGCGGAGACGACGTCAGCCTCGTAGGCGATTCCAAGCTCCGCGCAGGCCTCCGCGGCGGCTCGCATGACCGGCCAGTCCGAGTCGGATCCCATCACGATGCCGACGCGCGGCTGCTGCTCAGGCATGTCAGTCCTCCTCGGCGAGCAGGTCGCCGCGGAACCAGGCCGCCGCATGCCGAGCCCTCTCGCGTACGTCGTCGAGGTCGTCGCCGTACGTGGTCACGTGGCCGACCTTGCGACCGGGGCGGACCGGCTTGCCGTACAGGTGGACCCGGGCGCCTGGGTCGCGGGCCAGGACGTGGGGGTACCCGTCGTAGAGCCCGTCGACCTCTCCGCCCAGGACGTTGACCATGCAGGTCCAGCGGGCTCGAGGGCTGGGATCGCCGAGCGGCAGGTCGAGCACCGCGCGCAGGTGGTTCTCGAACTGGCTCGTCACCGCACCGTCGATGCTCCAGTGCCCGGTGTTGTGCGGCCGCATGGCCAGCTCGTTGACGAGCACGCGGCCGTCGCGGGTCTCGAACATCTCCACGGCGAGCACCCCAACGACGTCGAGGGCCGCCGACAGGTCCATCGCGATGCGCTGCGCGTGCACCGCCAGGTCCGGATGGAGGCCGGGGGCGGGACAGGTGACCTCGGCGCAGACACCGTCTCGCTGCACCGACTCGACCACCGGGTACGCGGCGATCTGACCGGATGGCGAGCGCGCCACCAGCGCGCTGAGTTCACGGCTGAAGTCGACGCGCTCCTCGGCCAGCAGTGTGCCGTGCTGGTCCAGCAGCGTCTGGGCCTCCGAGGGCGCCTCCACCAGGAAGACGCCCTTGCCGTCGTATCCGCCGCGCAGGGTCTTGAGGACGAGCGGCCAGCCGACTTCGGCCGCGAAGGTGTCGAGGTCCTCGATCGCTGAGACGGTGCGATGGCGCGGTGCCGGCGTTCCGAGCTCGGTGAGTCGACGACGCATGGCGCCCTTGTCCTGCGCGAACAGCAGGGCATGCGGGCCGGGGCGGCAGGCGTGCCCCTCTTCGCTCAACGTCGTCAGGTGCTCGGGCGGTACATGCTCGTGGTCGAAGGTCACGACGGTGCAGTCCCGAGCCACGGACCGCAGGTCGTCGAGGTCGAGGTGGTCACCGACGACGGGGTCGCGGACGACCTGAGCGGCGGCGACGTCCGGCCCTTCGACCAGTACACGCAGCGGTACGCCCAGCGCGACCGCGGCCGGCTGCATCATGCGGGCGAGCTGGCCACCACCGATGACCGCGACCCGGGGTCCACCCACCGCCGACACGGTCGGTGCGCCTGCCTCCGGGTCCACGGCGGCAGGGTAGCCCGCGGCAGGAGCGGCGCCCTCGTGTGTCCGGCCAGGGGTGGATGCGCATCTCGGTCCGGTACGTTCCCTGCGCCGGTAGCCTCGGGCGTGAGCATGCCCTCGCCGCATGCGCCCACCGCTTGCGACCACCTGCCGCCAGCTCCCAGGAGAACCCGTGTCACTGACGCCCGTCGCGCCGGCGAGCTCGGGCAGCACCGCCGCCGAGCCCGGAGGCCGGTGGCGGTCGATGGCGCGTGAGCTGCTGACCTTCGGTCTCGTAGGCTTGGCCGGACTGGTGGTCGACGTCGCCGTCTTCAACACCCTGCGCTACGCCGGGGACCCGGGTTTGCTCGAGCACAAGCCGCTGACGGCCAAGGTGCTCAGCGTGGTTGCGGCGACGCTCGTCACCTATCTGGGCAACCGCCACCTGACCTGGCGTGATCGGGCGTGGGGTGATCGCCGCCGCGAGTACGTCATCTTCTTCGCGCTCAACGGCGTCGGGATGAGCGTCGCGCTGGTCTGCCTCGGCGTCAGCCACTACCTGCTCGGCCTGACCAGCGCACTGGCCGACAACGTGTCCGCCAACGTGGTGGGGCTGGCGCTGGGCACCGCGTTCCGTTTCTGGGCCTACCGACGTTTCGTCTTCCCCGTCGGGCCGGCGGCCGAGCCGTTCCCTCCGCTTCCCCGGCCGGCGTCAGGTCAGGGTCGGTAGTTCCAGCGGCGCCGGACGGTGACCGGCTCGACCGTGCCGAAGCCCCGTACCGGTCGCGCCGGTAGCCGACGCGTCTCGTAGGTGTCGGGGAGCAGGGCGGCGGTCTCCTCGTCGATCATCACCCGGTTGCGCCGCGCCACCGTGGTCAGGCGTGCCGCCAGGTTGACCGGGGGCCCGAACACGTCGCCCAGCCGGCTGAGCACCCACCCGGTCGCCAGCCCCACCCGTACGTCGGGCAACGCCTCGTCGGCACCGATCGCGTCGACGATGCCTAGCGCCACCTCGACCGCGGCCACCGGATCATCGCTGACGAACAGCACCGAGTCGCCCAGGGACTTGATCGCGCGGGCGCCCGAGGCGGTCACCAGGTCGGTGCAGCGGGTCTCGAACGTCTCCACCAGCGTGGCGAGTGCGTCGTCGTCCATCCCGTTGGTGAGCCGGCTGAAGCTGACAAGGTCGGCGAAGCCGACGGTCTGCTCGGTGGTGAGCAGGTCCTCCTCGGCCGCTCCCAGGCTCTCCACCCGCGCCACAGCCGCGGCCAGGTGCCGACGCCACGCGTACACCACCAGCTCTTCGAAGGCCGGCGCCACCGTCTGGGCGAGGGCACGGGCGGAGTCGAGTCGGCTGCTGCCGGCGACGTGCCGGCGCTCGACGAGCTCGGTGAGCGTCGCGACCTGCCAGTTCGCCAATCGCGCCATGGTGTTGCCGAGGGCCCGGGTCAGCCGGATGGCCGTCTCCAGGTCGATGGCGTCGATCTCGACCGCCGACTTCACCAGCGACAAGGCATGCAGGTCGGCCTCGACGAAGGCCGCGTCCGAGTCGTCGGTGTCGGGGAAGCCGAGGGCTCGCCACAGGCGTTGGGCCTCGCCCAGTGGCATGTGCAAGGCACCGGCCACCTCCCGGCTGGTCAGATTGGGTTGCTCGCCGAGGATGAGCTGCTCGAGAGCGGCATCAGGACCATGGTCGGTGGCCGCGGCCGAGCTCGGGGGATCGCCGCCCCCTGTCCTCCGCGTTCCGTTGCCGGCCATGGGTTCGATCGTCGCACGTCAGGCCGGTGAAGCCGGGACGCCCGGACGTACGTGCACGACGTCGCCGGCGCCCAGCACCCGGCGGCCACCGGTCGCCGTCCCGAGGACGAGCCTGCCGTCGGGGTCCACATCGAGCGCCTGGCCGTGCACGCTCGTGCCGTCGGGCAGGTCGGCTCGTACGGCTCGACCCAGCGTCACGCAGCGTTGCGTGTAGGAGGCGTGCAGCCCCGGCTGTCCCATGGCCGGGTCCCCGTCGGCGGCCTCCCAGACGCTGAACAGGGCGTCGAACGTACGCAGCAGGGAGCGCAGCAGCACCGCTCGATCGAGCTGGCTGGCCCCGGCCAGCGCCAACGAGGACGCGGTCGGGACGGGCAGCTCGTGCGCGCCCAGTGACACGTTGAGCCCGATGCCGACCACGGCCGCTGCTCCGATCGGTGTCTCTACCCGCTCGGTCAGCACCCCGGCGACCTTGCGCTCGTCGACCAGCACGTCGTTGGGCCACTTCACCACCGCGTCGACCTCGGCCACCCGCCGGCACGCCTCCGCGACCGCGACCCCGGTGAGCAACGGCAGCCACGGCCAGCGCTCCGCTGGTACGCCCGGCCGTAGCAGCAACGACAGGGCCAGGCCCGAACGCGGTGGCGCCTGCCAGCGGCGGCCGAGCCGGCCCCGCCCGCCGGTCTGGTGCTCGGCCACTCGCACCAATCCGGTGGCGGCCCCGTCGCGGGCCGCGGCGACCAGGTCGGCGTTGGTGCTCTGGGTCTCCTCCACGACCTGTAGGTCCCGCCAGCGCCCTCCCGGACGGACAAGGGCCCGCCGGGCCGCCTCCGCGTTGAGTGGGGGGCGGGCCAGGTCGGACCACGAGGTGGCCGCGGCTGCCGGCCGGAAGTCAGGCACCGCACCAGCCTGCCAGCCGGCGGTCGCTAGTGTCCTGGCCGTGAGCCAGCCCGCCGAGCCGTCCCCCGCCGAGCAGTTCGAGACCCCACCCGATGACCTCGACCTGCACACCACCTCCGGCAAGCTCGCCGACCTCGGGCGCCGGCTGGACGAAGCCGTGCACGCCGGTTCACAACGGGCCATCGAGAAGCAGCACGCCAAGGGCAAGCTGACCGCGCGTGAACGGGTGCAGCGGCTGTTCGACGAGGGGTCGTTCGTCGAGGTGGACGAGCTCGCCCGGCACCGCAGCACCGCGTTCGGGCTGGAACACCGCCGACCGTACGGCGACGGGGTCGTCACCGGCTACGGCACCATCGACGGGCGCATGGTGTGTGCGTTCGCGCAGGACTTCACGGTCTTCGGGGGCAGCCTGGGGGAGGTCTACGGCGAGAAGATCTGCAAGATCATGGACCTCGCGGTCAAGACCGGCTGCCCCATCGTCGGCATCAACGAGGGTGCGGGGGCACGGATCCAGGAAGGGGTCGTCTCGCTGGGCCTGTACGGCGAGATCTTCCGGCGCAACGTGCACGCTTCGGGCGTCATCCCGCAGATCTCGCTCATCATGGGCGCCTGCGCCGGCGGCCACGTCTACTCCCCAGCCATCACCGACTTCACCGTGATGGTCGACGGCACCTCCAACATGTTCATCACCGGGCCCGACGTCATCAAGACCGTCACCGGCGAGGACGTCACGATGGAGGAGCTCGGTGGGGCGCGCACCCACAACACCCGCTCGGGCAACGCGCACTACATGGGCAGCGACGAGGACGACGCGCTGGACTATGTGAAGGCGCTGCTGTCGTACCTCCCGCAGAACAACCTCGAGGAGCCCCCTGCGTTCGATGCGGCCGCTCCGCTCGAGCCCTCGGCGGCCGACCAGGCCCTCGACACCCTGATCCCCGACTCGGCCAACCAGCCGTACGACATGCACACGGTGATCCAGGCGGTGCTCGACGACGGTGAGTTCCTCGAGGTGCAGCCGATGTTCGCGGCGAACCTGCTGGTGGGCTTCGGCCGGGTCGAGGGTCGCAGCGTCGGCATCGTGGCCAACCAGCCCATGCACTTCGCCGGCACCCTCGACATCGACGCCAGCGAGAAGGGCGCCCGTTTCGTGCGCACCTGCGACGCGTTCAACGTGCCGGTGCTCACCTTCGTCGACGTCCCCGGTTTCCTCCCCGGTACCGACCAGGAGTGGAACGGCATCATCCGCCGGGGCGCCAAGCTGATCTACGCCTACGCCGAGGCGACGGTGCCTCTGGTCACGGTCATCACCCGCAAGGCGTACGGC
>DASQMN010000069.1:0-2844 GCA_035645475.1 Nocardioidaceae bacterium
GACCAGGTCGCGCAGGGCTGCTCGGGTGCCGGCGGCCAAGGGCGCCGGCCGTTCGACGATGTCCCCGAGAACGGCACCGGCCTCCACCGACGCCAGCTGGTCGGGGTCACCGACAAGCACGAGGCGGGCGTCCGGACGAACGGATTCGAGCAGTCTGGACATGAGGGTGAGCGACACCATGGACGTCTCGTCCACGATGACCACGTCGTACGGCAGCCGGTTGTCGCGGTCGTGCCGGAAACGGCTGCGGCTGTCGGGGCGCCAGCCCAGCAGGCGGTGGATGGTTGACGCAGTCAGGTCGGCGAGGCTTGCGGACTCCTGCACCGCCTCCTGCAGGCGGGCCGCGGCCTTGCCGGTGGGTGCTGCGAGTGCGATTCGCGGCTCACCAGGCAGGGCGAGCAGCAGCCGCAGCAGCTTGCCGACGGTCGTGGTCTTGCCGGTGCCCGGCCCACCGGCGAGCACGGTGAGAGGACGCAGCGCCGTCATCGCGGCGGCCAGCCGCTGACGGTCGGCCTCCGCCGCCGGGAACAGGGCCGCGAGCTGCGCGGACAGGACGGCGGGGTCGACGGGATAGTCCGCTGCCAGAGCGCGCGCGTCGAGCTCGGCACGCACCACCTGCTCCTGGCGCCAGTACCGGTCGAGGTACAGCAGCCCGTCCACAAGCCGCAGTGGCTTCCCTTCGGCCGGCTCGGCGCCTGCTACCAGGCGACTGCGCGCGCATGCCGCCAGCCACGCACCCGGTTCGGGCCACGCCAAGGCGTCGACGCTGGCGCGCCACTTGCCCTCGTCGGCTCCCAGGTCGGACACGGTCTCCTTGGCCCGTGACAGCTCGACGCAAACCGATCCGAGCCGCACTCCGCGCACGGCCAGCGCGGCCGCGAGCAGCACCGTCTCGTCTCGCTCCTCTCCCAGCCGTCCCAGCCGGGAGGCGACATGCACGTCTGCGGCTGAGAGCACGCTCGCCACGTTGAACTGCCGTAGCAGCCCGCAGGCGCGAAGCGCGAAACGTACGTCGTGCCGCTCGGACTCAGTAGCGGCCTCGGCCGTCATGGACTCTCCCCGGCAAGCAGGCGAGAGAGGGCATCGACGAGCCCGGGAGGCGGCGCCCACTCGAACACGCCGTGGGGTGTACCCGCCGTCACCGGCGTCTGCGGACCGGCCATGCCCCGGACGAAGCAGTACAGGCCACCTGCGAGATGGACGTCGGGGTGGTAGCCGCGCTGGCGCCAGCGCAGGAAGCGGTGCAGCGCGACCAGGTAGAGCAGCAGCTGCAGTGGGTAGTGGGCGGCGAGCATCGCCTCGCGCAGCACCGACGGGCGGTAGTCCGTCGTCGTCAAATTGCCGGACCCCGCCGGAGCGGCACCCAGCCAGTTGGTCTTGTAGTCGACGACCAGGAAGCGCGGCGAGGAGGCAGGACCGACTCGCAGTACCGCGTCGATGCTGCCCACCAGGTAGCCGCGCAGCCGTTGCTGATCCATGCCCGGCCCGTCCAGAAGGTCGGGGTACGCAGCGAAGGAGTCGCCGTGCGGCAGCCGCTGCCTCAGCAGCTCTGCGACACCGGGGACCGTCACCTCAACGGCCACCGGATCGTCCCCTCCGGCCAGGGGGAGCTCGAAGTCCAGCTCGGGCAGGCGGTCGCTGGACGCGATGTCACACAGCCGCAGGTCGTCGGCGAGCGGGCCGAGCGGGGTCTGCAGGGACGGGAGGAGCGCGCTGGCCAGCTGGGACGCGTCGTACGTCGCGCCCAGTCGTCGCCCGAGCGCCTCGGCGCTTCGCTGGTGGAGCTCTGCCGCCAGGTCGGTCGCGTTGGCGTCGGCCGACTCGAGCACCGAGTGGACGACGAGCCCGAAGCCCGTGCCTCCCGGCAGGTCTGCCATCGGCGACCGGAGCACGGGTGCCGTGGGGTCCGGCTCGACCAAGGTCTGAGCAGGAACGACCGGTGACTCGTCGTCCAGAGCGCGGCCCTCCGGCTCGCTGGCCACCCCACTCTCGTGCGCGGCGTCATGGGCGCGAGCGGTGAGTGCCGAGTACGACGTGCGCCGCCAGGCACCGTCCAGGGTCCGACGAAAGGCGCTTGCCGAGAGCTCCTGGGGTTGCCCCGGGTCCGGCTGCCAGCTCGAGTGCGCCATGTCCCCGACCTCCTCGGCCGCCACGCAGCCGCCGGAGGCTCGCGTCAGCTCCGCGAAGCGCGTCCGTACCTCGTCGTCGGAGGGCACCTTGACCTTCGCCGGTGGCTCGGCACCAGGCTTGACGTCACCGAGCAGCAGCCGGTGCAGCGGCGAGCTCGCCGTGTTGTGCGACGGCGCCCACCAGGTGATGACCTGGCACTGCGCTCGAGTGAGCGCCACGTACAGCAGCCGCAGGTCCTCGCCGGACTCCTCGGCAGCGTTTCGGGCGCAGTGGTCGGCGAAGTCGGGCCCGGTCTTGCCGCCGACGTCCAGGCTGCGCTGGCCTGAGTCGGTGTGGAAGCGCGGAAGCTCGGCCTTGCCGACATGCCGGTCCCACGCGAAGGGCACCAGCACGATCGGGAACTCCAGGCCCTTGCTGCGGTGCACCGTCACCACCTGCACGGCGTCGGCATCGGACTCCAACCGCCGGCTGCGCTCCTCGGGGACGTCAGGCCGACGGCTGTCGGCGATGCGCCGCTGCAGCCACTCGACCAGGGCGGCGGTGCCCAGCTGCTCGTCGGCGGCTGCTACGTGCAACGACTCCGCGATGTGGCGCAGATCGGTGAGGTCCCGCTCGCCGTCGGACCGGCTCAGCATCCGCGCGGGCAGGTCGCTGCTCTCGGTGATCGCCTCGAGCAGGGCCGGGACGCCGCGTCGAGTCAACACATCGGCCCAG
>DASQMN010000070.1:0-2667 GCA_035645475.1 Nocardioidaceae bacterium
CGCTCGGCCTCCCCGAATGTCGATAGATCCGTCGCAGCGACAGCCGGCGCGCCAACAGGCTCGTACGCGGGGTCACGCCCGCTGGAGCTGCGCCCAGGTGTGCGACTGCATCGGCTGGCCCACCGCGGCCATGTCGTAGGCATACATCAGCTGCCCCTCGACCAGGCCGTACAGCCGCTTGCCGGCGGTGAGCTCCTTGGCGGACGAGGTCCGCGCCACCAGGTCGGTCGCCATGTCGAGTCGGGCCCCGTCCAGCGTGCCGTACCAGATCTCGGCGTACCCGGTGTTGTGCGCGAGCACCAGCTCGAACTCCTGATCGGCCTGCGGCCGCAGGAAGCCGGTCTCCAGCGCGCCCTCCCTCAGCGTGTTGCCGTCCTCGTCCACCACCCAGGAGCGGCTGAAGTAGTGCAGGAACGGCCGACCGTCATGAGCGAAGGCAACCTCCTGCCCGAACTCGTATGGCTCGATCGTCGGGTAGTCGCCGCGGCCGGATCCGCGCCACTGACCGAGCAGCCACGCGTACGGGACCAGATCGGCGTGCAGGTCGGACGGAATCTCGAACGGCACCCTCAGGCCTGACCCTTGAACAGCTTGTAGATCACGTAGACCGAGAACCAGGCGATCGCCAGCGAGACCACGACGAGCAGGGTGATGAGGAGCGGCTCGAGCATGTCCTCATCCTATCGGCGAGGCACGAGGCGGGCCGTGGGTCCGCCTACGCTGAGCGGGTGAGCGAACGCAGCATCGTCGTCAAGGTCACGTGCGCCGCCGAGGCCGCCGAACGGTGCAACCAGGGCTTCACCGTCGCCGCGACCGCGCTGGCCGCCGGCGTACCCGTGTCGCTGTGGCTGACCGGAGACGCGACGTGGATCGCCGTGCCCGGCAGCGAGCCGGACCTCGAGCTTCCGTACGCGACGCCCGTGAGCCAGCTGCTCGAAACGGTGCTCGCGGGCGGCGCTGTCACCGTGTGTACCCAGTGCGCGGCCCGGCGGGGGATCGAGCAGTCAGACCTGCGAGCGGGAGTACGCATCGCGGGATCAGCCGGGTTCGTCGAGGAGTGTCTGGCGCCGACTGCTCAGGCGCTCGTGTACTGACCGGCTGCGGTCAGGAAGACGGCAGCCCCAGCATCTCGCGCGCAGCGGAGGTGGACAGGGGCGGACGCTGGGCGAGGGTTGCCAGGGACGCTGCCCGCTCGACGAGCTGCGCATTGTGCTCGACCGGCACGCCACGTGACAGCGTGACCGTGTCCTCCATGCCCACCCTCAGGTGGCCCCCGCACGACAACGCGGCCAGCGCGACCGGCAGCGTGCTTCGACCGATGCCCGTCGCCGACCACGAGGTGGTCACATCCGGCAGCGCCTGTACGGCGGCCACCAGCGTCGCGGCGTTGCCCGGCATGCCGCCGGGTACGCCCATCACCAGGTCGCAGTGCACCCGCCCGCCGTACGGCAGCCCGAACCGCTCCAGCAGCCGGTGCAGGGCCGCCACCTGCCCGAGGTCGAACAGCTCGAACTCCGGCATCACACCCGCCGCCTGGGTGCGCTCGTACAGCTCGCAGACGAACGGCCAGGGATTCATGAAGACGTCGTCGCCGAAGTTGACCGTGCCCAGCGTCAGGGAGCACGAGTCGGGGGCCGCATCCAGCACAGCCAGCCGAGCGTCGTACGGGTCGTGCACGGACCCGCCCGTGGACAGCTGCACCAGCATCGAGGTCGCCTCGCGCAACGCTGAAACGGTGTCGGCCAGCCGGCCCGGGTCAAGTGTCGGCAGGCCCTCGTCGTCGCGGATGTGCACGTGCACCATGCCGGCGCCGGCTGCCTCGCAGCGCACCGCCGTCTCGACGAGCTGGTCCAGCGTGATCGGCAGCGCCGGCACCTGCTCGCGGGTGGACTCCGCCCCGGTGGGAGCGACCGTGATCAAGGTGCCTGGCATGGGCCGCATCGTGCCATGCTGCAATCCCTGAGTCGACGTGAGCACGGGAGGATGCACCGATGCGTGCCGTTGTCACGCGAGTCCTTGAGGCAGACGTTGCCGTCGACGGGAAGATCGTCGGCGCGCTGCCCGGTCCCGGCCTACTGGTCCTGCTGGGGATCACACACAGCGACGGAGCAGCACAAGCGGCCGCGTTGGCGGCCAAGGTGTGGCATCTGCGCATCCTGCGCGGCGAGCAGTCAGCCGCGGACATTGGGGCGCCGCTGCTGGTGGTGAGTCAGTTCACGCTGTACGCCGACACCCGCAAGGGTCGGCGGCCGTCCTGGTCGGCAGCGGCTCCCAGCGCGGCCGCGGAGCCCGTGTACGAGCGGTTCTGCTTGGAGATGGAAGCCCTGGGCGCGGTCGTCGGTCGTGGCGCCTTCGGCGCCGACATGGCCGTACGCAGCGTCAACGACGGGCCGGTGACGCTGCTGCTCGAGCAAAACTGACCTCCGCTTCCGCGAGCGTGACGTCTCTACGTCGACACGCGGGCGAGTCGGTAGAAACGTCACGCTTACGGGCGGGTGGAGCCGGCGTAGAGGCGGTGAGGGTCCCCGCCGACGGCTACAGGCTGACGGTGACCTCGGCGACGGCACCACGGTCGGCGCGTACGGCACGGTCGACAGGCGACGACTTGGGCGCCAGCGTCCGTAGCGTCCACTCCCCCGGCCCGGCGAAGAACCGGAAGTGCCCGGT
>DASQMN010000071.1:0-11546 GCA_035645475.1 Nocardioidaceae bacterium
GTGGAGCATGCGAGATCAGGGTGGACGTGACGATTGAAGTGATCGGGTCGCCTACGGTGATCAACCGGTCGACGACGGCCTTGAGCTCGGCGTTGTCGGCGACCGCGACCTTGAGGATGTAGCTCAACGTGTCGCCGAACAGAGTTCGTGCCGTGGTGGTGGCGCGAGAGGCAGGCCTGCTACCTGATGGGAACGGGCCCGCTGCCGTCAGTGATTCCGGGCTGGAGGCGCGGCGGCTCTTGTGATGCCGTCAGCTCGCGCATCGAAGAAGGGCGCACTCCAGGAGATGTCGCCGAGCAAGGCTACGTCCAGACCACCTCATGGTCGCGGCTGGACATCCCGGTATCTACCACCACCCGGCTCCCCTGTTCTGGGTCGCCGTTGCCGGCTCAGCCTGCCAATGCGCCGCGCTCGACGAGACAGCAACGGCCGGCAGGCGCGAGCGATAGAGAGCAGCGTCCGCCCGTGCGATGAGCTCGTCGGCAGTGTCGTTTCGTCGCAGGGTCGCGATGCCAGCGGTGATCGATGCGTGGCCGGGGGCCTCTGCCAAAGTGGCGTTCACGAGGGCGAGCCGGCTGGTCACATCGGTGGTTTGCAGGCCCGAGAAGGCGCAGAGAAACTCATCCCCGCCGTATCGGATGATCAGGTCGTAGGGCCGCGCCTGCGACTTCACCGTCTCGGACACCTCGACCAGTACCCGGTCGCCGGCAGCATGGCCCTGGGAGTCGTTGACGGCCTTGAGCTGATCGACATCGAGGAAGGCCAACACGAACGGTTGCTGGGTCCGTCTCGACCGAGCCATCTCACGCTCAAGCTCCAAGAGCCCGGCGGTCCTGTTGTAGACCCCGGTCAGACCGTCGACTGACGCTGAGTCTCGCTCCTCGGCCGACGCTTCGCGATCGGCCGACGCTGTACTGCGGTCCCGTTCGGCGTGGACACGTCCACCGGCCCCGACGACACGATCTCTCGACGCGATGCCGCGGTCGAGTCGAGACAGTTCACGTTCGTCGGCTCCGGCGTCGCGATCCGCCCACGCCGTGTCGCGATCGCGTTCGGCCTGGTGTCGCTCACTGGCTGCGGCCCGACGATCCTGAGAAGCCTGTCTCCGGTCCGACGCAGCCTCATGCCGAGCCACCTCCGATCGCCGCAGCGCGTCCGCCGTGATCCGGCCGCTTATCGGCATCACTGACGTGTCGCCATCCTGGTCCCGCCCGTCGGCCAGGTGATCTCGCACGTCGGCCAGTCGGTCGCGCTCGTCCGCGGCCTCATCACGTCGGTCTGCAACGTGGTCACGCTGTACACCCGCCAGGTCTCGACGATCACCGGCCAGGTCGCGTTGCGTGCCCGCTTCATCTCGACGGGAGCCGGCTCGGTCTCGACGATCACTCGCCTGATCGCGCCGTGCCCCTACCTCGTCGTGGTGTGCACTGGACTCGTCCCTGCGCTCGGCAGCATGGTCGCGTTGGTCACCTAGGTGATCCCACTGGGCGCCGGCTTCGGCACGGCGCTCCTCAGCTGGTCGCCCGTCCACTGCACCTTGGGTGTCGGCCACGAATCTCCGATCTAGATATGGAGCGCTCACCGAAGGTTCTCGTGGAGTGTTACAGCTCGCACAGGAGGCAAGACGCCCCGTGCCTGCAACCGACACTAGCCCTCCGGGCCTGTGCAGCAGCGGCTGAGAAGGCTCGAGGGCAGTGGTTCAGCCTGAACAAGCACTGCTGGGCCGGCCGATCTTCGGCGGCACGAACAGGCTCGGCGGCGGTCCCCGTTCCCGACTAGTTCCAGGTCGGCTGGTTGGCTCTTGTCGCAGGGCGATCTAGGTCCGCGGCAAGCTTGGCTCGACATCTGCCGCAGATGTTGGCTGGCTGGGCTGAGCGTGAGGTCTGTTCACGCAACCACTCCCGTGAGTCGCTGATCTCGATCCCGCAGGTGGTTCTTGGGTACGCCCCCTTGTCGTCCAGCTTATGGACGACCTTCGAGTCAGGGCGCCAAGTCCACGTCGGCCATATCTCACCATGCTGCAACGCTCGGTCTACCGGCGATAGTGCCATGGCTGTCCTCTAGGTGGCTGCACGCAGCCATCCCTCGGCTGCTGGCCTGAAGCCCCGACAACCCGGGGCCTCATGAGAGGAGGTCAATCGACTCCTGCTCGTGCGCCACTCCCCGACGTACGAGGCCGGCCCGCATCACCCGCGGGGCGACTCAATACGCCTCACCCTACCTGGGTTCAGCGATACACCGACAGACGAAGCAGGGACCGAGGGCACCAAGCCGGTCGTCCTGGTCCATCACTGGCGCCGTCTTTTTCGAGCTAGAGGCAACGGAGGGTGCTAGCAGACGCAGTGTCGAGTCTGCTGTGGAGGCGAACGCCACGCCGCCTCCCACGTCCGGCGGCCAACGGGATGGCTGAGCTGGCCGTCGTCTGAACGCACCACTACTACGTTCGATGGACGCAGGAATCGGCCGAGTCGCCCGCGACGACGAACACATGGGATGTAGCAAAGCCATCCACGCAGTCCTCGGGACTGCTCCCAAGAGGTGTCCTAATCTCGGCGGATGCACGTTCGAGTGCTGGGCGACCTGGAGGTGGTCGTGAACCAGCAGGTGGTCGACCTCGGCGGTCCAAAGCCGAAGGCGCTGCTGGCACTGCTGGTCGCCGCCGAAGGCCGTCCCGTTCCGGTCGAGCAGCTCATCGCCCAGATCTGGGGGGAGGAGCCACCCGCGCGTGTTGAGGCATCGCTGCAGTCGTACGTCGCCCGGCTCAGGCGTGTTCTCGAGCCTGACCGGGATCCCCGGTTGCCGGCGCAGCGGCTACGCACGCATGCGGGCGCCTACTCACTCGCGCTCACGGCTGACGACGTGGACGCCCGGCGCTTCGTCGCCCTGGTAAGGGAGGCACGGAGCCGCGCTGACGCAGAGCCCGAGGCTGCTGTGCAGCGATTCGACGAGGCGCTGGCCCTGTGGCGGGGGGATCCCTACCCGGCTCTCCCGGTTCCGGCCCTCGAGGCGGAGGCGACCCGGCTCGCCGAGATCCGACTCGGCGCGCTCACTCAGATGTGGGAGCTCCGGCTGGGGCTGGGAGAGCACGCAGATGCCGTCGCAGAGCTCAACCGACTGACGCGGCTGTGTCCGTTGCGGGAGCAGCTGTGGGGCCTCCTCGCACTTGCTCTCTACCGATCGTCTCGGCAGGGAGACGCGCTCGCCACCCTTCGGCGGCTTCGGAGGAACCTGGCGGAGGAGCTCGGTGTCGACCCCTCGCCCGAGCTGCGCCGGCTCGAGGAGTCGATCCTCCGCCAGGAGGCGGCACTCGACCTGTCGCGTCCTGCACCGGCTGTGGCACCTGCCTCGGTCTCGAGGGAGGTGGACGACGGCGGTTTTGACGAAGCACCCATGCCGGCCGACGAGGAGCGGCTCGGAGCCGAGAACCCGCTGTTCGGCCGCGAGGCGGAACTGTCCTCGGCCGTCGATGTGCTGACCGCTGTAGCCGAAGGTCGCGGGCGGGCCATTCTGCTCATCGGCGAGCCGGGCATCGGCAAGACCCGATTCGCCGAGGCGCTCGCGGCCAGCGCGGCTGCCGTTGGCTACCGCACGGCACGAGGCGGCTGGGAGCCGGAGGTCGCCCCGCCCCTGTGGGGATGGACGCGCGCTGTCGGCCAGCTCCTGGGCAACGCGGACCTGCTCACGTCGGAGCAGGAGGTGACCGACGCGGCCTCCGCCAGTTTTCGCCAGGCAGACGCACTGCTGACCGCGCTGCGCGACGGACCTCCCACGTTGCTGGTGCTCGACGACGTGCACTGGGCGGACGCCGACAGCATCCGGCTGCTGCGCCGAGTGGCCGCCGAGCTTGGCAGCGTTCCGGTTGCTCTCGTGGTCGCGGTCCGAAGCGCGCCTGCCGAGATTCCTGATCCGGTCGCCGACTTGCTGGCCACCATCGCCCGGATGGAACCCCTCCGGATCGAGCTCGACGGGCTCGGCCCGGAGGCGATCAAGGAGTGGGTCAGCCAACAGGCTGGTGTCACGATCGGCGATGACGTGGCGGTCGAGCTCGCGAACCGCACCGACGGCAACCCCTTCTTCGTCACCGAGCTGGTCCGGCTGCTGCTGTCGGAGGGCGCCTTGTCGAACCTCGGCTCGCCCGCCTGGCGAACGGTCCCCGGCGGGGTACGTGACGTGGTCCGTCAGCGACTTGCGTCGCTTCCTGAGTCGACCGTCGCCGTGCTACGGACAGCTGCCGTCGCGGGGCGTTCCTTCGACCTGGCGGTTGTCACGGATGTTGTGGGCGACGAAGTCGTCGTGGAGGAGGGCGTCGAGTCGGCTCAAGTGCTCGGCCTCGTCGACGAGGAGCTTCCCGGGCGATACCGCTTCACGCACGCGCTGGTCCGCGCTGCCTTGCGCGAGACCATGAGCGCGCCCGCACGGGTACGGGCGCATGCGGCCGTCGGCACGGCGTTGGAGCGGGTCCACGGCGGCCGGCTCGCTGGGCATGCGTCGGAACTGGCCGAGCACTACCGGCTGGCGGGTCCCGCATACCGGCGCAGCGCCTGGATCTTCGCCAAGAGAGCTGCCCATGCGGCGGCCAGCCAGTCCACCCACGACGAGGCGCTGCGGTTGTTCACCGAAGCGGCGCTCCTCCAGGAGGACGACCCCATGACGGAGCCATCGGAGCGGGAGGAGGTCCTCGTCGGCCAGGTGCGGGCGCTGACCCGACTCGCACGTCCCCTCGAGGCGTGGGAGCCGGCCGCGCAGGCGGCTCGGTCGGCGCTCGTACGAGAGGACATCCCTGCCGCGGCGCGGGCGCTGCTCTCAGTCACAGAGGCCGTCGTGTGGGGCTGGCGCACATCCCCGGAATGGGATGACGAGGCCATCGCGCTCTGGGAGGAGGTGCTGGCGGCCCAGCCCACCGACGACCTGCTGACCCGCGCCCGCCTGACTGCAGCCATCGCCGTTGAGCTGCTGTACCGACCGGGCTCAGCCCACCGGGCCACCCGGCTCGCCGACGAGGCAGTATCGCTGGTCCGACGGTCCGGGTGCGCCGGAAACCCGGAGCTACAGGTGATGCGGCTAGCGCAGATGGCGTTGCTGCGCCCCGACCTGCTGCACCACCGCGCGACGCTGTCCGACGAGATCGTCGCACTGGCGTCCAGGGTTGGTGAGCCGTCAGATCTGGCCGGCGCCCTGACCGCCCGCGCCCAGGACCATGCAGAGCGGGCCCGCATGCAAGATCGGCTCTCTGATGTGCTGCGCGCCCACGAGCTGGCCGAGCGGCACCATCTGTCCCAGAACCTGATGGTGTCAGGGTGGTGCCTGGCGCTACAGCGCCAGCTCGAGGGCGACCTCGACGGTGCTGAGCAGTCCATTGCCGACCTGGAGGCCTTCCAGGCCACGCTGGCGATGTCGGGCGAAGGCATCGGCCTGTGTCAGCTCGCGAACATCCGAGACCTGCAGGGGCGGTTGCCCGAGCTCGAGCCGGTGCTCCGGCAGGCCGGCGCGTTCCATCCCGCGTTTCGCGAGCTGCACGCTCTCGCGTTGCTTCGAGCAGGTGCACATGGCCAGCTGCGTCTGCTCCTCGGCCCGTACGCGGAGCAGCCCGACCTGACCTTCGACTACATGTGGCTGCCCTTCATGGCCATCCGAGCCGAGATCTGGTGCGGCCTCAGCGACGCCGAGGCGGCCGCTGACCTCTACACACGGCTGGAGCCGTACGCGGACCGGCTGGCGTACTCGGTGCCCGTCGCCTTCCGCGGCAGCATGCAGCACACCCTCGGGGAGCTCGCGCGCGTCACCGGCGATCGGCCGGCCGCCCGACACCACCTGAGCACCGCTCTACAGGTGCATACCGAACTCGGGCTCCAGGCCTGGGTCGGGCGGACCGACGACGCGATGGCCCGGCTGGGCCGGGCGGCTCGCTGACCGCCCCCGTCAGGGGGTGGCCGTGCCGTGGATGCGGAGTGCGTGCTTGCGAAACGCGCGCCGCGACAGCTTCGGGACGACCCACCTCACCGGGGCGGGGGCCTCGGCCAGCATCTGCGCGATGGCCTCCGGCGCACCCTCGTACTGGTACATCCCCAGGCTCAGCGCGAGCTCCTTGCGGGGTGTGCCGCTCCGCCCGGCCTCGCCCATCTCCTCCCACTCGGCCGGGGTGAGGGTGCGTGCTGCGATGGGCAGCAACCGCTCCTCCTCGGCGTCAAGGTGCTCGACGAGGTGGGCGTAGACGGTGTCGAGCAAGTCGGCCAGCCCGTCGCGGATCTCGGCGTCCGCGGTCGACCGGAACTCCGGCAGCGCGCTGCCGATCTCCTGAAGCAAGGCGTCGAGGCGCTCGTGCTGGGACTCCATCAGATGGACGATCGGCGCCAGCTCGTCGGGCACCCGTTCGAGAAGCTTCGGCCACAACAGGTCGTCCTCGATGGTGTGGTGGTGATGCAGCGAGCGGGTCACGAAGTCCAGGTGGTCACAGACCACGCCGGCCCGGACCCGGTCGCCCTGGCCGACGCCCTTGACGACGCCGGCAGCGAGCCGCAGCTCGCGACGGAAGAAGGTGTGCAGAGTCGGCATCACGCTCGTGTCGATGAGCTGCGTACCGGCGGATTCGGTAGATGAGTGCGACATGGGTGCCTCGATTCTCGTCTTCGACTGGTCGGATCCACGGTCGAACACGGTCCTTGCATGCCCCTTGACGTGTCCTTGCAGTCACCACTCTGGCGGCTCCGAGCAGACGTCAAGCCGCGTGCAAGGTGCAATTGCCACGGTGGTGCGACCCAGCCGAAGAAAGGAACCTGCAATGACTCTGCTTCGCACCCACGGATGGCGGATCGCCCTCGTAACGTCCGCGGCCGCCGCACTCGTTGGCGGCCCCATGCACCCCTCGGCCGACGCTGAAGACCCGTTGCGCGAGGAGCTCGCCACCATGACCGCGCACCCGAACTGGGTGCCGGCCCACAGCCTGCTCGTGCTGAGTGCCGTGCTGTTGGCAATCGGGCTTGCGGCCGCCTACCGCGGAAGGGCATGGCCCACGGCGCACAAGGCTCTGGGGGTCGCGGCCCTGGCCGTCTCCCTATATGTCGTCGAGACCATCTTCCACCTGGCCGCCGCAGTCGACAGCCACGAGCTCCATCACGGCGACCAGGCGCCCGTGGCGTATACCCACCTTGGGCTCAGCGTCCTCCTCTACCCGCTCGCTGGCCTCGCGATCGCCTACCTCGCCAGTCGCCAGGTCACGACCTGGCGCGGGCCTCGGCGGGTCACCGGGGTGCCAGGAGTCGTCGGCGGAACGCTGCACGCGCTGGCCGTGCCGCTGACACTGGCGCAGCCCACCGCAGAGCTGACTCCCGTCTTCGCAGGGGCCACCGTCCTCATCGCCGTGTGGTCCCTCGCCACCGGGCTGGCCGGTGCGCCTGCCCCAGTCGTCGCGCCGCCCTCGCCGGCGCTGGTCACCGTCTGAGGAACCGCTCCCGGGTCAGCCGCTGTCCCGGGCGGTCCAACGCCCGCTTTGATGCGCCTCTCTTCACTGTCGGCCGGCGGTGGCATGGTGACGCCTGTGACCGACATGTTTCGCGAGGACTGGAGCCAGAGCCGCTTCGAGGAGGTTGACTTCAGCCAGTCGCGCTTCCATAACGTCTACTTCGTAGACACCGTGGTTCGTGGCGCCTGGCTGCAGCGCGTCGAGATCGACGGCTACATCGACGATGTGACCATCAACGGGGTCGACGTGGGTCCTCTGATCGAGGCCGAGCTCGACCGTCGCGACCCTGACCGCAGGCTCGTGCGGCCGACCGATGCCGACGGTTTTCGGGTGGCATGGGACGTCGTCGTGCGCCGCTGGGACGCCGCCGTCCACCGCGCCCGAGCGCTCCCGGAGGACCTGCTGCACGAGCGCGTCGACGGCGAGTGGTCCTTCATCGAGACCCTCCGTCACCTCGTGTTCGCCACCGACGCCTGGGTGCTGCGCGCCTTGCTGGGCCATCCGGCGCCATACCACCCGCTCGGTCTTCGCCACAGCGAGATGCCGACAGACACCCCCGCGGTACCGCACGACCCCGACGCCCGACCCTCCCTCGACGAGATCCTGGCCGTGCGTAGCGACCGGATGGATGCAGTGGCGGCAGTGCTCGAGGAGCTGACCGACGAGCGGCTCGATCAGATGACCCAGCCGGTACTCGAGCCGGGGTACCCCGAGTCAGAGCCCTATCTGGTGCGCCGCTGCCTCGGCGCGGTGGTGAACGAGGAGTGGCTCCATCGCGAGTTCGCCGAGCGCGACCTCGCCGTTCTCGAGCGGCGGCCGATGGATAAGGACACATGAGGGTGCCGTCTTAGTAGCAGTACGGATGCCGGGTGGACACCGCGACCGTCACACTCGACACGTGAACCCGAACCAGTCCGCCAGTAGGCTCGATGCCTTCGACGGCAGCCGAGTCGTTCGACTTATGGGCACGGCTCTCGCACTTGGACTCTTCTCTGCCGCCATGTGGTTCGCCTGGTTGGGATGGGGCGACGAGTACCACCAGGTCGACGGAGTCGCGCAGGGTCCCTATCGCGCCTGGCAGGTTCTCGGATGCGCACTGTCCATAGCGGCCGCAGCCGTCGTTGCCTATCTCCGGGTGCACGGCGCTTGGGCCGTTCTCGTGCTGGCTGCTGCTGCGGACATCGGATTCGCCGTGCCATGGGCGCTGGATGCCGCCTCGACTGATGTCACCGGCTTGTGGGCGCTCGGCCTGCTGTTCTTGTTGGTTGGGGTTGGATTCGGGCTCGCCGTCCTGCTGGCAGTCACCGGCGCCGCCGCGACCCCTCGTCCTGCACGTCTACGCAGCGACGACTGACAGCATGCGGCTCTGGTGGGCCGCGGTACTGCTTCGTGGACCACTTACTCCAGCATCGAGGTGCGCTGGAACGATGAGTCGCAACGGCCTGGGCCCGCAGCAACGCTGCCGATGGGACGGGCATAGCGGCGGTTGGCAGTTGCGGTGACTGTGTTCCTACTCCGATGGGACGCGGGCTCCCGAACAGCGCAGCCGCCGGGCATCATCTCGTCATGCCCGACGCCCCTACGACGACATGGATCGATCAGGACTGGCTCGCCTCGGCGCAGGCTTGGATCGACGATCAGCTCGGGTCAGTAGGTCTCGTACGCGCCGGCGACATCGAGCAGCCACACGTCTATCCATGGTCGACCGTGCTGCGCATCCCGACGGACCAGGGAGTCGTCTGGTTCAAGGCCAACAGCGCCGAGCTTCGACATGAGCCGAAGCTGGTGAATCTGTTGGCGTCCCGACGACCCGACCTTGTCCCACCTCTGTTGGCTTTCGACGGCGAACACGGGTGGATGCTCATGGCGGACGCCGGAGTCCAGCTGCGCTCGGTGGTGGCCGCCGAGCGCAGTCTGCACCGGTGGCTGGACGTCTGTCGGCTGACAGCAGAGCTGCAGCTAGACGTGGCCGACGCCGTGCTCGACATGGTCGCTCTCGGCGTGCCGGACCTGCGACTCGCAGCCCTGCCGCATCAGTACGACCGACTGGTGCACGCCCTCGACACGCATCCGCGTTATCGGCGAGCCGTATCGCACGTAGCAGCCCTGTGCGAGCAGCTCGACGGGTTCGGCATCCCAGCGTCGATCCAGCACGACGACCTCCACGACGGTCAGGTCTATCTCCGCGACGGTCGTTATCGGCTGCTGGACTGGGGTGATGCCTGCGTCTCGCATCCCTTCTTCACCCTGTCGGTCGCCCTGGAGGGAGTCGTGGCCTGGGGTCTGGACGATGTCGAGAAGTCCGTGGATATCACTCCCTTCCGGGACGCCTACCTGGGCCCGTACACACAGAGGTACGACGGAGACCTGGTGGCCGCCTGTCACATCGCGCTGCGGCTCGGCTGGGTCTGCCGAGCCGTCAACGGCCACATACCCGGCGACGAGCAGCAGACGCACCGGCGGCTCAGCATGTTCCTCGACGGCCATGCGTGAGCTGTTGAGCCCAACCGGTCCCCCGTTGGGCAGCGTGCTGGAGGGTAGATGACCAACGATGCAGCCGTCGTGGCAGGCGAGTCGGCGAAAGCGCCCGGGCGCCCAGCGCCGGTCTACAGCGGGGCGCCTGTGCTCGGTGCCCTGGCTCACTTTCGCGACGATCTTCTCGGCACCTTACTGCGGGCGGCGGACCTCGGGTCGGTGGTGCGCTTCCGTATGCCGGCCGGCGTCCCTGTCCGCACCTACGGTGTGTTCTCCCCCGAGGGGGCCGACCGGTTGCTGGCCGGTTCCGCGGCGGGCTATCGCAAGGACAGTCGTCCCTACGCCGAGACGGCAGCGTTCTTCGGCGACGGGCTGCTGACCAGCCAGGACGAACGCTGGCACCGTCAGCGTCGGTTCGTCGCTCCGCTCTTCACGCCCCGGCGGATCTCCCGCGACTACGTGCCAGTGCTGGTCCAGGAGGCCGTGCGCATGCGGTCGACCTGGGCCGCCTCGCTGGACGCGACCGCGGACGTGCACGCCCTGAGCGTGGCGTACACGCTGCGAGCGATCGGCCGCGTCCTCTTCGGTGCCGATCTGGACGACGTACTGCCTCGCCTCGGACCGGTCTTCGAGCGAGCCAACGCCTATCTCAGCGCTCGCGTGAGCACCGCCTCCCTCATTCCGCGTACGTGGCCAACGCCCACCAACCGTCGCGGCCGCGCGGCTCGGCGCGAGCTGTACGCCATCGTCGACGGGCTGATCGAGCGCCGACGCGCTGAACCAGCCGGCGGCGACGATCTGCTCGGGCGGCTGATGCACGAGCGTGACCCTCTGACGGGCGAGCCGCTGAGTGCGGACGAGGTCCGGGACCAGGCGCTGATCTTCCTGCTGGCCGGGCACGAGACGACTGCGACCGCACTGGCGTTCACCCTGCAGCTCCTCGCCAGGCACCCACAGACGCAGGCGCAGGTACAGCTCGAGATCGACGCCGTGCGTGGCGTGGTGGCGGCGGGTGAGCTGGTGCGCGTCACGCCGTACACCCAGCAGGTCCTCAAGGAGGCCCTGCGGCTGTATCCCCCGGCGTACGGAATCAGTCGGTACACCGCGGGCGGCGATGTCATCGACGGCACGCAGGTGCTGCCGCGCTCGAACATCTTCGTCGGCACCTTCGCCATGCACCGCTCCGCACAGGTGTGGCCCGACCCTCAGCGATTCGACCCCGACCGCTTCGCGCCGGACCGGGTGGCTCGCCGGCACCGGATGGCCTGGCTGCCATTCGGCGGTGGCGCCCACGCGTGCATCGGCGCGCAGCTCGCAACGGCAGAGCTGACGGTGGCCCTGACCGAGCTGCTCGGTGACTTCGCCGTCCGACCCGCCACCGAAGGCCGACCTGTGCCACCGGTCGCGTCCGGACTCGTGCTTCGCCCTAGCGCGCCCATGCCGCACCGGCTCGTCGCACGCCAGCACAGGTCATCGATCTAAGCTCGCACTCTCCGAGTGCGACCACATGTTCCACAAGAGTCTTGCCGAGCTGTATGTCAGCGACTCCCGATACACCGCGACCTACGACCAGGCGCTCCCCGCGCCGGGCTTGGCGCAGCACGTCCGCGAC
>DASQMN010000072.1:0-2783 GCA_035645475.1 Nocardioidaceae bacterium
GGCACCGCGGTCGGACACACGACCACCTCGGCGCCGTAGGCGGCGAGCACGTTGCGCTTCTCCACCCCGACCTTGTCGGGGCAGACGAACACGCACCGGTACCCACGCGACTGCGCGACGAGCGCGAGCCCGACGCCGGTGTTGCCGCTGGTCGGCTCCACGATGGTGCCCCCGGGTCGCAGCAGGCCCTCGGCTTCGGCGGCCTCGATCATGCGAGTGGCGATCCGGTCCTTCACGCTGCCGCCCGGGTTGAGGTACTCCACCTTGGCGAGCAGCAGGCCGGGTGCTCCCTCGGGCACGACGCGCAGCCGCACCAGTGGGGTGTTTCCGATCAGGTCGACGACGGAGTCCACGTATTCCACGCGGCCAGGGTAGAGCCGTACGGCTCGTTCGACGCCGGCGCAGGCACAATGCCAGCGTGGCGGAGTCCGACCGGCAGAAGCGACGCGTGCGGCTTCGGCGTGCCTCGATGCTGGCGACCTACGCCTTCAGTGCTCTGTTCGGCTTCGGCAGCAGTCTGTTCTGGCTGATGAAGGCAGAGGCCAAGCAGGCCAGGCGAGCCATCGGGCCGGCCGACCTGAGCCTGGTGCACCACGACGAGACGCACCCGTCCCACGTCACCGACGTCGGCACGGCTCCGTTGGAGCTGCTGGTGCTGGGAGACTCGTCGGCTGCCGGGTACGGCATGACCACCACCTACGACGCTCCCCCGGGCCTGCTGGCCAGCGGGCTCGCCCACATCGCCGGGCGATCCGTGCACGTGCGGTCCGAGGCGTTCGTGGGTGCTCGTTCCGCTGCGCTGATGGCACAGCTCGATCGCTCAGGGCCGCCCTCGCCGGACGTGTGCGTCATCGTGGTGGGTGCCAACGACGTCACGCATGCGGTGCTACCGAGTACGGCCGCAGGTCAGCTGGGTGCCGTGGTGCGCCGGCTCACCGACGACGGTGTGGCTGTGGTCGTCGGCACCTGTCCTGACCTGGGAACGATCACCCCGCTTCAGCAGCCGCTGCGGCTGGTGGCGCGCATCTGGGCTCGCCGTCTCGCTCGGGCCCAGACGGTCGCGGTTGCGCAAGCCGGTGGGAGAGCGGTCTCGCTCGGATCACTGTTGAGCGCCGACTTCTATGCCGCACCGGGCGAGCTGTTCGGCAGCGACCGCTTCCACCCGTCGCTGGCCGGCTACGCCAGCATGTGCGCCGCGCTCCTGCCCAGCGTGGCCGCCGCGCTGGGCTACGTCGACGAGGACGACGACGCGGTGCTCGGTGGTCTGCTGCCCATCAGCTTCGGAGCCGCGCGGGCCACACGCATGGCCGGCACCGAGACCGTCAGCGCTTCCGGCGCCGCAACCGACGCTGACCCTGCCGTACGGGTGCGTCGACGCAACGTGTCGCTGGTGCGGCTGCTGCAGCGACCGAGGCTGCTCACCCCGCCCTTGCCCGGATGGCTGCGCGAGCAGGCGACCTGACCGGCTCGTTCCCGCTGCCCGCGAGTGTGACGTTCTGACGAACACGCCCGCGTGCCGTGGTAGATACGTCACGCTCAAGGCCGGAACGGGCGGACGTGCCACAACGCGAAGCGGCCCCGATCCCCGCAGGAATCAAGGCCGCCCGGATGTTGACCGGGACTCAGTCGCTGCCGCGCAGGATCACGAGGATGCGCAGGATCTCGATGTAGATCCAAATGAGAGTGACGGTGAGGCCGAACGCCGCACGCCACGACTCGCGCTCCGGGAGTCCGGCGGCCACACCCTTCTCGACGTAGTCGAAGTCGAGGATCAGCATGAGCACGCCAAGCACGACGCCGAGCACGCTGAAGATAAGGCCCATCATCCCGAAGCCGTTGACGCCGGCACCGAAGCCGAAGAAGCTCGCGACCAAGTTGAGCAGCGAGACGGCGACGAAACCGATGAGGGCAGCGATGACTCCACGCCGGAACTTTGCGGTGACCTGGATGTCGAGCACCTTGTAGGCCGCGAGCGTGCCGACGAAGGCGGCCAGCGTGCCGAGCACAGCGCTGAAGATGATGCCGTCGTACGCGGTCTCGAAGTACTTCGAGAAGCCACCGATGAAGACGCCTTCGACGGCTGCGTACGCCAGGACCAGCGCTGGGCTGATGACGCGCTTGAACGAGGTGACCATGGCCAGCCCGAAGCCGATCAACGCAGCCATACCCGCGAGACCCAGCACTGCACCCGCTGTCTCCTCGGAGACGGCGGGGGTGAGGATCCACGTGGCCGCCGCCGACGCGACGAGCACGACCAACGTGAAGGCGGTCTTTTGCACGACCGAGTCGATCGTCATCCGGCCCTGGTAGACCTGGCCGGTCGGGGCGCCATAGCCGGGCTGGCCGTAGGAGCCGCCGGAGCCGGCGTCGGTCGAACTGCCGGTCGACCAGGTCGACGGGGCTCCGTAGCCGGCGTAGGTGCCGGCACCGGGGTAGGTCTGGTTGCTGTAGGCGCTGCGCCCGCTGAATTCGTCGCTGCGGGCGAACACCGGGTTGCTGCTTCGCATGGTTCCTCCAAGAGGGGCCCGAGGTAGGGCGTCTGGCTCCAGCCTACCGACGGCTCGGCCTTCTTCGCCCTTCGTGGATATGTAACGCTCGGCACTGCGTGTTTGTGCCCTCACCAGCGCAGATGTGTCCCGGGCAGAAAGCAGCGATGACGTCGCTCGTGGCCGACGCTGCGCCAGCCGTCGAGTGCTCCTGCTACTTCAGGCCCCGCATGCGGAGGGCGCTCAGGACGCCAGGAAGGCGAAGCGAGCAAGCGGGAGCTTCGGTGATGGGTCGGG
>DASQMN010000073.1:0-3319 GCA_035645475.1 Nocardioidaceae bacterium
AGAGGTCGAGCTGGTCGACGGGCAAGGCTCCCGTCTGGTCGGGATGGTCGTCGGGGCGGACGGTGCCGGCATCGACGTCTCGGTCGTGTCGGTGTTCGTCGAGCCGGTGGTGTCGCCGCGCCTGGTGGTGGTGCAGGCCCTCGCCAAGGGCGACCGGTCCGAGCTTGCCGTCGAGATGCTGACCGAGGTCGGGGTCGACGTCATCGTGCCGTGGGCCGCTGCTCGCAGCGTGACGGTGTGGCGCGGGGAGCGGGCCGAGCGGGGGCTGCGCCGCTGGCGTACGACGGCACGCGAGGCCGCGAAGCAGTCCCGGCGTTCACGGTTCGTGGACGTGCGGCCGCTGGCGACGACCGCCGACGTGGCATCGCTGCTGGGTTCGGCAGCGCCTGGTGTGGTGCTGCACGAGTCGGCGGAGGTGCCGCTGTCGTCGGTGGCTGTTCCGCCGTCCGGGGACGTGGTGCTGGTGGTTGGCCCCGAGGGAGGCGTCGATCCTGCAGAGCTGACCCGCTTCGCTGACGCGGGTGCTGTCGTGGCCCGGCTCGGACCGACGGTGCTGCGTACGTCCACCGCTGGGGTGGTGGGAGCGGCGGCATTGTTGTCGCGGACTCCCCGCTGGGCCTGACTGTTCGGCGCCGAGTGGCGTCGAGTGGTGCCGCGTTGGGCTGACGTTGCGTCGAGTGGTGCCATCTCGGGGTGGCTGCTCATCGAGTGGTGCCTGTTCGGCCACCATCCTGCCGGGACCGGCCGATCTGGCACCAGTCGGCGAAGGTTCCGTGCTGACTGGCCCCCGTCGTCGCACACGACAGTGCGAGGGGCGCCGGTCGTCGGTGTGACCTCACGTTTCGCCGCAATCAATCGATGGTCACCTTGATGGTGTTGAGAGACAGCCGACTGCCGTCCTTGGCGCTGACCTCGAACACCTCGACGGTGTACCTGCCCGGCGGCAGGTCGACGTCGAAGCTGAAGCGCTTCCACTCGCCGTAGCTGCCCCCCATCGCGTAGCCCTTGCTGACGACGTCGTCGCCCTGGCGTATGCGCCAGTTGACGGTCCCCTCGAAAGTGTTGGACTCGCCGGTGACCGTGAACGAGGTGGGGTCCCCGGCGAAGACCGTGTTGCTCCCTGGATGCCTGACATAGACACTCGGCAGGAAGTCGTCGTCGGCTTGGATCGGCTGTACGACCGAAGCCGTGATCACCGAGCTCACACGCCTACCGTCTTGCGTCACCAGCACCGGATCATCGGTCTCGAGTGCCTCCTGGACGGTGCGGACGAGTTGTTGAGCGAAGAGTTCGATGTCGACGGCCCAGGCGATGTCAGCCGCTGGCCACGGGTCGGCGACCGGCCCACGGAAGTCGACCGTCACGACTCCGTCCTCGTGCTCAACCGATCGGACCTCGAGGTCGAGACCTTCGCCGATGCCGTCTGCCCACACGTTGAACTGCCCTTTCGGTGCGTGATAGCCGAGCAGCGCACGCACGGCGTCGAGGCCAGGCTCGGTCCTGTTCGACGGCAGGGCCAGGGGTACCAGCACCGCGTCAGAGGGGCCGACCCCAGTCCGCGTGTCGGCAGGCACGCCGCCGCCATCGCGGAGGACCCAGACGGTGACGAGCCGCTCCTCGATGGTCGTCGCCTGCTCCGTGGGCTGCTCTGGTGTTTGAGCTGTGGGCCCGGCCGCCGGCCCTGGCGGGGTGACGTCTCGCCACTGGGCCACCCCGACGACCGCCGCGGCCACCAGACCCAGCGCAGCCAGACCCGAGGCCATCGGCACCCACCACGTCGACCGCGTGCCCTGCTCCGTACGTCGGCGGATGGCAGCCAGGCGCTCCTCGGGCCGCACACCGGACACCTCTGCCCGCATCCTGTCCCGCAGCCGGTCCTCGAAGTCGGTCATGCGTCTGCCTCCCAGGTCGTACGCAGCGCAGCGACGCCGCGTGAGCTGTGGCTCTTGACCGCGCCGCGGCTGATGCCGAGCGTCGCGGCGATGTCGGCCTCGCTGAGGTCGGCGTAGTACCGGAGCACCAGCACCTCCCGCTGGCGTCGGGGCAGGCCCGCGAGCGCGTCGGCGACACCCTGCCGGCGCTCGCGTACCAGCACGGCCGCCTCCGCGCTCTCGACATCACCCGGCTGATCGGGCCGGTGGCGGTCGACCACGGTTCGGTGCCGCTGTGCTGAGCGGCAGCCGTTGACGACGCTGCGGCGCAGGTACGCCAGCGCCTTGCCCGGCTCGCGCAGCCGGCCCCACCGGCCGTGCATGGCGACGAAGGCGTCCTGCACGACCTCCTCGGCCTGACCGGAGTCGCGCAGCAGCAACGTGCCGAGACGTACCAGGCCGACCCAGTGCTCGGCGTACAGCCGGGTCAGGGCCTCGTCGGCGTCCCAGCCGGCCACTCGACCTCCCGGCCTCGTCGCGCTCACGCTCGTGGTCACACTCCCAGGACGCGCGAGGCGCTCGAGCGGTTTACCTGGTGACTGGCGTGTCGCGGGCCAGGCCGGCCGATCTATCGACATTCCGGCTGCGATAGCGACCCGGATGTCGATAGATCCGTCCAGTCAGGGCATCGCAGCACGCCAGCAGGTCGTCCGCCGCTCCGGCCTGCGAGGATGCGGCGATGGATGAGACGCGCGATCCCGACTGCCTGTTCTGCTCGATCGTGGCCGGCGACATCCCCGCCGACGTGGTCGCGCGCAGCGAGCACACGCTGGCATTCCGCGACATCAACCCGCAGGCGCCGACGCACGTGCTCGTCGTGCCGACGACGCACCACCGCACCGCCGCCGCCTTGGCCGCCGCGCTGCCGGAGGCCGCGGCCGAGGTGCTCACCCAGTGCCAGGTCGTCGCCGAGCAAGAGGGGTACCCCGACGCGTATGTGCTGATGTTCTTCACCGGTGCGGAGGCCGGCCAGAGCGTCTTCCACGCGCACGCGCACGTCCTCGCCGGCAGGCGTCTCACTCTGCCGCCGGGCTGAGACCGGCAGAGGGCCGGGGCTGACGAGCGCACCGGCCGTACCATGGACGGGCACGCCGCCCGTACTCACCCTGGAGGACAGCCCCGCGGGGCGCCGATGGCCGAGTCAACGATCACCACGTCAGCACCCACCCAGCACACGATCACCATTCCGGCCAGCGTGCCCATGGTGTCGGTGCTCGGACCAGGGGACGAGTTCCTCAAGATCATCGAGCGTGAGTTCGCCGCCGACATCCACTCCCGCGGGAACACCGTCACCGTCAGCGGCTCCCCGGCTGAGGCCGCTCTCGTCGAGCGGCTGATGGACGAGCTGGTGACCATCGTCCGCCACGGTCAGGGTCTCACCGCATCCA
>DASQMN010000074.1:0-2078 GCA_035645475.1 Nocardioidaceae bacterium
AGCCCACAGCTCTTCAAGCAGCTGCTGATGGTCGGTGGGCTGGAGCGCTACTTCCAGATCGCGCGCTGCTACCGCGACGAGGACTTCCGTGCCGACCGTCAGCCGGAGTTCACCCAGCTCGACGTCGAGATGAGCTTCGTCGACCAGGACGACGTCATCGCGCTGGCGGAGGAGGTGCTCGTCGCGGTGTGGCGCCTCATCGGACACGAGGTTGCGCTGCCGATCCCGCGCATGATCTACGCGGAGGCCATGCAGCGGTTCGGAACGGACAAGCCGGACCTGCGCTTCGGGCTGGAGCTCACCGAGTGCACCGAGTACTTCTCGCAGACGCCGTTCCGGGTCTTCCAGGCGCCCTACGTCGGCGCCGTCGTCATGCCAGGCGGTGCGGACCAGCCGCGGCGACAGCTCGACGCGTGGCAGGAGTGGGCCAAGCAGCGCGGAGCCAAGGGGTTGGCCTACGTGCTCGTCGGAGCCGACGGTGAGCTCACCGGTCCGGTGGCCAAGAACCTCTCCGACTCCGAGCGGGACGGGCTGGCCGAGCACGTCGGCGCGTCACCCGGCGACTGCGTGTTCTTCGGCGCGGGGCAGCCCCGCTCGTCACGTGCTCTGCTGGGCGCCGCCCGCGTCGAGATCGGACACCGGCTCGGTCTGGTGGACGCGTCGGCCTGGTCACTTCTGTGGGTCGTCGACGCCCCCCTGTTCGAGCCCACCTCCGAGACCGACGACGTGGCGGTCGGCTCAGGCGCGTGGACCGCGGTGCACCACGCCTTCACCTCACCCAAGCCGGAGAGCCTCGACAGCTTCGACACCGACCCCGGCAGCGCGCTGGCGTATGCCTACGACATCGTCTGCAACGGCAACGAGATCGGCGGCGGGTCGATCCGTATCCACCGCCGTGAGGTCCAGGAACGGGTTTTCGCGGTGATGGGCCTCAGCCAGGAGGACGCGCGGGAGAAGTTCGGATTCCTGCTCGACGCCTTCTCCTACGGCGCGCCGCCGCACGGAGGGATCGCCTTCGGTTGGGACCGCCTCTGCGCCCTGCTGTCGGGCACCGACTCGATTCGCGACGTCATCGCGTTCCCGAAGACCGGTGGCGGCTACGACCCGCTCACCTCAGCGCCGGCGCCGATCACCGCGGCCCAACGACGCGAGGCCGGAGTCGACGCCGCGCCTGCCAAGGGCAACAGCGTTCCCCCTGAGAAGCATTGATGGAGGCGGGGCCGGTGCGCCGGAGCATCTGCGGCCTGCCGCACTAGCGGTTGCAGGATCGTTACCGTTAGGTGGCCGACCCTCGCCCCGAGGTCGTCTACAGTCCGAGCCACCGTGGCAGGAAGCTGCGGCCAGCCGGCTGTGCAGAACCGGTTGCTCCAATCGATCACGACGAGGTGACGATGTCGCTGCCGCCGGTGCAGAGCGAAACCGTCGCTCGTGCCGTCGGTGGGGACGAAACGCCGGAGGGTGGCGGCCAGGAGCTCGGTCGAGACGCTGACGGCAATGCGCTGGAAAGTCGCTCGCCGCTGCGCATCGCGATGGACCGGCTGCGCGCCGACAAGGTGGCGCTCGTCTCCATGTTCACCGTTACCGCGTTCGTCGTCGTCGCGATCCTCGCCCCCGTCATCTGCAACCTCTTCGGGGTCGAGCTGCGCTCAGGGCAGCCGAGCAAGGACCTCAACATCTACACCGGCTACGGCATCGTCGGCCCGCCCGAGCAGGGCTTCGCGGCCTCGCATCCGTTCGGTATCGAGCCCAACACCGGCAACGACCTGTTGGCCGAGTGGCTGTACGGCTCGCGCACCTCGCTGCTGGTGGCCTCGATCGCCACCACCACCACCACGGTCATCGGGATCGTGGTCGGTCTGCTCGCCGGCTTCTCACGGGGATGGCTGGACCGGGTGATCAGCTTCGTAATCGACCTGTTCCTCTCCTTTCCCTTCCTGCTCGGTGCGCTGACGCTCGCACCGATCGTGGTCAGTCGCTATGCCGACCAGGCCGATGCGCTCGACAAGGCGCAGTTCTATGCGTTGATCGGCATCCTGACCTTCTTCGGCTGGATGAGCCTGGCGCGGCTGATCCGCGGT
>DASQMN010000075.1:0-6171 GCA_035645475.1 Nocardioidaceae bacterium
GACGGCACCGAGATCAGCACGGTTCCCCTGCCAGGGCTCGGCAGCACCGGAGGGCTGTCCACCCGGCCCGAGGGCGGCAGCGAGGTGTGGGTGAGCTACACCGACCACATCACACCCGCCACCGTGCTCACGCATGACGCCGCGACCGGGACCACCGAGGTGTGGGCGACGGCTCCCGGAGAGGTGCCGGCGCCGGCCGGCATCGCGGCCCGGCAGGTCGAGTACCTGTCCCACGACGGGACATCGGTGCGGATGTTCGTGGTGTCGCGGACCGAGGCCGGCCAGTCGCCGAGGCCGACGATCCTCTACGGGTACGGCGGCTTCGGCCTGTCCCTCACCCCGGCCTACGCGGCGACCATCCTGGCGTGGGTGGAAGCGGGTGGCGTCTATGCGATCGCCAATCTTCGCGGCGGCGGCGAGGAGGGCGAGGACTGGCATCGCGCCGGCATCCGCGGCGGCAAGCAACGGGTCTTCGACGACTTCACCGCTGCAGCCGAGTACCTCGTCGACGAGGGACTGACCCGCCCGGACCTGCTGGCGATCTCCGGCGGGTCCAACGGTGGCCTGCTGGTAGGTGCCGCGCTCACCCAGCGACCCGACCTCTTTCGTGCCGTGGTGTGCTCGGCGCCGCTGCTGGACATGGTGCGCTACGAGGAGCACGGGCTCGGGCGGCTGTGGACTGACGAGTACGGCACCGCGGCCGATCCCGAGCAGCTGCGCTGGCTGCTCACATACTCGCCGTACCACCGGGTGCGCGCCGGCACGGCCTACCCGGCGGTGCTCTTCACCGTGTTCGGGTCCGACACGCGGGTCGACCCGCTGCACGCCCGCAAGATGGCCGCGGCGCTGCAGGCCGCCACCACGTCCGACCCGGCGAGAGCACCGGTGCTGCTGCGCCTGGAGTCCGATGCCGGGCACGGCGCGCGTGCTGTATCCCGCTCGGTCGACCTGGCGGCCGACACGTTGTCGTTCTGCGCCTGGGCGACCGGGCTGGCCCTTCCCGGCGACCGCTGAGTTGAGCTCTCCGGCGGCTGGTCCGTACCGTCGGGCCGACGCCCCGCCTGTCTGAAGGATCTGCTTGCCCGTGTCGCCGTCTGCCGTGTCCTATGCCGTCCTCCCGACCGAGGTCGAAGACTGCTGGGAGGACGAGACCAACGATCTGTGCCAGGTCGTGTACGACGTCACCGGCAACCCCACAGCCGCCAACGTCGTCGACTGGGTGGTCGCGACGCCGCTGGCGATCCTCGGCATCCTCGTCCTGGGTGTGGTGTTCCGCTGGCTGTTGTTCCGGGTCATCAACCGGATCACCGTCCAGGCTGCCTCGGGAACGGTCCCGACCCTGCTGCCACAGGCGTTCTCGCGCGGCCGGGCAGTTGAGCCGCTGGAGGAGCGCAGCGCCATCGCCCTCGAACGGCGCGAGCAACGCGTCAACACGATGGGGTCGCTGCTGAAAAGCATCACCACCGGCGCCGTCTTCTCGATCGTGGCCTTCATGGTCATCGACCGGGTCGGTTACAACATCGCGCCGCTCATCGCCAGCGCCGGCATCGTCGGTGTCGCGCTCGGCTTCGGCGCGCAGAGCCTGGTCAAGGACTTCCTGTCGGGGATGTTCATGATCATGGAGGACCAGTACGGAGTGGGCGACGTCGTCAGCCTGGACGCCGAGGTGTCCGGCACCGTCGAAGCAGTGGGGCTGCGAGTCACCCGTCTGCGCGACGTCAACGGCACTGTCTGGTACATGCCCAACGGGTCGATCACCCGTGTCGGCAACATGAGCCAGAACTGGGCCCGCACCGTCTTGGACATCAGCGTGGCCTACACCGAGAACCTGGACCGGGTGCGTGCCGTGCTGGCGGAGATCGCCCACCTGATGTGGGAGGACCCCGAGTACAGCGACAAGATCTTGGAGGAGCCGGAGGTGTGGGGCGTCGAGCGCCTGGACCCCGACCGCATCGTCGTGCGGGTCGTGCTCAAGACCGCCCCGATGGAGCAGTGGGAGGTCGCCCGGGCAATGCGAGAGCTGGTGGTGGAGCGCTTCGAGCAGCTGGGCATCGAAATCCAGCTCCCGCAACAGGTCGTGTGGCAAAAGAGCGAGGACCCAGGCGCCGACACCGAGACGCGCGTCGCCACCCCCAAGGCTTGAGGGCGTTCCACCGGCGAAGGAACCGGGAGGGGGGCAGACTCGAGCAGGTGACCGACTCCCCCACGTCCATGGACCCACCGCTGCGCTGCCTGGTGACGGGGGCCACCGGCTACATCGGTGGTCGGCTCGTCCCCGAGCTGCTCGACGCCAAGCACACGGTCCGGGTCATGGTCCGCGACCAGCGACGCACGGCTGGACACGCTTGGGCGAGCAGCGTGGAGGTTGCCGAGGCAGATGCCTCCGACGCTGTCGCAGTGCAGGAGGCGGTCAAGGACGTCGACGTCATCTACTACCTGCTGCACTCGATCGGCTCGGGCGGGGACTTCGCGCGCACCGAGCTCGACATGGCGCGGACCGTCGCCGAGGCGGCCGAGAAGGCAGGCGTCCGGCGGATCATCTATCTCGGTGGGCTGAACCCGCCCGACGACGGTGGGCTGTCCACGCACCTGGCTTCCCGGGACGCCGTCGGCCGGCTGTTCCTGGACAGCGGCGTACCCAGCGCCTACCTGCGCGCCGCGATCGTGCTGGGATCGGGGTCCGCCTCGTTCGAGATGCTCCGGTACCTGACCGAGCGGCTGCCGCTGATGGTGACCCCGCGCTGGGTGGACAGCCGTGTGCAGCCCATCGCGATCCGCGACGTCCTGCGCTACCTGGCTGGCTGCGCCACCCTGCCGATGGACGTCAACCGCTCGTTCGACGTGGGCGGCCCGGACGTCCTCAGCTATCGCGAGATGATGCAGCGTTTCGCTGCCATCCGGGGCCTGCGGCGGCGGCAGATCCTGCCGGTGCCCGTGCTGACACCGACGCTCTCGAGCCACTGGGTGGGCGTCATCACACCCGTGCCAGGCTCGCTCGCGAAACCGCTGGTCGAGTCGCTCAAGCACGACGCAGTTTGCGTCGAGCACGACATCGCCGCGTACGTGCCCGACCCGCCGGAGGGCCTGATCGGGTTCGAGCGTGCGGTCGAGCTGGCGCTCGCCCGCATTCAGAAGCTGCAGGTGCCGACCCGGTGGTCGTCGGCCAGCACCGCTGGGGCACCGAGCGACCCGCTGCCCTCCGACCCCGACTGGGCCGGTGGCGACCTGTACGTCGACGAGCGCAAGAGGGTGGTCGATGCATCGCCGGAGGCTCTGTGGAAGGTGGTCGAGGGCATCGGAGGCGATCGCGGCTGGTACTCCCTCGGTGTGGCCTGGCGCGTGCGTGGCGTCATCGACCGGCTGACGGGCGGGCCGGGCCTTCGCCGGGGCCGGCGTGACCCGGACGACCTCGTGGTGGGTGACGCCCTGGACTGGTGGCGGGTGGAGGAGATCGAGGAAGGACGGATGCTGCGGCTCCGAGCCGAGATGCGCCTGCCCGGGCTGGCGTGGCTCGAGCTCCACGTGGGTGCCTCAGCGGACGGCGACACCACCTTCTCCCAACGGGCTCTGTTCCATCCCAGGGGCTTCTTCGGCCACGCCTACTGGCTCGGCATCAAGCCATTCCACGGCGTCATCTTCGGCGGGATGCAGCGCAACGTGGCCCATGCTGCCGAGGAGCTGGAGCTCGCCGGTGTGCCGGTGAACCGCGGGGCCATCGCCGACGGCCCTCGTACGTCCGCCGAGGGCTGAACCCGGCAGCGGTTCGTGACTTCGGTGGCCGGTAGGACACCATGGAGGCGTGACGACGTCGCAGACCGAAGAGCAGACCTTCTACGACGCGGTGGGCGGACACGCCTTCTTCGAGCGTCTCGTCGGCCGCTTCTACGACGGCGTGGCCGATGACCCGGTGCTACGCCCGCTGTATCCCGAGGAGGACCTCACCGGGGCACGCTGGCGCTTCATGGCGTTCCTCGAGCAGTACTGGGGTGGGCCGACCACGTACTCGCAGGTGCAGGGCCACCCGCGGCTGCGTATGCGGCACGCCCCCTTCGCGGTGACCATGCAGGGCCGAGAGCACTGGCTGCGGCACTTCCGCGCCGCCATGGACGAGGCGGGTATGGATCCGGCTCACTACGCCGAGCTGTGGACGTACGTCGAGCGGGCCTCGCTGCACATGGTCAACAGCCACGACCCGCTGGCCGAGGTCGTGCCGGAGGCCTGAGGCGTCAGGCCCCGGGGGGTAGGTGCGCTTCGATGCCAACGCGCTCGTTGTCGGCGAGAGGGCGGGCCCGAAGCGCTGTGCCGTCGTACCCGACAATCACCGCAGCGGACTTGGCCAGCAGCTCGTCGCCGTCATGGATGGTGGCCTGCAGGTCGAACGAGGAGCGGCCCAGCCGAGTCGGCCACGTGCGGATCTCGTACGGAGTGGAGCGGAAGCGGATCGGACGGCGGTAGTCGACCACCAGCCGCGCGAGCACGAAGCCGTTCGCCAGCGACATGGCGTCCGTGGTGCCGCTCAGCTCGGCGAGGAAGCTGATGCGAGCCTCCTGGAAGTACTCGAAGTACACGACGTTGTTGACATGGCCGTAGGCGTCGACGTCGGACCAGCGCACGCGCAGCTCGTAGCGGTGTGCGCTCATGAGTAGTCCGTGCCGCGGAACTGCTCGAGCACGGCGCGCTCCTGCGCCGTCAGCCGCCGGGGGCGCTCGGTGGTGAAGACGTACGGCGACAGCAGCGTCGTGGCGCGGGTGTAGACGTGACGGCTCCCGTCGGCGTCCACGTCGAGGATCTCGTAGGCGAGGGTGAACGAGGCTGCGCGGATCTGGGTAGCCCACGTCTCGATGCGCACCGGGGCGGCCCGGAAGACCAGTGGCGCGACGAACTCCAGGTCGTGCTGCACGACCACGACCCCCTCGGTGAGGTCGTCGCCGGCAGTCGTACCGGTGTGCACCGCGAGCATGTCGGCGCGGGCCTCTTGCAGGTAGTCGACGTAGCGAACGTTGTTGACGTGTCCCAGAGCGTCCATGTCGGCCCACCTCAGCGGGCACTGATAGACGTGACGCACCCGCCCGATCCTGCCGTACCGCCGCTCCCGCTCGACGCTGGCCCCAATTGGCACCGGCTCACCGACCGGCCGCCCGCGCCACGGGCTCTGCCGGCGCCGGCCGTGGCGGCGGGTCGACTCAGCTGAGCCGCTCGAGCACCATCGCCATGCCTTGGCCACCGCCGACGCACATGGTCTCCAAACCGATCTGCTTGTCGTGGTGCTGCAACGAGTTGATGAGCGTGGACGTGATGCGCGCCCCCGTCATGCCGAACGGGTGACCGACCGCGATGGCACCGCCGTTGATGTTGAGCTTGTCCTCGTCGATGCCCAGATCTCGAGCCGAGGGGATCACCTGCGCGGCGAACGCCTCGTTGATCTCGACCAGGTCGATGTCGTCGATGCTCATCCCGGCACGGGCGAGCGCCGACTGGGTCGCCCCGACCGGGCCGAGCCCCATGATCTCCGGCGACAAGGCGGTGACGCCGGTGGAGACGATGCGCGCCAGCGGGGTGAGCCCCAGCTCGCGGGCCTTGCTGTCACTCATGACGACAACGGCAGCCGCGCCGTCGTTCAGCGGGCAGCAGTTGCCGGCGGTGACCGTGCCGTCCGGGCGGAACACCGGCTTCAGCTCGGAAACCCCCTCGAGGGTCACACCGGCGCGTGGGCCGTCATCGCTGTCAACGGTGCTGCCGTCCGGCAACGTGACGGGTGTGATGTCGCGCGCCCAGAACCCGTCGGCGATGGCCT
Organism: Nocardioidaceae bacterium; assembly: GCA_035645475.1. Lineage (GTDB taxonomy): Bacteria > Actinomycetota > Actinomycetes > Propionibacteriales > Nocardioidaceae > DASQMN01. The sequence continues at coordinate 5,795 of DASQMN010000075.1, forward strand.
TCTCGGCGAGGTTCTGGCTGCGCACGCCGAACGCGTCCTGATCCTCCCGGGTGACTCCCTTGATCTGAGCCAGGTTCTCCGCGGTCTGTCCCATCGCCATGTAGATGTCCGGGAGGGCGCCGTCGTCACGCGGGTCGTGCCAGGTCTGCCCACCTTGGGCGGCGGTCTCGGTGCGTTGTACGGAGTCGGCGAAGACCGGGTTGCGTGTGTCTGGCCAGGTGTCGCTGTTGCCGGCGGCGAAGCTGCTCACCGACTCCACTCCTGCGGACACGTACACATCGGCCTCGCCGGCGCGGATGGCATGCATGGCCATGCGTGTCGTCTGAAGGCTGGAGCCGCAGTAGCGGGTGAGTGTCGCGGCGGGGAGGAAGTCGTAG
>DASQMN010000076.1:0-2422 GCA_035645475.1 Nocardioidaceae bacterium
CTGAGCTCCCCCGGGAGCGGTTTCGGGCACCTCGAGGTGCCACAGGTGGTCGAGGTCGACGGCCGCTGGTGCCTGGTGTTCTCCTGCTTGCACGGTGAGCTGGCGCCGTCCCGCCGCGACGCCGGGGCCACGGGTGGCCACTGGCTCGTCGCCGACGTGCATCCGACCGGGCCGTACGACACCGCCCGGGCAGTGCCCCTGACCGACGACACGCTGTACGCCGGGCGGATCCTCGCCGGCGACGCCGGACAGCCGGTGCTCGTCGCCTTCGACAACCGCTGGACCACCGACTGCGGTGGGACGCTCGTCGACCCGCTCGACGTGGTACTCGACACAGCTGCTGTGCTCGGTGCCCCACCGCCGCTTAGGCGGCCACGCGAGGGGTACGGCACGGCCCCGACCTCCTGAGGAGAACACCCGTGCCTGACACCGCAGTGCTCGACGTCGACGGCACTCTCGTCGACACCAACTACCAGCACGCCCTTGCCTGGTTCCGGGCCTTCGACCGGTTCGGAGTCACGCTGCCGATCTGGCGCATCCACCGCGCCATCGGCATGGGCGGTGACCAGCTCGTCGAGGCGTTGGCCGGCGAGCAGGTCGAGGAGAAGCACGGCGACGATCTGCGCGACGCGTGGGTCGAGGAGTTCGACCCCATGCTGGGTGAGGTCAAGCCCTTCGACGGCGCGACGGTGCTGCTCGAGCAGCTGCGGTCCCGCGGTTTCAAGGTGGTGCTGGCCAGCTCGGGCCAGCCCCAGCACGTCGAGCACTTCCTTGACCTGATCGACGGCCGTCAGTACGCCGAGGCGTGGACGACGTCCGGCGACGTGGAGGCCACGAAGCCGGCTCCGGACCTGATGGCGGTCGCTGTGGAGAAGGTCGAGGGAGCCCGTGGCGTCGCCCTCGGCGACTCGACGTGGGACTTCGTCGCCGCCAAGAAGCTGGACCTGCCGACCATCGCCGTGCGTACGGGCGGGTTCTCGGTCGGTGAGCTGGAGGAGGCCGGCGCCGACCAGGTCTTCAACTCGCTCAATGAGCTGATCGAGTCACTCGACGACACGGTGTTCCGCGCCGCGGACTGAGTGCCAGCCAGGCCAAGCCGCCCACGGAACACCTCGAGCGTCCCTGCTGACCCGCCGGTAGCGTCAGGTCAGCCCGCCCACCGACTCGTCGAGGTCCCGAAATGCCTGTCGAACGCCTCCTGCCGTCTCCCGAGGCGTACGACCTGCTCGGCCTCGTGCGTGAGATCGCCGCGGAGCAGCTCGCTCCCCGCGCGGCGGACGACGAGGCCGGTGAACGGTTCCCGCGCGACGTGTTCTCGCTCCTGGGCCGCACCGGACTGCTTGCGCTGCCGTTCGACGAGGAGCACGGCGGCGGTGGACAGCCGTACGAGGTGTACCTCCAGGTGCTGGAGGAGCTGGCCGCGGCTTGGATGAGTGTCGGGGTGGGTGTCAGCGTGCACGCGCTGGCAGCGGGTGCGGTAGCGCGGCATGCCACGCCCGGGCAGCAGCGGGCGCTGCTGCCGGACATGCTGGGCGGCGAGCAGCTCGGCGCGTACTGCCTGAGCGAGGCCCAGGCCGGCTCCGACGTCGCGGGCATGGCCGCGAAGGCAGTGCGGCACGGCGACGAGTACGTCCTCACCGGCACGAAGGCGTGGATCACTCACGGCTCGCAGGCCGACTTCTATCTGGTGTTCGCGCGTACGTCGACCGAGCGCAGCAGCGGCATCAGCTGCTTCCACGTGCCGGCGGGCATCGACGGCCTGTCCTTCGGGTCGCCCGAGCGCAAGATGGGGCTGACCGGCTCGACCACGACCCAGGTCGTCCTCGAGGGCGTTCGGGTGCCTGTGTCGGCACGCATCGGCGACGAGGGACGCGGTATGCACATCGCCCTGTCCGCCCTCGACGGCGGTCGCCTCGGTATCGCTGCCTGCGCGACCGGGTTGGCGCAGGCCGCACTCGACGCCGCCATCGCGTACGCGGGGGAGCGTCGCCAGTTCGGCCAGGCCATCGGCGAGTTCCAGGGGCTGCAGTTCCTGCTGGCCGACATGGCCGCCGCGACCGGCTCGGCCCGCGCGGCGTACCTGCACGCGGCCCGGCTACGCGACGCCGGCCGGCCGTACTCGCATGAGGCGTCCGTCGCCAAGCTGGTCGCCAGCGACGCGGCCATGCAGGTGACCACGGATGCGGTGCAGGTGCTCGGCGGCTACGGCTACACGCGCGACTTCCCGGTCGAGCGGTACCTGCGGGAGGCGAAGGTGACCCAGATATTCGAGGGCACCAACCAGGTACAGCGCCTTGTCATCGCTCGGGGTCTGCTCCGTCGCTGAGGCCGGCCGACCTCAGTAGACGATCGCGTCGTCGTCGACCCGGGTGAACGCCTGCGAGATCTTGGCCGCCCGGTCGGGGAGTACGTCGGCGACGTA
>DASQMN010000077.1:0-6161 GCA_035645475.1 Nocardioidaceae bacterium
CGAGCCGCCACCGCCACCGCCCGAGCCAGGGCGCTCAGGGTCGACCCTCGGCGGAATGTTCGGCGAACGGTTGAGCTGGAACGACCACCCCTCGAAGCCGCCCGGGATCGGCGTGTGTGACGCCGCCCCGAGACCGCTTTCCTGCCAGGCGCCGCCGTTGGGTGCGACGAAGTAGTGCCAATGCGCTTCGAACGGTGGCGTACGCGCGCACTGCTCGCTGTAGTCGGGGTCGCCGGGGATCGGAAGCGGGTCATCGGCCGACGGAAGACCGGAGATCCGACACACGAAGAGTGGACCCTCCTCGACCGTGCCCGCTGTCTGGAAGCCGGCCTGCTTCAGCGCAGCCAGCCCCGTCGAGGGCGACCCCGTCGCGCACCGCACCACCACGTCAGCTCCGGCGATGTCGAGGTCGGTGAAATCGACGACCACGGTCGTGCCCGCGCTGGTCGGGCAGTACCCGGCGCTGCCAGCGGCCGCTGGGAGCAGAGCAGACACGCTCAAGCCGGCGGCGGCCGAGGTCGCGCTGTGGCCGATGACGGTGGTGCGGCCGCCGGCATCAGGAGAGATGGCCCCAGCTGAGGATCCAGCTCCGGTCGCTCCCAGGGTCAGGACCGTGGCGGTCGCGACAGCGAGCACGCGTGACACGGTCAGCGCCGCACCGTGAGGCCGCCGAGCGGAGCGGGCTTCAGCGCGAAGACCGCCTGGGTCGTGGACCGGCGGAACTGGTCCCGCGTCGCGGCGGTGATGCCCTGCTGTCGGGCCAGCCGCAGCCCTTCGCGGTTGTAGGCGATGGCTCCCCGGTCACCGGCCAGCCGCCGGGCGTCAGCCCGCACCACCTGCATGTTCGCGACGTACTGGCCGGCTTCTCGTACGGCGGCGTCATGGCCGGTCAGCGAGAGTGCCTGTGCGGCCACCCCCGTGCTGTTGGTGTTGGTGGCGGCGGTGGCTACGCCGCCGCCGAAGCCACCGCTGCGCCGCTGAGCACGGGCCAGCCAGGCGCCGCTTCGTTCGATCAGGCGGTCGCGCACCGAGACGCCGCCGCGCCGGTCGGCTGCGACGAGTGCCTGGACGGCCAGAGCGGTGGCGTCCACGTCAGCGGAGGCGCTGTCGTCGTTACAGGTCGTGGCCGAGGTCATGGCGAGCCGGAAGTAGCCTTCGGAGCAGCGCTGCTCGAGCAGGAAGTGGACGGCGGAGGCGGGCACGCCGCCGCTGCGGGACAGCCCAAGGACGCCGTACGCCTGGCCGAGCGTGTTGGAGAAGTCCGTGGTGCCGGAGTCCTTCAAGCGGCCACGGTCCGCGCCCCTTCGATCGAGCAGCCCCAGCAGGTCGCCTCGCACGTCGTGACCGCCGAAGCTGCGGGGGTCTGCGCCCAAGACCCGCGCCGCCAGCAGCACCTTGCCCGTCGCTCCGGCGGCCCGGTCGCCCTGGTAGACCGTGTAGTCATCGACGTGGTTGCGCACGGCCCGCCCGACCCGCTTGGCAGCGCGGGTACGGTCCGGATCGGCCGCAAGGGCGAACAGCCCGTCGATCGTCAGCCCCCAGTCCGCGCCAAAGTCTCCGACGAAGCGGCCGTCGTCGAACTCACCGACGAGCCACCCAGTGGCTGAGGAACGGTCCGCTTCGCGTTCACCGGCGACAGCAGGTGCGGCGAAGGTGGTCGCGGCAAGTGCCACGGTGGTGGCCGCCACGGCGGCGCGGGTGAGACGCGGGAGAACGCGCTGGGACATAGGAGGTGCCTTTCGCAGGAGCGGTCCCAGGGCGGACGACCCTCCGCGGCAGCACGCCGAGCAGGTCGACCCCGGCCTGTGACCTCGACAGACGGAGCCGCTCCTCCCACGCAGGTCGATCCGACTTGCGACCTCTAGTGGCCGCCCACGGCTGCGGGCCAGTGCCGGACTTCGACCGGCTTCCTCCCGCGCAGGAGATGTGCAGTTGTCACGATGGCCGTCGGCCACCGCGCCAAGACCGTAACAGACCGCTCACGACCGCCCGAACCGGTTGCACGGGCGTGGGCGGCTTGTGCACGTCGGCGGACGACTGGTCCCCGGGGACAGGTGGCTTGTCGGCGAGAACGTGGATGCGTGTTGCCACGGCGCTGACGGCGGCGTCCACATCGGCCTCCGGAAGACGAGCTGCTGCTGTCGGCTCGCCCAGCCCGGCAAGGGCGTCACGCGCTACAGCGACGATGGCTTGCTCGTCTATCTCGGGGACGGAGCCTGGTGCGAACCGGCTGGCCACCGGCTCGAGCTCCGCCAGATCGCCGACCACGTGTGCCCCGGCCTCTTGGACCAGGTGAACGGTGTGGCGGGCCCAGCGCACGGCGAGCTGACGCGCCGTCTGGGGCAGCGGCACCGGTGTGGGGTCAGGGCGCTGAGCGAGCACCTGCTTGCACAGCTGCTTCTTGACCACGGTGTCGTAGCCGACGAAGTTGAGATCGGTGACCCTCTCGTTGACCCGCCACATCAGCTCGGCTGCGTGGTAGTCGATCGACTCGTTGGCGCCTTTGGGCGGTAGCTCGTACGCGGCCGCGTCGATGTCGAGCACCGATGCGAACCGTTCCCACAGCAGCCGTGCCGGCGCGTCCGGAGGCGGGACCGTGACCACGTGCAGCCGACCGGGGGCGACAACGCCCGCCCACACCGAGAGCATGCGGTCGGTGTCGAGCACCCGCCGGTACGCCCGCGCAGCCGGACTGCTCGAGGAGGGGTCGGACCCACCGGGTGCCAGCCGTTCCGCAGTGGCGAGATAGTCCGTCCACGAGGCGCTGCCGCGGTTCTGTGTCCACTCCTGCCAGGCCGACGGGAGCACCCGGGACGGATCGCGCAACGTCAGCACCACATGCACGTCGGCCGGCGCCAGCGAGCCGACGACCCGGCGCGCGTGGTCGAGGTCGGCGAAGGACAGGAACTCCATGGACAGCACCGCCAGGGGCCCGCCGTGCGTCCGCAGCCGGCGGGCCATCTCAGCCCAGCGACCCGGTCGCTGCTTGCGCACTCTCAGATCCAGGGCGTCCCGCACCGCGCGTACCTGCACGGACCAGTCCGGATCGCAGGGGAAGAACACCCCTTGCGCGGCCAGCGCGCTCGCGTGTTCGCAGAGGACGGCCTGCAGCGTGCTGGTGCCGGTCTTCATGGCCCCGATGTGCAGCACCACGCGCGGTGCGGTGCCTGGCTGGGTCACGATCTCCCGCTTTCAGGGGACGTCGGTCGGCAACATCCTGTCAGCCCGGGTGGCTAGAGTCGCGGCAGCGAGGGGCCGACCGTGCCCGCTGCCTGAGCCGGGAGGTGACGCGGGTGGCTGGCGCAGTGACGCAGTCCACCGAGCCGACCGCTGGCTCCATGCAGGCACTGGTCAGCGAGCTCCACGACAGGGTGGCCGCGGCTCGCCAGGGTGGTTCGGCCGCGGCGCGGGAGCGGCACGTCACGCGCGGCAAGCTGCTGGTCCGGGAGCGGGTCGACCGGCTGCTCGACCCCGGCAGCCCGTTCCTCGAGCTGTCCGCGCTGGCCGCAACGGGCATGTACGACGACGCGGTCCCCAGTGCCGGCATCGTCACCGGTGTGGGCCAGGTGTCCGGGCGCACCTGCGTGATCGTCGCCAACGACGCCACCGTCAAGGGCGGCACCTACTATCCGATGACGGTCAAGAAGCACCTGCGCGCGCAGGCGGTCGCCGCCGAGAACGCGCTGCCGTGCCTCTATCTCGTCGACTCCGGCGGGGCGTACCTGCCCATGCAGGACGAGGTCTTCCCCGACAGGGAGCACTTCGGGCGCATCTTCTTCAACCAGGCGCAGATGTCGGCTCGCGGCATCCCGCAGCTCGCGGCGGTGCTCGGCTCTTGTACAGCCGGCGGAGCCTACGTACCCGCCATGTCCGACGAGAGCGTCATCGTGCGCGAGCAGGGCACGATCTTCCTCGCCGGCCCACCGCTGGTACGTGCGGCCACCGGTGAGGTCGTCACCGCCGAGGAGCTCGGCGGCGGCGATGTGCACGCGCGTACCTCGGGCGTCGTCGACCACCTCGCAGACGATGACGCGCAGGCGCTCGACGTCCTTCGTGCGGCCGTGGCTGCCTGCGGCCCCACGCGGCCGGTGAGCCTCTCCCGCGGGCCGGTCGAGGAGCCCGCGGAGGACCCCGCCGGCCTGCTCGACGTGGTGCCCGCCGACGTCCGCCAGCCGTACGACGTACGCGAGGTGATCCGCCGGGTGGTCGACGGCTCGCGGCTGCACGAGTTCAAGGCGCTGTACGGGCAGACGCTGGTGTGCGGCTTCGCGCGCATCTGGGGCTACGACGTCGCGATCGTCGCCAACAACGGCATCCTCTTCTCCGAGTCGGCACTCAAGGGCGCCCACTTCGTGCAGCTGGCCAACGCGCGGGGCATCCCGCTGGTGTTCCTGCAGAACATCAGCGGCTTCATGGTCGGGCGTGAGTACGAGAACCGCGGCATCGCCAAGGACGGCGCCAAGCTGGTGACCGCCGTCGCCTGCTCGGTGGTGCCCAAGTTCACCGTGGTGATCGGCGGCTCCTTCGGTGCCGGCAACTACGGCATGTGCGGCCGGGCGTACGACCCCCGTTTCTTGTGGACGTGGCCCAACGCACGCATCTCGGTGATGGGCGGAGAGCAGGCAGCATCGGTGCTGGCCACGGTGCGTCGCGACGGCATCGCCGACCGCGGTGAGTCGTGGAGCGCGGCGGAGGAGGAGGCGTTCAAGGCGCCCGTGCGTGAGCAGTACGAGCGGCAGGGTTCGCCCTGGTACGCCACCGCTCGGCTGTGGGACGACGGGGTCATCGACCCTGCCGAGACCCGCCGGGTCCTCGGGCTCGGCCTTTCCGCATGCGAACGGGCGCCGCTGCCCGACCCGTCCTACGGCGTCTTCCGCATGTGAACGCGCCCGTCGTTCGACCGTTCTCCACCGTGCTCGTCGCCAACCGCGGCGAGATCGCGGTGCGGGTCATCCGCGCCGTCCAGTCGGCCGGGCTGACCCCGGTCGCGGTCTGGTCCGACGCCGATGCCGACGCGCCGCATGTACGGGCCGCCGACGTGGCCGTGCGACTCGGTCCCACTCCCGCGAGCGCGTCGTACCTGAGCATCGAGGCGGTGTTGCGCGCCGCAGCCGAGTCCGGCGCCGACGCCGTGCATCCGGGATACGGCTTCCTGTCCGAGCGGGCAGAGTTCGCGGCGGCCTGCTCGGACGCCGGCCTCGTGTTCATCGGTCCGTCGGCGTCGGTGATGGAGCTGATGGGCCGCAAGGACGCCGCCCGCGAGGTGGCCGTGCGGGCCGGCGTGCCGGTGATGCCGTCGTACGAGCTGGCAGACATGGCGAACCCGGCCGTGCCGTACCCGCTGCTCGTCAAGGCCGCTGCGGGAGGTGGCGGCAAGGGCATGCGGATCGTCCGCGAGCCCGCCGATCTGGCCGCGGCCGTCGCGTCCGCCCGTCGCGAGGCAGCGGCTGCGTTCGGTGACGACACCGTGCTCCTGGAGCGGTTCGTCGAGCGGGGCCGCCACGTCGAGGTGCAGGTCATGGGCGACACGCACGGCACGGTGCTGCATCTGTACGAGCGCGACTGCTCGGTGCAGCGTCGACACCAGAAGGTGCTGGAAGAGGCACCGGCGCCGGCGCTGCCCGGCTCCTTGCGGCGCCGGCTGTTGCAGGCGGCGGTCGATCTCGCCCACGCGGTGGGCTACACCGGTGCGGGCACGGTGGAGTTCCTCGTCTCCGACGATGAGTTCTACTTCTTGGAGATGAACACCCGACTGCAGGTCGAGCACCCGGTCACCGAGGCGGTCACCGGCCTGGACCTGGTCTCGCTGCAGCTTCGGGTGGCCGCAGGGGAGCCATTGGCACTCAGCCAGGACGACATCAGCTGCACCGGCCACGCCGTTGAAGCACGCATCTACGCCGAGGACCCCTACGCCGGCTTCCTGCCTCAGGCCGGCACGGCTGGGCTAGTTCGTTGGCCACGGTCGGCCCGCGTCGACGAGGCGCTGCAGTCCGGCCAGCGGGTCGGCACCGCCTACGACCCGATGCTGGCCAAGGTGGTGGCGCACGGAGCGGACCGCGATTCAGCGCGGATGGCGCTGGTGCGGGCGCTGGACGACACAGTGCTGCTGGGGCTGCCCACCAACGTGGGCTTCTGCCGCGAGCTGGCCGCTTCGCAGGCAT